>NZ_JBICZA010000052.1:0-46449 GCF_043201585.1 Streptomyces sp. NPDC048297
CGCCCGGTTACATTCCGAACCCGGAAGCTAAGCCTCACAGCGCCGATGGTACTGCAGGGGGGACCCTGTGGGAGAGTAGGACGCCGCCGAACAATCTTTGGAGGACCCCTGGTCCCAGCGTTCAGCTGGGACCAGGGGTCCTTTTGTTTTTACAATGCTTGCGGTACCTAAGACAGGAGTCACCATGTCCACCAACTCTCCCGACGACCGACCGGAGCGCGACCAGCGGCGACGGGACAGTGGTGACCGCGGTGATCGTGGCGGCTACCGCGGGGACCGTGGCGGCTTCCGGCGGGACAACGACCGTGGCGATCGCGGCGGTTACGGCCGGCGTGACGACAACCGCGGTGGCGGCTCCGGCGACCGGAGCGACCGCGGCGACCGTGGTGGCTTCCGTCGCGATGACCGACGTGACGACCGAGGTGGCGACCGTCGTGACGACCGCGGCGGGTTCCGCCGTGACGACCGAGGTGGCGACCGCCCCGCCTTCCGCCGCGATGACCGGCGCGACGACAATCGCGGCGGTAGCTATGGGCGACGTGACGACCGGGGTTCGCGTCCTGGGTTCCAGCGTGACGACCGCGACCGTGGGCCGCGTCGTGACGACCGCGGTGGTGAGCGCCCTGCCTTCCGGCGTGACGACCGTGGCGGTGAGCGCCCCGCCTTCCGCCGCGACGACCGCCGTGACGACCGCGGCGGGTTCCGCCGTGAGGACGACCGCGGCGACCGTGGTGGCTTCCGTCGCGATGACCGCCGTGACGATCGCGGTGGCGACCGTCGTGACGACCGCGGCGGGTTCCGTCGTGACGACCGCGGTGGCGACCGCCCCGCCTTCCGCCGCGATGACCGCCGCGACGACAATCGCGGTGGCGGCTACGGGCGCCGTGACGACCGTCGCGAGGACAGCCGTGGCGGCTACGGCGACCGGGGTTCGCGTCCTGGGTTCCAGCGTGACGACCGCGACCGTGGGCCGCGTCGTGACGACCGCGGTGGCGACCGTGGCGGGTTCCGTCGCGACGACCGCGGTGGCGACCGCCCTGCCTTCCGGCGTGACGACCGTGGCGGTGAGCGCCCCGCCTTCCGCCGCGACGACCGCCGTGATGACCGTGGCGGGTTCCGCCGTGAGGACGACCGCGGCGACCGTGGTGGCTTCCGTCGCGATGACCGCCGTGACGATCGCGGTGGCGACCGTCGTGACGACCGCGGCGGGTTCCGTCGCGACGACCGCGGTGGCGACCGCCCCGCCTTCCGCCGCGATGACCGCCGTGACGAGCGGCGCGACGACAGCCGTGGTGGCTTCCGTGGCCGGGACGACCGAGGTGCCCGTGGCCCCCGTCGGGACGACCGTGGCGGCCGGCCGACGGGCGGCGGCTTCCGGGGCCGGGACGACCGGCGTGATGGTGGCTTCCGCGGCCGGGACGACCGCGACCGCGACCGTGAGCCGATCAAGCGGCTGCCGATCCCGGAGGACGTCACCGGCGACGAGATCGACAAGGACGTCCGGCAGGAGCTGCAGAGCCTGCCCAAGACGCTCGCGGAGGACGTCGCCAAGAACCTGGTGATGGTCGCGCGGCTCATCGACGAGGACCCCGAGGGGGCCTACGGCTACTCCAAGGTGGCCCTGCGCCTGGCGTCCCGCGTGGCCGCTGTTCGTGAGGCCGCCGGGTTCGCCGCGTACGCCAGCCAGAAGTACAGCGAGGCGCTCGCCGAGTTCCGGGCCGCGCGGCGTATGTCGGGCAGCGTGGAGCTGTGGCCGGTGATGGCCGACTGCGAGCGTGGGCTCGGCCGCCCGGAGAAGGCGCTGGAGATGGCCGGCGCTCCGGAGGTGCAGAAGCTGGACAAGGCCGGTCAGGTCGAGATGCGGCTCGTCGCGGCGGGTGCCCGGCGTGACATGGGGCAGCTGGACGCGGCCATCGTGACCCTGCAGAGCCCCGAGCTGGCGTCCAACTCGGTCCAGCCGTGGACCGCGCGGCTGCGCTACGCCTACGCGGACGCCCTGCTGGCCGCCGGCCGGGAGGGCGAGGCGCGGGAGTGGTTCGCTAAGGCCGTCGAGGCGGACCGGGACGGCAGCACGGACGCCTCCGACCGACTGGCCGAGCTGGACGGCGTCGAGTTCGTCGACGCTCTCGACGAGAGCGACAGCGAGAACGACAGCGACAGCCAGGCCGAGTCCGGTACCGAGGCCCGGAGCGGCCGGGACGACGACGGCGACAGTGACGACGACAGTGACGACAAGGGCAAGGGCGTGAAGAGCGCCGAGTCCGCGGACGTCACCGCGACGGACGACGAGGACTGACCGACTGACCCGAACGGGTGAGGACGTGAGGACGTGAGCACGTGAGCACGTGACAAAGGGCGGGACCGAAACGGTCCCGCCCTTTTGTCGTATACGAGCGTCGTATATGGGCGTCACATCTCCAGGGCCCGCAGCACCAGCCCCGACGCCGGCTTGGGGCCGAACGACGTCGACTTGCGGGGCATCGTGACGCCCTGGCGGGCAAGATCGCGGACGACGTCCTCGCGCACGGGGTGCATCAGGACGGCCGTTCCGCCGTCGCGTTCCGCCTTGGCGACCGTGGCCGCCGTGTCGTGGATGTAGGCGATGTGGGCGGGGGAGTCCTCGGGGATGCGCCAGACGTGGTCGAGGAGCGTGGTGTGCAGGACGGTGGCGTCCAGGGAACGCCAGGCGGCCGGCCGGTCGGCCGGGATCGTCCGGGCGAGCAGGTCCGGGTCCGGGCGGTCGATCAGGTGGAAGGCGCCGTCGCCGGCCAGCAGGAAGGCGTTGCCCGCGCAGGACGCGTCCGCCAGCGCCTCCAGAGCCCCGGCCAGCGGCACGTCCGCGAGGTGCCGTACCCGGAACAGGCCGTCCAGGGCCGCCAGCGCGTCCGTGACCGGCAGCCGGTGCAGGAGACGGTGGATGGCGCGGACGCGCAGGGGATAGCGGGCGGTGTCGACCAGGAGGACCAGGCCGTGGTCCCAGGGGCTGGGGGAGGGGTGTTCGGCGCGCAGCCTGCGGTAGGTGGCCCAGCGGTGGTGGCCGTCGGCGATGAGGGCCTGGTGGTGGGACAGGTCGGCCTGGACGCGGGCCGTGTCGGCCGGGTCGGTGATCGCCCAGAGGCTGTGGAGGAAGCCGTCCTCGGTGGTCGTGGCGAGCAGCGGCGGCTGCTGCACCGTGCGCTCGACGACCTCGGCCGCACCGCCGTTGCCGTGGTAGGTGAGCAGCAACGGCTCCAGGTTGGCGCGGGTGGCGCGCATCAGGCCGGCGCGGTCGGCGACCACGGGCGGCATGACGTCCTCGTGCGGGAGGACGACGCCCTCGGCGGGGTCGGACACGCGCAGGGCGCCGATGACACCGCGCTGGAGCATCCCGTTGCCGTCGCGCTGCTCGTACACGTACAGGGCGGGGTCCGGGTCGGCGGTCAGGATGCCCTCGGCGAGCCAGCGGCGCAGGGTCTGCGCGGCCTGTTCGTTGCGGGCGCTCGGGTTGTCGGCCTGGGGAAGGATCAGCCGGACGATGTTGTGCGGATCGGCCGACTGGAGGTGGTACAGCCCGTCGGGGCGTACGACGACGTCGTACGGCGGGGAGGTGACGGAGGCCAGGCTGCCGACCCGGTCGGGGTCGTACCGAAGGCCGCGGAACGGGGTGAGTTCCAGGCCTCGGCGCGCCGTTGCTTCCGAGTGACCTGCAGTGTTCATCCCGGCATCGTACGTGTGTCAGTGGGGTGGGGGATGATCGGGGAAAGACGGTCGAACGAGGAGCGATGGGGAATGAGCCAGAGCGTCAGGACGAGGCCCGAGGGCGTGGGCCAGCCCCTGAGCGAGGCGTACGACACGGCGCTGCTCGATCTGGACGGGGTGGTGTACGCGGGCGGGAGCGCGATCGCGCACGCCGTCGACTCGCTGGCGCGGGCGCGTGTGGGCGGGATGCACCTGGCCTACGTCACGAACAACGCGCTGCGTACGCCGGACGCCGTGGCAGGGCACCTCACGGAGCTGGGGATACCGACGGGGGCGGACGACGTCATCACCTCGGCGCAGGCGGTCGCGCGGCTGATCAGCGAGCAGGTGCCGGCCGGGGCGAAGGTGCTGGTGATCGGCGGTGAGGGGCTGCGCGTGGCGCTGCGCGAGCGCGGGCTGACGCCGGTGGAGTCGGCGGACGACGATCCCGTGGCGGTCGCGCAGGGGTACGGCGGGCCGGATCTCGCCTGGGGGCGGTTCGCGGAGGCGTCGTACGCGGTGGCCCGGGGTGTGCCGTGGTTCGCGTCGAACACCGACCTGACGATTCCGGGCGACCGGGGCATCGCGCCGGGCAACGGCGCCGCGGTGGAGGTCGTACGGATCGCGACGGGCGCGGAGCCGCAGGTGGCGGGCAAGCCGCTGCCTCCCATGCACCGGGAGACCGTCCTGCGCACCGGGGCGAAGCGGCCACTGGTCGTCGGGGACCGGCTGGACACGGACATCGAGGGCGCGTTCAACGGCGGTGTGGACTCGCTGCTCGTGCTGACCGGTGTCACCGACGGTGCCCAGCTGCTGGCCGCGCCGCCGCAGCACCGGCCGACGTATGTGGACGCCGACCTGCGCGGGCTGCTCACCGGCCAGCCGGAGGTCGCGGGGACGGAGGCCGGCTTCCGCTGCGGAGGCTGGACGGCGACGGCCGGTGCCGACCGCCTGGAGCTGGAGGGGGACGGCGAGGCGCTCGACGGGCTGCGGGCACTGTGCGCGGCGGCCTGGACGGCGGCCGGGGAAGGGGTTTGCGCGCTGGACGGGGGCAAGGCGCTGGCCAGACTGGGTCTGTGACGCACGGGAACTTCGGGGACTTCCCGGCCCGCATCGAGATGGTTAGCGAGGGTAGGCTAACCTAACCTCGTGTTGGTTGACAGTCCTCCCGAACAGCGCGCGGAAACCGCCCCCGCGCCCCCAACCCGCCGTGCGGTACGCCCCCTTGGGCTCCTCCTGTCCCTCGTGGTCCTGGCGCTCGTGGCCCTCGTGAGCATCGCGATCGGGGCGAAAGCGCTGACGCCGGACCAGGTCTGGCACGGCCTGTTCCAGGACACGGGGACGTACGGCGACGTCGTCGTGGACGCGCGGATCTCGCGCACGGTCCTCGGGCTGCTGGCCGGTGCCGCGCTCGGGCTGGCCGGGGCCGTGCTCCAGGCGCTCACCCGCAATCCGCTGGCCGACCCCGGCCTGCTCGGCATCAACGCGGGTGCCTCCGCCGCCGTCGTCACCGCCATCACCTTCTTCGGCGTCACCAGCCTGACCGGATATGTGTGGTTCGCCTTCGCCGGTGCGGCGGCGGTCGGTGCGCTGGTCTGGTTCCTCGGCGGCAGCCGGGGCGCCACGCCGGTGCGGCTCGCGCTCGCCGGAACGGCCATCAGCGCGGCCCTGTACGGCTATCTCCAGGCCGTGATGATCATGGACGACGCGGCGCTGGGCAAGATGCGCTTCTGGACGGTGGGTTCGCTGGCCTCGGCCGACAACGCGACCATCGTGCAGGTGCTGCCGTTCCTCGCGGTGGGCACGCTGCTCGCCCTGGGGCTCGCCCGGCCGCTCAACGCCGTGGCCATGGGCGACGACACCGCCACCGCCCTCGGCGCCCACCTGAACCGCACGCGGGCGCTGTCCATGCTCGCCGCGACCGTGCTGTGCGGGGCGGCGACCGCCGCGTGCGGGCCGATCGCGTTCGTCGGGCTGATGGTCCCGCATGCCGTGAGGTCCTTCACCGGCCCCGACCTGCGCTGGATCCTGCCGTACGCGACGGTCCTGTCGCCCGTGCTGCTGCTCGGCGCCGACGTCATCGGCCGGGTGGTGGCCCGCCCCTCGGAACTCCAGGTCGGCATCGTCACCGCCCTCATCGGCGGGCCGGTCTTCATCCTTCTCGTGCGACGGCGCAGGACGGCCCAGCTGTGAAGACCGACCGAGTCATGAAGGCCAACCGAGTCAAGAAGGCCAACCATGTCATCAGGACGCCGGGCGGGCTCTCGCTGCGGCTGGACGTCCGTGCCGTCACCGTCGTCGTCCTGCTGCTCCTCACCGCGCTCGCCGCGAGCGTCGTACTGATCGGCACCGGCGACTTCCCGATCCCCGCGGGCGACGTCGTGAAGGCGCTGCTCGGCGACGGCAGCGCCGGCCAGGAGTTCGTGGTCAGGGAGCTGCGGCTGCCGAGGGTCCTGGTCGGGCTGCTGGTCGGCGGGTCCCTCGGGCTCGGCGGGGCGCTGTTCCAGGCCGTGACCCGCAACCCGCTGGGCAGCCCCGACGTGCTGGGCCTCGGGCAGGGGGCGACCGCCGGGGCGCTCGTGATGATCGTGCTGTTCTCCGGGAGCGCCACCCAGGTCACCGCGGGCGCGCTCGTGGGCGGTCTGGTGACCGGGTTCGCCATCTATCTGCTCGCCTGGAAGCGGGGCGTGCACGGATACCGGCTGGTCCTGGTCGGAATCGGCGTCTCCGCGATCCTCACGGCGGTCAACGGCTATCTGCTCACCGTGTCCGACATCGTCGACGCGGCCCGTGCCGTCGTCTGGATGACGGGCTCCCTCGACGGCCGCGACTGGGACCAGGTCGGGCCGCTGCTCGGGGTGTGCGCCGTGCTCGTACCGCTCGCGCTCGTCAACGCGCGCGGCCTCAGGACGATGGGGATGGGCGACGACGTCTCGAACGCCCTCGGCGTGCGCGTCGAACGCGTACGGGCCCTGCTGATGGTGACCGCCGTCCTGCTCACCGCGACCGCCACCGCCGCGGCCGGCCCCGTCGGGTTCGTGGCCCTCACCGCACCCCAGCTGGCCCGTCGCCTGACCCGTTCCCCGGGTCCGAACCTGCTGCCCTCCCTGTGCATGGGCGCCGCCCTCCTGGTCAGCGCCGACTGGGCCTCGCAGCGGGCCTTCGGCGCGGGACGGCTGCCCGTCGGCGTGGTCACCGGAGTCCTGGGCGGCGGCTACCTGCTCTGGCTGCTCGTCACCGAGCGCAGGGCGGGCCGGATATGAGCGCCGTCACCGAGTCAGACAGCACCGAGTCAGACAGCACGAGGAGCACCGTGAACCGCCTGTCCGCCGAGAACGTCACCCTCGCCTACGACCAGCGCGTCATCGCCGAACAGCTGTCGGTCCAGATCCCGGACCGGTCCTTCACGGTGATCGTCGGCCCGAACGCGTGCGGCAAGTCGACGCTCCTGCGCGGGCTGTCGCGGATGCTCAGGCCCAGCCAGGGCCGGGTGCTGCTGGACGGGCAGGTCATCCAGTCGATGCCCGCCAAGAAGGTCGCCCGGACCCTCGGCCTGCTCCCGCAGTCGTCCATCGCGCCCGAGGGCATCACGGTCGCCGACCTCGTGGGCCGTGGCCGCTACCCGCACCAGGGGCTGCTGCGGCAGTGGTCCGCCGAGGACGAGCGGGTCGTCCAGGAGTCCATGGCGCACACCGGGGTCGCCGAACTCGCGGACCGCTACGTGGACGAGCTGTCCGGCGGCCAGCGCCAGCGCGTGTGGATCGCCATGGCCCTCGCCCAGCAGACCCCGCTGCTGCTCCTGGACGAGCCGACCACCTATCTGGACATCCAGCACCAGATCGACGTCCTCGACCTGTGCGCCGAACTGCACGAGACCCAGGGCCGCACCCTCGTCGCCGTCCTGCACGACCTCAACCACGCCGCCCGCTACGCCACCCACCTCATCGCCCTGCGCGGCGGCCAGGTCATCGCGGAGGGCGCCCCGGCCGACATCGTCACGGCCGGGCTGGTCGAGGAGGTCTTCGGGCTGCGCTGCCAGATCATCGAGGACCCCGAGACGGGAACCCCACTGGTGGTGCCGGCCGCACGGCGGGCCAGGGCGGCGAAGGCCCCGGCGCCATCCTGAGCGGCGCGAACCCCGAGGGCGACCGGGCGGGGTGTCAGAGCAGCTTCCGCAGCCGGAACAGGTCCAGCAGGCTCGCCTCCAGCCTGACCCGTCCCGAGCCCCAGGCGGTCGCGAAGTTCAGCCCTCCGCCCACCAGGGCCACCAGGTCGTCGCCGGACATGGCGAGCCGGATCCGGGCCTTCTCCCGCGGCGGCCCCGGATACGTCTCGTCCACCTCCAGCCGGCCCCCGGTCATCCGGCCGGCGAAGGTCACGTCCAGGTCGGTGATGTGACAGCTCACCGAGCGGTCCAGGGCGGCGGCCTCGCCGACGTCGCCCTCGGCGCCCTGCATGTTGTCCGAAAGCTTTCCCAGTGCGGCGCGGCACTCCTCGATCGTGGCCATCGCGGACGACGGTACCGCAGCCGTTCGAGGTAGCGTCTGGGCATGAGCGAGTCCGTGTCAGAGGCCGTGGCCGGGGCAGAGGCCGAAACGCGAGCCGAAGCGCAAGCCGAAGCGCAGGCCGAGGCGCAGGTGGAAGCGGAGCCCGGGACGGGCGCCGGGCCCGAGGACGCCCCCGCCGCCCCCGCCGACCCCGCCCCCCTGGGCGTCCCCCGCGCCCCCACCGGCAACGCCGAGGTCGACGCCCGGCTGGAGCGGCTGGCCGACGCCGACCACCTCGCCACCGACGGACATCTCGAGGTGTACGAGGATGTACACGAGGGGTTGCGCGACGCGCTCACCGCGCTCGACGCCCGCCCGGGGCCGCCGGCCCCCTCACCCTCGTACCACCCACCGTCGTACAACCCACCCTCGTACCACCAGAGCAGGAGCTGAACCGAACGTGGCAGGAGTCGCACGCCGTCGTCTGGACGCGGAGCTGGTCCGCCGGAAGCTCGCGCGCTCGCGCGAGCACGCCAGCCAGCTGATCGCCGCCGGGCGGGTCACCGTCGGCAGGACCGTGGCGACCAAGCCGGCCACACAGGTGGAGACCGCCGCGGCGATCGTCGTCGAGACCGACGACAGCGATCCGGACTACGTCTCCCGGGGCGGCCACAAGCTCGCCGGCGCGCTGGAGGCGTTCGTACCGCAGGGGCTCGTCGTCGGGGGCCGGCGCGCGCTGGACGCCGGAGCCTCCACCGGTGGCTTCACCGATGTCCTGCTGCGCGCGGGCGCCGCGCACGTGGTCGCCGTGGACGTCGGCTACGGACAGCTCGCCTGGTCTCTGCAGAGCGATGAACGCGTCACCGTCAAGGACCGTACGAACGTACGTGAGTTGACGCTCGAAGCGATCGACGGGGAGCCGGTGGATCTTGTCGTGGGCGATCTGTCCTTCATCCCGCTCGGGCTGGTGCTGCCCGCCCTGAAGCGGTGCGTGAAGCCGGACGCCGACCTGGTGATGATGGTCAAGCCGCAGTTTGAGGTGGGCAAGGAACGGCTCGGCAGCGGGGGCGTCGTACGAAGCCCGCAGCTGCGGGCCGAGGCCGTGCGGGGGGTGGCCGAGAAGGCCTGGGAGCTGGGGCTCGGCGTGCGGGCGGTCACCGCGAGCCCGCTGCCCGGACCGTCCGGGAACGTCGAGTACTTTCTGTGGCTGCGTGCCGGGGCGCCCGCCCTGGACCCGGCCGATGTCGACCGAGCAGTGGCGGAGGGGCCGCGTTGACACAAGACCGAGCGCGTACTGTTTTCCTGCTCGCCCACACCGGGCGGCCCGCGGCGATCCGCAGTGCGGAACTGGTGGTCAAGGGACTGCTGGGGCAGGGCATCGGGGTGCGGGTGCTGGAGGAGGAGGCGCGCGACCTGCCGCTGCCCGACGAGGTGGCCCTCGTCAAGGAGGCGACACCGCAGTGCCTGGACGGCTGTGAGCTGCTGATCGTCCTCGGCGGCGACGGCACGCTGCTGCGCGGCGCCGAGTTCGCGCGGGCCTCCGGGGTGCCGATGCTCGGCGTCAACCTCGGGCGCGTCGGATTCCTCGCGGAGGCCGAGCGGGACGACCTCGACCGGGTCGTCGACCGGGTGGTAGCCCGCTCGTACGAGGTCGAGGAGCGGATGACCATCGACGTGGTGGTGCACCGCAACGGGGACATCGTGCACACGGACTGGGCGCTGAACGAGGCGGCCGTGCAGAAGGCCGGCGCCGAGAAGATGCTCGAGGTCGTGCTGGAGATCGACGGGCGGCCGGTCACCGCTTTCGGGTGCGACGGGATCGTGCTGTCGACGCCGACCGGCTCGACGGCGTACGCGTTCTCCGCCGGGGGCCCGGTGGTGTGGCCCGAGGTGGAGGCGCTGCTGATGGTGCCGATCAGCGCGCACGCGCTGTTCGCGAAGCCGCTCGTGACCTCGCCGGATTCCGTGCTCGCCGTGGAGGTTCTGCCGCACATCCCGCCGGGTGTGCTGTGGTGCGACGGGCGGCGGACCGTCGAGTTGCCGCCGGGGGCGCGGGTGGAGGTGCGGCGGGGGGCCGTGCCGGTGCGGCTGGCCCGGCTGCATCACGCGTCGTTCACCGATCGGCTGGTGGCGAAGTTCGCGTTGCCCACACATGGGTGGCGGGGGGCGCACTAGCGGAAGGCGGGGGGCGCGTGAGGAGCGTCGGCGGCCGTGGGAGCGTTGTGGCTGGTCGAGTGGTTCCCCGCGCCCCTGAAGCCGGACCACCCCTCGGAGTGACATGGGCAGCCTGTGTGCACTCTTCCGCCCGGACCTCGTATGGTCTGTTCCGTGTTGGAGGAGATGCGGATACGGTCACTCGGGGTCATCGACGACGCTGTCGTCGAGTTGTCGCCGGGGTTCACCGCGGTCACCGGTGAGACGGGTGCGGGCAAGACCATGGTGGTCACCAGCCTGGGGTTGCTGCTCGGCGGGCGCGCGGACCCGGCGCTCGTGCGGATCGGCGCCGACAGGGCGGTCGTGGAGGGACGGGTCACCGTGCCCGTGGGCGCCTCCGTCGCCGTACGCGCCGAGGAGGCCGGGGCCGAGCTGGACGACGGGGCCCTGCTGATCAGCCGTACCGTTTCGGCCGAGGGGCGCTCGCGGGCGCACCTGGGCGGGCGCAGCGTGCCCGTGGGCGTGCTCGCCGAGCTGGCCGACGAGCTGGTGGCCGTGCACGGCCAGACCGACCAGCAGGGGCTGCTGAAGCTGTCCCGGCAGCGGCAGGCGCTCGACCGGTACGCCGGGAACGCGGTCACGGTGCCGCTGGACAAGTACGGCGAGGCCTACCGGCGGCTGCGGGCCGTCTCCACCGAACTGGAGGAGATCGTCACGCGCGCGCGTGAGCGCGCCCAGGAAGCCGACATGCTCCGGTACGGGATCGAGGAGATCTCCGCCGTCGAGCCGCGCCCCGGTGAGGACGTGGAGCTGGCCGAGGAGGCGGAGCGGCTCGGGCACGCCGAGGCGCTGTCGTCCGCCGCGACCGCCGCACACGCCGCTCTCGCGGGCAATCCCGAGGACCCCGAGGGGATCGACGCCCAGGCGCTCGTCGCGGGCGCGCACCGCGCGCTGGAGGCCGTCCGGTCCCACGACCCGGCGCTCGCCTCCCTCGCCGAGCGGATCGGCGAGGTCGGCATCCTGCTCGGCGACGTGGCCGGGGAGCTGGCCGGGTACGCCGACGACCTGGACGCCGACCCGCTGCGGCTGGCCGCCGTGGAGGAGCGCCGGGCCGCGCTCACCGCCCTCACCCGCAAGTACGGCCAGGACGTCGGCGCCGTCCTCGTCTGGGCCGAGCAGAGCGCCGCGCGGCTGACCGAGCTGGACGGCGACGACGAGCGGATCGGTGAACTCACCGCCGAGCGGGACGCGCTGCGCACCGGACTGGGCGCCCTGGCACAGGCGTTGACGGACGCGCGCGCGGAGGCCGCCGAGCGGTTCGCCGCCGCCGTGACCGCCGAGCTGGCCTCGCTGGCGATGCCCCACGCGCGCGTGTCCTTCGACATCCGGCAGACCGAGGACCCCGAGGGCGTCGAGGTCGGCGGGCGCACGGTCGCGTACGGCCCGTCCGGCGCGGACGAGGTCGAGCTGCTGCTCGCCCCGCACCCGGGGGCGCCGCCGCGGCCGATCGCCAAGGGCGCGTCCGGCGGTGAGCTGTCCCGCGTGATGCTCGCCGTGGAGGTCGTGTTCGCGGGCACGGACCCCGTGCCGACGTACCTCTTCGACGAGGTCGACGCCGGTGTCGGCGGCAAGGCCGCGGTCGAGATCGGGCGGCGCCTGGCGAAGCTCGCCAGGACCGCGCAGGTCGTCGTCGTCACCCACCTCCCGCAGGTCGCCGCCTTCGCCGACCGTCAGCTGCTGGTCGAGAAGACCAACGACGGCTCGGTCACCCGCTCCGGCGTGAAGGTGCTGGAGGGCGAGGACCGCGTCCGCGAGCTGTCCCGCATGCTGGCCGGCCAGGAGGACTCCGAGACGGCCCGCGCACACGCGGAGGAACTGCTGGCCACGGCACGGGCCGAGGGCTAGGAAGCGGGCAGGGCGGCGGGGCGGGCGGGGCGGCGGGGCCGGGCACGATCCGTACCGGCCACGCCGTCGCCGCCGCCCGCTTTCCGCGCGTCACCGTCGACGCCCTTCCGCACGTCATCGGCAACTCCCTTCCGCACGCCATCGCCGGCCCCTTTCCGCACGCCATTGACGACCCCCTTCCGTGCGTCATCGGCAGCCGGCTTCCGCACGTCATCGCCGACCGCCTTCCGCAGGTCGTCGCCGCCCGCTTTCCGCGCGTCACCGTCGACTCCCTCCCGCGCGCCATCGTCGACTCCCTTCCGCGCGTCATCGGCAGCCGGCTTCCGCAGGTCGTCGCTGACCCCTTTCCGCAGGTCATCGGCAACCTCCTCCCGTGCGTCATCGGCAACCCCCTCCCACAGGTCATCGCCGACCCCCTTCCGCGTATCACCGTCAACCCCCTTCTACAGTGGCCGGATGAGTACGCGACCCGGCCGGTGTGCGGCCTTCCTCTCGGCGGCCGTGCTGAGCCGTGGGGCGAGCGCGGCGCTGCGCGTGGCCGCGCTCGGCGGGAGCGATCGCTGGCGGCGGAAGAACTACGCCGGCCGGAGCGTCGAGCTGTACGCCGGGCCCGCCACCGCCGTCGCCACGGCCCTCGCCGCCGCCCGGGTGCGTCCCTCGGCCGGGCTCGCCGTGCTTGCGGCCGGGGTCTGCGGGGCGTACGACGACGTCGCCGGGGCGGGTGACCCGCGGCGCGGCTTCCGGGCGCATCTTGGTGCGCTGCGGCAGGGTGAAGTGACCAGCGGTGCCGTCAAGTTGTTCGGGATCTCGGCCGCCGGGCTGGTGGCCGGCGTGCTGCTGAAGGAGCGTCCGCTCGACCGGCTGCCGGCGGGGGTCGTGATCGCCGGGGCCGCGCACTTCGTGAACCTCGTCGACGTACGGCCCGGACGCGCGGCCGTCGCGGTGCTCGCGCTCGGGGCGCCGGGGATGGCGCGGACGGGTGCGGGCGGCGCGCTGGCCGCCGTCGCGGCGGGTGGTGCCGCGGCCGTGCTCCCGGACGACCTCGGGGAGCGCGCGATGTTGGGTGACGCGGGGGCGCACGCCCTCGGGGCGGCGCTCGGCGGTGCGGTGGTGGCGTGCAACCAGCGCGCGGGACTGCTCGCGCACGCCGTCGCGGTGGTGGCCGCCGCGGTGTACGGGGACCGGGTGAGCGCGTGGGCGCGCGCCCGGTGAGCCGCTGACCTCGCGGTACGGTCCCGGGAGCCGCGCGTCCGCCCCCGAGCCTCCTTCACCCGTGTGGGTGATGTGCTCCGGCGCATTGCCCCGCCTGCCGCGCTGTGCGCCTGCCCGTGTTTCCCGGAACGGCCGTACGTACTGGCATGCTTGACGGGGAACGCGGGGCGGGCGGCGGACCGGACACGGTCCGCGTGAGAGGCGCGCGCGGTACGTCCTTCCGCTCCTTCCCGTCCGTCCCGCCCGCTACCGTCTGTACGTTCCCTCGTGACCCGTGACCGACCCGCGCCGACATCAGGAGCCCCGGCCCCGTGAGCCCCGTGAGTCCCGTGAGCAGCAACGCACCGCACGGCCAGTCGCCGCTGCGCACCGTGCAGGTGCTGGGCGGGGGCGACGCCGGAAGCAGTGCGCATGTGCGCTCCCTGGCCGAGGGACTCGTCGCCCGGGGCGTGCGGGTCACCGTGTGCGCCCCCGCCGAGGCCGACCACGCCTACGACTTCAGCGGCACCGGCGCCGACCACGTGCCCGTCCCGCGCAGCAGCGACCCCGGCTCCGTGGCCGCGCTCCGGGCGGCCTGCGCCGACGCCGACCTGGTCCACGCGCACGGCCTGCACGCCTCCTTCCGCACCGTCCTCGCGCTCGGCGGCCGGCGCACCCCGCTCGTCGTCACCTGGCACAACCGGGCGCAGGCCGAGGGCGCGCGGGCGCATCTGCTGCGGCTGCTGGAGCGGCGCGTCGTGCGTGCGGCCGCGGTGGTGATCGGCACCACGTCCGATCTGGTGGACCGGGCCCGCCGGACCGGCGCCAGGGACGCCCGGCTCGGTGCCGTCGCCCTGCCGGGGCGGCGCGTTCCCGTCAACACCGACGACACCGACGACACCGAGCGGCCGGGTCCCAAGCTGCGTGCCGAACTCGGCGCCACCGGGCGCCCGTTGCTCCTCGCGGTCGGTTCCCTCGACCGGCACCGGGGCTACGAGGTCCTGCTGGACGCGGCCCGGACCTGGCGCCGCCTCGACCCGCTGCCGCTGGTCGTCGTCGCCGGGGAGGGGCCCCTGCGGCCCGTGCTGCAGCGGCGGATCGAGGACGAGCGGCTGCCGGTCCGGCTCATCGGGACCCGCGACGACGTGCCGGAGTTGCTCGCCGCCGCCGACCTGGCGCTGCTGACCAGCAAATGGGAGTCCCGCTCCGTGCTCGCCCAGGAAGCCCTGCACGCACGCGTGCCGCTCGTCGCGACCGCCGTCGGCGGCGTCCCGGACCTCGTGGGCGACGCGGCCGAACTCGTCCCGTACGGCGACGCGCCGGCGCTCGCGGACGCCGTCGTACGGCTCATCGCCGACCCGGAGCGGCGCGAGCTGCTCCAGGAACTCGGCGAACGGCAGGCCGCGACCTGGCCCACCGAGGACGAGACGGTGGCCCAGGTCCTGAGCGTGTACGACGAACTGACCCAGCCGAGACCACTGGCCTGACCGCTGGCCCGGCCGCCGGAGTACTGGACTGCCGGGCTGCCGGGCTAGCCCTGGGCTAGGCCACGTGGCGGCGGGCGCGCAGGGCGAGGCTCAGGGCCAGGACCGTCTGCGGGTCGTCGAGGTCGGTGCCCAGCAACTCGCTGATGCGGGCGAGGCGGTTGTAGAGGGTCTGGCGGTTGAGGTGCAGCTCGCGGGCGGTCTCGGCCTTGCGTCCCGCGTGGGCGAGATAGGTCTCCAGGGTGGGCAGCAGCGGCGGCTTGGAGCGGTGGTCGTGGTCGCGCAGCGGGCCGATCGCGCGGTCCACGAAGGCCGCCAGGTCCGGGTGATCGCGCAGCCGCCACAGCAGCAGGTCGATGTCCAGGCGGCGGGCGTCGTACCAGGGGCGGTCGGTCAGGCCCTCCGCCGCCGTCGCCGTCTCCGCCGCGTGCCGCAGGCCCGCCGACGCGGCCGCCCAGCCGCCGGCCACCCCGACCACCACGACCGGCGGCGGGGTCCCCGGGCGCCGCATCCCGGCCCGCTCCACGCCCGCGCGCAGCGCCGCCGCGACCCGGTCCGCGACCGCCGCCCGCTCCGACTCCGAGCGCAGCCCGAGCAGTACGGGCACCCGGCCCTCGACCGGCCGCACACCCAGCAGCACCGGCACCCCCACCGAGGCCAGCTCCTCGGCGACCGCCCGCGCCAGCACCGCCCAGCCCCCGCCGGGGGAGAGGGCGTCCCCGACCCGCATCACCACCGGGAGCAGGGGGCTGTTGCCGGGCTTGAACCCCAGGACCCGGGCCTGCGCGGGCGCGTCCTCGGCGCTGACGCGGCCCTCGGCGAGATCGGTGAGGAAGTCGCCCCGGCCGCGCGCCGCCAGCTCCTCCTCCTGCCGGGCCTGCATCAGCACCACCGCCAGGATCCCGGCGGCCCGCTCGGCGGCGATCCGGTGCACCGGGGCCAGCGGCGCGCGCACCGGCAGCAGCACGAGGCGGGCCCGCACCGCACCCGGTCCCGCCCCGGGGCCGCCGCCGGGCACGTCCACGAGCACCGAACCGGCGGGCGGCGGCACGTCCTTGTGCGGGCCCCGCAGCCCCTCCCACACCTGCAGCGGATCGGCGCCCTCGGGGCCGGACCCGGCGGCGTACAGCAGCCGGCCGTCGGCCGTCTCCAGGAACACCGGGTTGTCGCTGAAGTCGGCCAGGATGCCCAGCACCTGCGGCACCCCGCCCCCGCCCAGCAGCGCCTCGGTACACCGCCGGTGCACCTCCTCCGCCCGCTGGAGCAGCGCGTAGTGCCCGTTGACGATCTCGGTGTGGATCTCCTCGGTGACGGCCACGAACGGCACCTCGCGGTGCAGCTGGACCAGCGGTAGCCCGGCGCTGCGGGCAGTGTCCACCAGGGCCGCGGGCAGCCGGGTGAAACGCGGGCCCAGCTCCACGACCAGCGCGGCGATGCCCCGCTCGGCGAGCGTGCGCACGAACGCCCGCTGCTCGGCGGGACGGGTGCCGAGGCCGTAGCCCGTGGTGAGCAGCAGCTCGCCGCCCTTGAGCAGCGAGGCGATGTTCGGCACCTCGCCCGCGTGCACCCAGCGCACGGTGCGCCCCAGCCGGTCGGCGCCCGCCAGGATCTCCGGGAGCCCGCTGCGCAGCCCCGGCAGCTCCAGGGCTCGCTGAACGGTGATCCCGGCGCCCTGCGTGGCGAGTCTGCTGTCCGTACCGCTGTCCATGCAGCGGACGCTACCTGCGCAAACGTCCGCAGGACAGTTCCAAACTACAGCGGCTTGATGTTGTGGTTGAAGCGGAAGACGTTGTCGGGGTCGTAGCGCCGCTTCACCTTCGCCAGGCGCAGGGTGTTCCCCTCGCCCAGGCCTGCCCGGACCCGCTCCGGGCCCTCGTCGCCGATGAAGTTCAGGTAGACGTCCCCGGTGCTCCAGGGCCGCATGGCCGCGCGCACCTCCCGTACCCAGGCGACGCACCGCTCGTCGTCGGCCGGGTCCGCCCAGATGCCGAACGGGTGCACCGCCCAGGGCGCGTCCCGGTACGGCACCGGGTACTCGTGCGGCCCTGCGGCGATCGCTCCGCCCTGCGGGAGCAGTGTGTGCCTGGTGCCGGTCGGCACCGGCATGCGGTCCCCGAGGGCGCAGAAGACGTCCACCGCCTCGTCGGGCAGGTCGCCGAGATACTCCGCCGACCAGTGGTTGCGCAGGCCGGCCGGCTGCTCGAACATGCGCTGGACGTCGGCGTACGGCATGACGCCGGCCACCTCCACCTCGTGCGGCAGCGCCAGCAGTGGCGCGGCGAGCGTGCGCAGGTCCTCCTCCGCGCCGGCGTAGGTGAGCAGCAGCCCGCACAGCAGCCTGCCGGCCAGCTCCGGCGGAACGAACGCCTCCGGCGGCCCCGTGACGTACAGGACAGTGCCGCTCACCTCGTCCGGACCGCCGAGGACGACCTCGCGGAAGGTGCGGACCGCCTCGGGGCCGAACCGCGGCCGGTACATCAGCAGCGCGGCGCAGAACACCGGCAGCTCGTGCAGCTCCAGGGTGAGCGCGGTGGCGATGCCGAAGTTGCCGCCGCCGCCGTGCAGGGCCCAGAACAGCTCGGGGTCGTCGTCGGCGCTCGCGCGCACCCGCTCGGCGTCGGCGGTCACCAGTTCCACCCCGATGAGGTTGTCCACGGCGAGACCGAAGGCACGGTCCAGCCAGCCGGTGCCGCCGCCGAGGACGAAGCCGCCGACCCCGGTGGTGGAGACACGGCCCCCGGTGGTCGCGAGGCCGTACGGCTGGGTGGCCCGGTCCAGATCACCGATGGTGGCGCCGCCTTCGACCCGGACCGCCTCGGCCGCCGGGTCGACGCTCACCTTGCGCAGACGGCGCAGATCCACCACGACCGCGCCGTCACCGAGAGCCGCCCCGGCCACGCTGTGCCCGCCGCCGCGCACCGCGACCGGCAGATCCAGATCGCGCGCGAAGCGCACGGCCCGGACGACATCGGTCACGTTCGCACACTGAGCGATCACGGCCGGACGGCGGTCGATCATCGAGTTGAAGACCGTCCGAGCGTCGTCGTAGCCCCCGTCCCCGGGGGCGAACACCTCGCCCGCGAGTTCCTCGCGCAGCGCGGCCAGCGCCGTGCGCGCCTTCGACGGGGGAGCCATGGCCACCCCCTCCCGAACCGAGGGGAACCATCCGCTTCCAGCCTAGGCGGGCACGGCCACCTGGGCACGGCCACCCGGGCATGGTCACCCGGGCGCGGTCACCTGGGCACGGCCACCCGGGCGCGGTCAACCCCCGTACGCCCCCGACGCCGTCAGCCGCAGTGCCGTGTCGATCAGGGGAACGTGGCTGAAGGCCTGCGGGAAGTTGCCGACCTGGCGCTGCAGGCGCGGGTCCCACTCCTCGGCGAGCAGGCCGAGGTCGTTGCGCAGGGCGAGGAGCTTCTCGAAGAGCTTGCGGGCCTCGTCCACGCGGCCGATCATCGCCAGGTCGTCCGCCATCCAGAACGAACAGGCGAGGAAGGCGCCCTCGTCGCCGGGCAGTCCGTCGACGCCCTCGTGCCGGCCCTCGGTGGGGTAGCGCAGGATGAACCCGTCCGTGGTGGACAGCTCGCGCTGGATCGCCTCGATGGTGCCGATCACCCGCTTGTCGTCCGGCGGCAGGAAGCCCATCTGCGGGATCAGCAGCAGCGAGGCGTCCAGCTCCTTGGAGCCGTAGGACTGCGTGAAGGTGTTGCGCTCCTTGTCGTAGCCCTTCTCGCAGACGTCCCGGTGGATGTCGTCGCGCAGTTCCTTCCAGCGCTCCAGCGGGCCGTCCGCGTCACCGGACTCGATCAGCTTGATGGTGCGGTCCACGGCCACCCAGGCCATCACCTTGGAGTGCACGAAGTGCCGGCGCGGGCCGCGAACCTCCCAGATGCCCTCATCCGGCTCCTGCCAGTGGTCCTCGAGGTAGCGGATCAGCTTCAGCTGGAGCAGCGAGGCGTAGTCGTTGCGGGCCAGGCCCGTCATGTGCGCCAGGTGCAGGGCCTCGGTGACCTCGCCGTACACGTCCAGCTGGAGCTGGTGGGCCGCGCCGTTGCCGACCCGGACCGGGGCGGAGTGCTCGTAGCCCGGCAGCCAGTCCAGCTCGGCCTCGCCCAGCTCGCGCTCGCCGGCGATGCCGTACATGATCTGCAGGTTCTCCGGGTCTCCCGCGACCGCGCGCAGCAGCCACTCGCGCCAGGCGCGGGCCTCCTCGCGGTAGCCGGTGCGCAGCAGCGAGGACAGGGTGATCGCCGCGTCCCGCAGCCAGGTGTAGCGGTAGTCCCAGTTGCGGACGCCGCCGATGTCCTCGGGGAGCGAGGTGGTGGGGGCCGCGACGATGCCGCCGGTGGGGGCGTACGTCAGCGCCTTCAGCGTGATCAGGGAGCGGACCACGGCCTCGCGGTAGGGCCCGTGGTAGGTGCACTGCTCCACCCACTCGCGCCAGAACTCCTCCGTCGCCTCCAGCGACTGCTCCGGCTCCGGCAGGGGCGGCGGCTGCTTGTGCGAGGGCTGCCACGAGATCGTGAACGCGATCCGGTCACCGGGGGCGACCGTGAAGTCCGAGTACGTGGTCAGCGACTTGCCGTAGGTCTCGGCCTCCGTGTCGAACCACACGGAGTCGGGACCGGCGACGGCCACCGTCCGGTTCTCGTGCTTGTGCACCCACGGCACCACACGGCCGTAGGAGAACCGCATCCGCAGCTCCGAGCGCATCGGCACCCGGCCGGTGACGCCCTCCACGATCCGGATCACCTGCGGGGCGCCGTCGCGCGGCGGCATGAAATCCGTCACGCGCACGGTGCCGCGCGGGGTGTCCCACTCGGACTCCAGGATCAGCGAGTCTCCGCGATAGGTCCGCCGGGCGGCCGTGGGTGGCGGGGAGTCGGCGGCGTGCGCCGGCCCGAGCCGCCAGAAACCGTGTTCCTCGGTGCCCAGCAGGCCGGCGAAGACGGCGTGCGAGTCGAAGCGGGGCAGGCACAGCCAGTCCACCGTGCCGTCCCGGCAGACCAGTGCCGCGGTCTGCATGTCTCCGATGAGTGCGTAGTCTTCGATGCGCCCGGCCACGTGCAACTCCAGTCGAACGGCCACGTCACCCCCACGCGTGGGGGGTTGTCGCTAGTGCGGTCAAGGGTCGTTGTTGTGCGTCGTTGAGCGGTGGAGCAAAGCAGCCCGCCGAGCCCTGAGGCGACACGGAGGTCCTTGCCCAACCGGCTGCCGTGCTCTCGTTGGTTCCGGGTGGAACGGGCGGGGGTGTGCCGTCGTTTCCGGCCGGGCCCGGCAGCGAATGTCCGAGCAGGATACGACGCACGTAGCTGGTCTGGGTGCCCCTCAGGGCAAGCTCTATGGGCCGAACGGGTGAGCAACGGGTGAAACCATGTGACCGGTGTGACTCGTGCAAGCGGGTGGGGTGACACCCCGTCCGTGTCCGTGGCGGAGCATGCGCGGAGCGTGGCCGGAAGCCATCCGGCTCGGGCGCTGATACCCTGGTAGCCCGTGGACCGGTGGGCCCGAAACCCCCGAACCGCAGCGACGGCGCCTCCGCGAAGAACCACACGGTTCCCGCGAGCCCGCAGCCGTTCCGCACGACAGATCGCGACCACGGGAGCACCCTCTTGGCCATGCCGCCGAAATCTACGACGACCAAGCACATCTTCGTCACCGGGGGTGTCGCCTCCTCGCTCGGCAAGGGCCTCACCGCCTCCAGCCTGGGCATGCTGCTCAAGGCCCGTGGCCTGCGCGTCGTGATGCAGAAGCTCGACCCGTACCTGAACGTGGACCCGGGCACGATGAACCCCTTCCAGCACGGTGAGGTGTTCGTCACCAACGACGGCGCCGAGACCGACCTCGACATCGGCCACTACGAGCGCTTCCTCGACCGCGACCTCGACGGCTCCGCCAACGTCACCACCGGCCAGGTGTACTCGACGGTGATCGCCAAGGAGCGGCGCGGCGAGTACCTGGGCGACACGGTCCAGGTCATCCCGCACATCACCAACGAGATCAAGCACCGCATCCGGCGCATGGCCACCGAAGAGGTGGACGTCGTCATCACCGAGGTCGGCGGCACGGTCGGCGACATCGAGTCGCTGCCGTTCCTGGAGACCGTCCGCCAGGTCCGCCACGAGGTCGGCCGGGACAACGTCTTCGTCGTGCACATCTCGCTGCTGCCCTACATCGGCCCCTCCGGCGAGCTGAAGACCAAGCCGACCCAGCACTCCGTCGCCGCACTGCGCAACATCGGTATCCAGCCGGACGCGATCGTGCTGCGCTGCGACCGCGAGGTCCCCACCGCCATCAAGCGCAAGATCTCGCTGATGTGCGACGTGGACGAGGCCGCGGTCGTGGCCTGCCCGGACGCCCGCTCGATCTACGACATCCCGAAGGTCGTGCACACCGAGGGCCTCGACGCCTACGTCGTGCGCAAGCTGGACCTGCCCTTCCGGGACGTGGACTGGACGACCTGGGACGACCTGCTGGACCGCGTCCACAACCCCGACCACGAGATCACCCTCGCCCTGGTCGGCAAGTACATCGACCTGCCCGACGCCTACCTGTCGGTCACCGAGGCGCTGCGCGCGGGCGGCTTCGCCAACAAGGCCCGCGTCCGGATCAAGTGGGTCACCTCGGACGACTGCAAGACCCCGGCCGGCGCCAAGGCCCAGCTCGCCGACGTCGACGGCATCTGCATCCCCGGCGGCTTCGGCGACCGCGGTGTGCTCGGCAAGGTCGGCGCGATCCGCTTCGCCCGCGAGAACAAGATCCCGCTGCTCGGCCTCTGCCTCGGCCTGCAGTGCACCGTGATCGAGGCCGCGCGCAACCTGCTCGGCATCCCGGACGCCAACTCCACCGAGTTCGACCCGGCCACCGCCCACCCGGTCATCTCCACCATGGCCGAGCAGATGGACATCGTCGCCGGTGAGGGTGACATGGGCGGCACCATGCGGCTCGGCATGTACCCGGCGAAGCTGGCCGAGGGCTCGATCGTGCGCGAGGTGTACGACGGCAAGGAGTACGTCGAGGAGCGCCACCGTCACCGCTACGAGGTGAACAACGCCTACCGCGCGGAGCTGGAGAAGCAGGCGGGCATCCTGTTCTCCGGCACGTCGCCCGACGGCAAGCTCGTCGAGTACGTGGAGTACCCGCGTGACGTGCACCCTTACCTCGTCGCGACGCAGGCCCACCCCGAGCTGCGCTCGCGCCCGACCCGGCCGCACCCGCTCTTCGCCGGCCTGGTGAAGGCGGCGGTCGAGCGGAAGATCTCGAAGTAGCACAAGGGTTGTACGGTGGCCGGGGCGCGCGAGTTCAAAACGATCGCGCCCCGGCCACTCGCGCACGTGGGGAAGGACAGGGCATGACGATCAGGGACACCCGGGAAGAGTGGGAGATCCGGGCGACGGAGACCCCCTTCGTGGGCAACAAGACCTCCGTGCGCACGGACGACGTGGTCATGCCCGACGGCTCGGTCGCCCGCCGTGATTACCAGGTCCACCCCGGCTCGGTCGCCGTCCTCGCCCTGGACGAGGAGGACCGGGTCCTGCTCATCAACCAGTACCGCCACCCGGTGCGGCACAAGCTCTGGGAGATCCCGGCCGGCCTGCTGGACGTGCCCGGCGAGAACCCGCTGCACGCCGCCCAGCGCGAGCTGTACGAGGAGGCGCACGTCAAGGCCGAGGACTGGCGGGTGCTGACCGACGTCTACACCACCCCCGGCGGCTGCGACGAGGCCGTACGGATCTTCCTCGCCCGCGATCTGTCCGAGGCCGAGGGGCAGCGGTTCGAGGTCGAGGACGAGGAGGCCGACATGCAGTACGCGCGCGTGCCGGTCGACGAGCTGGTGCGCCGGGCGCTCGCCGGTGACGTGCACAACAACTGCCTCGTCGTGGGCGTCCTCTCCCTGGTCGCGGCCCGTGGCGGGGACGGCCTCCAGGCCCTGCGCCCGGCCGACGCGCCGTGGCCCGCACGGCCCTTCACGTCCTGAACCCACCGCCCGAAGCGGTGTCCTGAACCCACCGCCCGAAGCGGTGTCCTGAACTCGCCGCCCGAAGCTTCCTGAACCCATGCCCCGAAGCACCCTGAACGCACGCCCCGAAGCATTCGTGTGACGATCGCCTGATCCGATCGGGGGATGTACCCGCCGTGCCCGCCTCGCTCCGCCGGGAACGTCGCAGAGCGTGAACTAGGCTCTGGAAATGCCCGTATCGGAGTCCCGGCGGGCTTGCGCGTGCGGTGGGACGGGAGTGTGGCCCGTGACGGATCAGGCGGTGGACACAGGCGACGTGCGGTTGTCGGCACCGCAGGCCACGGAGGACCAGTTCCTCGGTCGTACACGGGAGTTGAAGGAACTGCGCGCCGACATCGAGCGCGCGGGCCTGGACACCATCTCCGGCCGCAAGGCCCCCCGCGCGCGCGTGCTCCTCATCGCGGGCCGGCCCGGTTCCGGCCGCAGCGCCCTCGCCGAGGAACTCGTCCGGCAGGTCGCACAGCGTTACCCCGACGGCGTGCTGCGCGCCCGGCTCAGCGAGCCCGACGGCACCCCCGTACCGATCGAGCGCACCGCCCGCGAACTGCTCACCGCGCTGGGCGCACAGGCACCCGCGGGCGCCGCCGAGGACG
This sequence comes from Streptomyces sp. NPDC048297, assembly GCF_043201585.1. NCBI lineage: Bacteria > Bacillati > Actinomycetota > Actinomycetes > Kitasatosporales > Streptomycetaceae > Streptomyces > Streptomyces sp. NPDC048297. The sequence goes on from NZ_JBICZA010000052.1 coordinate 23,552, forward strand.
ACCTGACCGAGGCGCTGCGCGCCGCCCTCGCCGAGCGGCGGATGCTGCTCCTGCTGGACGACGCACCCGGCGCCGAACAGGTCGACGCGCTGCTGCCTGACACCCCGGACTGCCTGGTCGTCGCCGTCTCCGGCGGCCCGCTCACCGGCATCTCCGACGTCCGCCCCTGCACCCTCGGCGGCCTGGACACCAAGTCGGCGGTGGAACTCCTCACCCGCTGGACGGGCTCGGTCCGCATCACCGTCGACCCGCGCTCCGCCGAGAGCCTGGCCGAGGCCTGCCAGGGCCAGCCCGCGGTGCTCACGCTGGCCGGCGGCTGGCTCGCCGCCCGGCCCCAGGCGGCCGTCTCCGACCTGGCCAAACGGCTGCACACCTACGCCCCCGACGGTGCCGTCGGCGCCGACGGCACTCCGTTGGCCCGCGTCCTGCGCCTCGTCCACGACCAGCTGCCCGGTCAGGCCGCCCGGATACTGCGACTGCTCTCCCAGGCCCCGGCCGGGACCGTCGACCCGCACACCGCCTCGGCGCTGGCCGGCTGCACGGTGAGCCGGGCCCGCACCACGCTGGGCGAGCTGGCCGCCCTCGGCCTGCTGCGGGCCGTGGACTCCCCGCTGCCCGAGTACGACGTCCCCGGCTGTCTGCACCCCCTGCTGCGCGCTCTCGCCGAGGCCCAGGACCGCCCGGCGGAGCTGCAGCTGGCCCGCGCCCGGCTGCTGGAGCGGGACGTGCGGCTGCTGCAGTCCTGCCGGGCGATCACCGAGCCGGACAGCCCGCAGGCCCGGGAGAAGCTGCAGACCATGCCCTCGGCGCTGCGCTTCGCGACCGCCGAGGCAGCCGCCGAGTGGCTGCGGGTCAGACGGCCCGCCCTGCTGGCCGCCGCCCGGCTCGCGGTGGCGGACGGGGAGCTGGACACCCTCGCGCGCCGGCTGATGTCCCAGCTGGTGCGGGCCATGGTGGCGCACTTCGGCACCCAGGCGTCCGCACCCGATCTGTACGGCGTCCACGGCCTCGTCCTGGACGTGGCCGAGCGGCGCGGACTGCCCCGGGAGAAGGCCGCGGCGCTGCTGAACCTGGGAGATCTGGACGCCCGGACCGGCCGTACCCGGGACGCCCTGGCCCGCTACCGGGCCGCTCTGGACGCCGGACGCGAGGCGAACGACCCGTACGCGACCGGCCGCGCGATGGAATCCGTAGGCGGCGCGTACCAGGAGCTGGGCGACTACGACCGGGCCGCCGACTGGTTCGGCCGGGCGCTCGCCGAGCGGCTGGCCCGGGACGAGCGCACGGAGGCCGCCCGGCTGTACGGCCGGATCGCCACCGCCCACACCTACGCGGGCCGCTACGGGGAGTCGCTGCGCGGCTGGCGGGCCGCCGTCGCCGGATACCGCAAGGACGGCGATGTCGCGGCCCATGCGCGGGCGTTGAGCGAGCTGGCCCGGGTCCAGGAGTACGCGGGGCGGCCCGAGGAGTCGCTGCGGACCTGCCGGGAGGCGGTGGAGTGGGCGAGGCGCGCCGAGGACGCCCGGCTCCAGGCCGCGCTGCAGCTCCGGCTGGCCGACACGCTGGACCGGCTCGGTGACCCCGCGGCCGCGCACCTGCACCGCGCGGCGGCGGAGCGCATGCTGGGTGAGGAGGCCCAGGACGGTGAGGAAAGCCAGGAGCCGGCCGCTGAAGCCTGCGAAATCCGTAGTACATCTGATGAAGATTGATGCAATGAAAGGCTAGACACGCGGAACACCTTCATTAAACTGGCTCTGCCGCACGTTCTCCTGCGGTGTCTCCCGGTGTGCCGCGGTATGCCTGGGTATGTCTTGTAAGAACCCCCCTCTGAGCCAAGGACCGTGATCCACGTGAAGGTCGGCATCCCCCGCGAGGTCAAGAACAACGAGTTCCGGGTGGCCATCACCCCCGCCGGTGTGCACGAGCTGGTGCGCAACGGCCACCAGGTCGTCGTCGAGCGGGGCGCCGGTGTCGGCTCCTCGATCACCGACGCGGAGTACGCCGCCGCCGGCGCCGCGATCCTCGACACGGCCGACGAGGTGTGGGCCACCGCTGACCTGCTGCTGAAGGTCAAGGAGCCCATCGCGGAGGAGTACCACCGCCTCCGCAAGGACCAGATCCTCTTCACCTACCTGCACCTGGCCGCGTCCAAGGAGTGCACGGACGCCCTGCTGGAGTCCGGCACCACGGCGATCGCCTACGAGACGGTCGAGCTGCCCAACCGCGCGCTGCCGCTGCTCGCCCCGATGTCCGAGGTCGCGGGCCGCCTGGCCCCGCAGGTCGGCGCCTACCACCTGATGGCCCCGGTCGGCGGCCGCGGTGTGCTGCCCGGCGGCGTCCCCGGTGTGACCCCGGCCAAGGCCGTCGTCATCGGCGGTGGCGTCTCCGGCTGGAACGCCACCCAGATCGCCATCGGCATGGGCTTCGAGGTCACCCTGCTGGACCGCGACATCAACAAGCTGCGCGAGGCCGACAAGATCTTCGGTACGAAGGTCAAGGCCGTCATGTCCAACGCCTTCGAGCTGGAGAAGGCCGTCCTGGACGCCGACCTGGTCATCGGCGCGGTCCTGATCCCGGGCGCCAAGGCCCCGAAGCTGGTCACCAACGAGCTCGTGTCCCGCATGAAGCCCGGAAGTGTCCTTGTCGACATCGCGATCGACCAGGGCGGCTGCTTCGAGGACTCCCGTCCCACCACGCACGCCGAGCCGACCTTCAAGGTCCACAACTCGGTCTTCTACTGCGTGGCCAACATGCCGGGCGGCGTGCCGAACACCTCCACCAACGCCCTCACCAACGCCACGCTGCCGTACATCGTCTCCCTGGCCAACAACGGCTGGGTTGAGGCGCTGCGCCGTGACGCCGCGCTCGCCAAGGGTCTGAACACCCATGACGGCAAGGTCGTTTACAAGGAGGTCGCCGAGGCCCACGGCCTGGACCACCTCGACCTTGAGGCCGTCCTCGGCTGACGTCCCTGACCCGGTGAGTCACTAAGTCACCATCAGGTAAAAGGCGATTCGTCAACACAGGTCGTCAACACCGCGCACCCGGCCGGACCTTGCCCGACAAGGTCCGGCCGGATGTGTGTATGGTCACTTTGCGGCACTCGGTCAACTCGCCTCGAACGTAACTCTTCGACCGATTCGTACACCGGTGAAACCTGCCGTGCGACGGCCGTACGCCCTTGACAGCAGGATGTTTCATTGCCGACACATCCAGCCGGGTCCGGCGGATTGTGTTGCTGCGGACCGCCGACACGCCATAGAGTCGCCAACCGTCGGCATGGTGCCACGCTGACCTTGTCTAGAAGTTTCCTGGTCACCAAGGAGGTAAGACGACTTGTGAATGAGTCGACATTTTCTCCCGGGGGTGGTCAACCAGGAATGCCGGCACGGGGCCAGGGCCCCGCGGGATTCGAGGCTGTCGGCTCCGTCGCAGTGCGCACCTTCGCAGCCCACCAGAGTCCGGGTCCGCAGGCGACCCGGACAGCACACCAGAGCATGGATGGCCATCACGTGAACGCCATGGCCGGCGACGGAAGTGGCGCGCCCCACAGCCGGTTCGCCGACTACGACGAACTGCCCGAGGGGCACTTCTACGACCCCGACGCCGAGTACGAGCCCGATCCTGAGTACGCGGCCACGCTCGCGCCCGACGCGGCCCGCCAGCGCCGCGAGCGCATCGGTCCGACCGGACGCCCGCTGCCGTACTTCCCGATCCCGGGCCCGCTGACGGACCACGGCCCCGCGAAGATCATCGCGATGTGCAACCAGAAGGGCGGCGTGGGCAAGACGACGTCGACCATCAACCTGGGTGCCGCGCTCGCGGAGTACGGCCGGCGTGTGCTGCTCGTGGACTTCGACCCGCAGGGCGCGCTGTCGGTGGGGCTCGGCGTCAACCCGATGGAACTCGACCTGACGGTCTACAACCTGCTCATGGAGCGGGGCATGTCCGCGGACGAGGTCCTGCTGAAGACGGCGGTCCCCAACATGGACCTGCTGCCCTCCAACATCGACCTGTCGGCCGCCGAGGTCCAGCTGGTCTCCGAGGTGGCCCGCGAGTCGACGCTGCAGCGCGCCCTGAAGCCGCTGATGTCCGACTACGACTACATCGTGATCGACTGTCAGCCCTCGCTCGGCCTGCTCACCGTCAACGCCCTGACGGCGGCTCACAAGGTGATCGTGCCGCTGGAGTGCGAGTTCTTCGCGCTGCGCGGTGTGGCCCTGCTGACCGAGACGATCGAGAAGGTCCAGGAGCGGCTCAACCCCGACCTGGAACTGGACGGCATCCTCGCCACGATGTACGACTCGCGCACCGTGCACAGCCGTGAGGTGCTCGCGCGTGTCGTCGAGGCGTTCGACGACCACGTCTACCACACGGTCATCGGGCGCACGGTCCGCTTCCCGGAGACCACGGTCGCCGGTGAGCCGATCACCACCTACGCCTCCAACTCCGTCGGTGCCGCCGCCTATCGTCAGCTCGCCAGGGAGGTGCTCGCCCGGTGTCACGCCGAGTGAGTCTGCCCGGGGCCGACGAACTCTTCCGTACGACAGGGGGGACGGCGCTCCAGCCGTCGACTCCGCGGCGCCCGGCGGGTGGTGAGGCCCGGGTGCCTGCCCCCGCGGGGGAGAGCGACCCGGCGTCCGCAGCCGCGCCTGCCGCTGCCGCTGCCGCGCAGGACGCGCCGCAGTCGGTGCCCGTGCAGGGCGGCGACGGCCAGGGCGCCGAGCACGTGGCGGCGGTCGAGGCGGAAGGGGCCGAGCCCGGCGAGTCCCGCACGCGGCCGGCCCGGCGGCAGGCGCCGCAGGACGATTCTTCCGCCGCCTCCGCCGACGCGGCTGCCGCGCAGCCCCGCAAGCGCGGGCGGGCGGCCAACCGGCGGCCCAGCGGGCGCGAGCGCCACGACGAGAAGATCACCGTGTACGTCTCGGCCGAGGAACTCATGGACCTCGAACACGCGCGCCTCGTCCTGCGGGGCGAGCACGGACTCGCCGTCGACCGGGGCCGCATCGTCCGTGAGGCGGTCGCCGTGGTCCTGGCCGACCTGGAGTCCCGCGGGGAAGCGAGCATCCTGGTCCGGCGGCTGCGGGGTCGATAGCCCGCCCCGCGCGCGTCAGGCGATAGCCTGCCACGGCCATGACCTCGAACGAATCCGGCTCCGCCGGACGCCGCCGAGTCCTGGGGCGAGGCCCCGGGACCGCACCCCCGCCTCCCCCTTCCCAGGAGGGAAGCCACCTTGCGAGGGAGCGGTCGGCAGCGGAGGATTCCGCGGCGAACCGGCCGGCGGCGGAGGATTCCGTGGCGGAGTGGTCCGGGGCAGAGGGTTCTGTGGCGGCGCGGTCCGCGGTCGACGCCGTGGCTCCTGGGGAGCCCGGTGGGCACGATGACGGCGAGCCTGACGAGGCACCCGGAGCTGCCGTCCCTGACGAGTCTGCGTCTGCCGCCGTCCCCGACGAACTTGCGGCTGGCGTTCTTGACGAGCGTGCGGTCGGCGCATCCGAAGGGCGTGGGGCCACCGCATCCGGGGAGCCGTTGGCTGCCGCACCCGAAGGGCCTGCGGTCGCTGTATCCGAGGAGCCTGCGGCTAGCGCGCCCGACGGGCCTCTGGCCGTCGGACCTGAAGGGCCTGGGGTCACCACACCCGAGGAGCCTGGGGCTGCTGCTGCCCTCGAAGCGCTTGCGGTCACCGCACTCGACGAGCCTGCGGTCGCCGCGTCCGAGGTGCCTGGGGCTGTCGCGTCCGACGAGCCTGGGGCTGCTGCATTCGAAGCGCTTGCGGCTGCCGCATCCGACGCGCCTGCGACTGCCGTCTGCGACGAGCCTGCGGTCGCCGCATCTGAGGATCCTGCGACTGTTGCGTCCGATCGGCCTGTGGCTGCCGCATCCGACGAGCCTGCGGCTGCCATCCCCGGCGAACTTTCGGTCGCCGAGTCCGAAAAGCCTTCGGGCGCGGAATCCGAAGTGCTGTCGGCCGCCGGGCCCGGAACGCCCCAAGCCTCCACACTCGAAGCCTCCGTGCCCCAAGCTCCCGCGCCGAAAGCCTCTGCGCCCCAAGCCTCCGTACCCCAAGCTCCCGCGCCCGGAACCCCCGCGCCCGGAGTCCCCGGAGATCATGAGGTCGGGGAGTCCCGTGATGGTGTGTTCAAGGTTCGTCTCGCCAATTTCGAGGGGCCCTTCGATCTGCTCCTTCAGCTCATCTCCAAGCACAAGCTGGACGTGACCGAGGTCGCGCTGTCCAAGGTCACCGATGAGTTCATGGCGTACATCCGGGCCATGGGGCCGGACTGGGACCTGGACCAGACGACCGAGTTCCTGGTCGTGGCGGCCACGCTGCTGGATCTGAAGGCGGCCCGGCTGCTGCCCACCGCCGAGGTGGAGGACGAGGCGGACCTGGCGCTGCTGGAGGCCCGGGACCTGCTGTTCGCGCGGCTGCTCCAGTACCGCGCGTACAAGCGGATCGCCGACATCTTCAACGAGCGCCTGGACGACGAGGCCCGCCGATACCCCCGTACCGTCGGCCTGGAACCCCACCACGCCGAGCTGCTGCCCGAGGTCGTCATCAGCATCGGACCCGAGGGGTTCGCCAGGCTGGCGGTCAAGGCGATGCAGCCCAGGGCCAGGCCGCAGGTGTACGTGGACCACATCCACGCCCCGCTGGTCAGCGTGCAGGAGCAGGCCGGGATCGTCGTCGCGCGGCTGAAGGAACTCGGCGAGGCCAGCTTCCGCGCGCTGGTGGAAGACACCGACGACACCCTGACCGTCGTCGCCCGCTTCCTCGCGCTGCTGGAGCTGTACCGCGAGAAGGCCGTCGCCCTGGACCAGGAGACCGCCCTCGGGGACCTGATCGTGCGCTGGACCGGCGGCGACGCGGACACGGCGCCGAGGGTCACCGACGAGTTCGACCGGCCGCCCGAGGTGCCCAAGGAGGGGAAGAAGGTATGAGCGAGGACACCGCGGAGCGTCCGGCGGGACCCCGTTCCGTCGCCGATCTCGATCTCAGGCCCGCCCTGGAGGCGGTCCTCATGGTCGTGGACGAGCCCGCGACGGAGGAGCACCTGGCGAAGATCCTGGAGCGGCCCAGACGGCAGATCGGCGACGCGCTGCGGGAGCTGGCCGACGACTACACCGTGCAGGGCCGCGGCTTCGAGCTGCGGTTCGTCGCGGGCGGCTGGCGTTTCTACAGCCGCGCGGAGTTCGCGCCCGCCGTCGAGCGGCTCGTGCTGGACGGCCAGACGGCCCGCCTCACCCAGGCGGCGCTGGAGACCCTCGCCGTCGTCGCCTACCGCCAGCCGGTCAGCCGCAGCCGCGTCTCCGTGGTGCGCGGAGTGAACTGCGACGGTGTGATGCGCACCCTCCTGCAGCGCGGTCTGGTCGAGGAGGCGGGCACGGAACCCGAAACAGGTGCGATCCTGTACAGGACGACGAACTACTTCCTGGAGCGAATGGGCCTGCGCGGCCTGGACGAGCTTCCGGAACTCGCGCCCTTCCTCCCCGAGGCGGAGGCGATCGAGGCCGAGACCCAGGAGGGCGTACCGTCGTTCGATCCGGACGCTCCGGATTCCGAGGACGCAGACGACAAGACGGAACTTTGATGCGAAGCAGCAGCGGCAGGAACAGCAGCGGAAACAACGGCGGGAGCCGTGGTGGCAACAGCGGCGGCCGCGGCGGGAGCAGCGGTGGCCGCGGTAACTACCGCGGCGCCGGCAATGCCCGCGATGACAAGCAGGGCACCGGCCGGCCGAAGAAGCCGCGTCCGGAGGAGCGGCGTTACGACGTAGGCCCGGGTGCTACCCAGGACGGCCCGAAGTCGGGCCGTGGTGCCTCGGCGCGCGGCGGCGCCAAGGGCGGACCCCGGCAGGGCCAGGGCACCGGGCGCGGCCGTACGGCTCCGGCGAGTTCCCGTGAGTACGACGCGCGTGCCGAGGAGCGCAACCGCGAGCGGTACGCGGGCAAGAAGGACGTCAAGCCGCCCAAGACCTTCCCCGGCGCCGAGCAGGAGGGCGAGCGGCTGCAGAAGGTCCTCGCGCGCGCGGGCTACGGCTCCCGGCGCGCCTGCGAGGAGCTGATCGAGCAGGCCCGCGTCGAGGTCAACGGCGAGATCGTCCTGGAGCAGGGCAAGCGCGTCGACCCGGAGAAGGACGAGGTCAAGGTCGACGGCCTCACCGTCGCCACGCAGTCGTACCAGTTCTTCTCGCTCAACAAGCCCGCCGGTGTCGTCTCCACCATGGAGGACCCGGAGGGGCGCCAGTGCCTCGGCGACTACGTCACCAACCGCGAGACCCGGCTGTTCCACGTGGGCCGGCTCGACACGGAGACCGAGGGCGTCATCCTGCTCACCAACCACGGCGAGCTGGCGCACCGGCTGACCCACCCGAAGTACGGCGTGAAGAAGACCTACCTCGCCGCCATCGTCGGCCCGATCCCGCGCGACCTCGGCAAGCGCCTTAAGGACGGCATCCAGCTGGAGGACGGCTACGCGCGCGCGGACCACTTCCGGGTCGTCGAGCAGACCGGCAAGAACTACCTGGTCGAGGTGACCCTGCACGAGGGCCGCAAGCACATCGTGCGCCGCATGCTGGCCGAGGCCGGCTTCCCGGTCGAGAAGCTGGTGCGTACGTCCTTCGGGCCGATCACTCTGGGCGACCAGAAGTCGGGCTGGCTGCGCCGCCTGTCCAACACCGAGGTCGGGATGCTCATGCAGGAGGTCGACCTCTAGGCCCCTTCAGGCCCCTTAAAGGTCTCTCCAGGCCCCTCCCGGCGCCTCCAGGCGGCCTTCGAGGGCTTGTGCGCCACCGCACCCCCCTTTTATAGTCATCATGACTATTGAAAGGGGGGTGGGTGCTGTGCGGAGCTACGACAAGCACGCGTACGAGCCCTTCGCCGTCACCGTCGACCTCGCCGTCCTGACCCTGCGCGAGGGCGCCCTGCGCGTGCTGCTGGTCGAGCGCGGGCAGGAGCCGCACGCCGGGCACTGGGCGCTGCCCGGCGGCTTCCTGCTGCCCGAGGAGTCCGCCGAGACGGCGGCCCGGCGCGAACTCGCCGAGGAGACCGGGCTCGACGACGTCTCCGGGCTGCGCCTTGAGCAACTGCGCACCTACAGCGATCCCGGCCGCGACCCCCGGATGCGCGTCGTGTCGGTGGCGTTCACCGCGCTCCTGCCCGAGCCCCCCGAACCGCGCGGCGGCGGCGACGCGGCCCAGGCCCGCTGGCTGCCGTACGACGCGGTCCCGCCGCTCGCCTTCGACCACGACCGGATCCTCGCCGACGCCCGCGAACGCGTCGGCGCCGAGCTGGAGAACACCCGCGCCGCCACCGCCTTCTGCCCGCCCGAGTTCACCCTCGGCGAGCTGCAGCAGGTCTACGAGGCGGTCTGGGGCACGCCCCTGGACCGGCCCAACTTCCGCCGCAAGGTGCTCGGCACGCCCGGCTTCGTCGAACCCGTCCCCGGCGCCGCCCGGCTGACCGGAGGCCGTGGCAAACCGGCCGCCCTCTACCGGGCAGGCACCGCCACCGCCCTGCACCCGCCCCTGCTCCGACCGTCCCGGGAAGGACGCCCCGCATGACCACCCTCCAGGCGAGCAAGCACGCCGCCACCGGTTCCCTGCTCGGACTCGCCCTCGGTGACGCCCTCGGCTTCCCGACCGAGTTCAACGACGTGCCCTCGATCCTCGCCAAGTTCGGGCCCTGGCGGGAGATGGAGCTGCCCCAGCGGGCCCTCGTCTCCGACGACACGCAGATGACCCTCGCCCTCGGACGCGGGCTCCGTACGGCCATGGAGCGCGGGTACCTCGCGCCCAAGCGGCTGGAGCGGTCGCTGCGCGAGGAGTTCGTGGACTGGTACCAGTCGCCGGACAACAACCGCGCCCCCGGCAACACCTGCCTGAAGGCCTGCCATCTCCTCAAGGAGGACGGCCGGGCCTGGCAGGACGCCAGCCAGATCGGCTCCAAGGGCTGCGGCGCCAACATGCGCGTCGCCCCCGTCGGACTCGCCCCCGGCCTGAGCGACGAACAGCGCGCCGGCGCCGCCCAGTTGCAGTCCGCGCTCACCCACGGCCACCCCACCGCACTGGCCGCCTCCGACCTCACCGCCCACGCCGTCCGGCTGCTCGCCCAGGGCACCGACCCGGCGGGCCTCGTCGGACAGCTGCGGTCCTACGCGCTCGAGAACCGCACCCGCTACGACCACACCTGGCTCGGCGACCTGTGGACCCGCTCCCAGGACCCCAGCCCCGAGCACTTCATCGCGCGCGGCTGGGACGAGTGCCTGGCGATCCTCGCCCGGCTCCAGGAGGCCGTGCGCACCGTCTCCCCGGAGACCGACCCGTGCCTGGCCACCGGCGAGGGCTGGATCGCCGAAGAGGCCCTCGCCACCGGACTGCTCTGCTTCCTGCTCTTCCCCGACGAGCCCGTCACCGCCCTGCGCCGGGCCGCCTGCACCGCCGGCGACTCCGACTCGATCGCCTGCCTCACCGGCGCCTTCGCGGGTGCCTGGCTGGGCGCGGACGCCTGGCCCGCCGCCTGGACCGAGCGGATCGAGTACCGGGGCGACCTGTTGGCGCTGGGAGCGCTCTGGGACGCTTAGGCCCATGATCGACGACCTCGGCATGGACCTCGCGCCCGTGATCGACGAGCAGCCCCACCCCGTGCTGTTCGCGACCGTCTCCGGAGCGCACCTGTACGGCTTCCCGTCCCAGGACTCCGACCTGGACCTGCGCGGCGTCCACCTGCTGCCCGCGGCCGACCTGGTCGGACTCCACGAGCCGGAGGAGACACGCTCGCGCGCGTGGGTGCGCTACGACGTCGAGATGGACCTCGTCACCCACGACCTGCGCAAGTTCGTACGGCTGATGCTCCGGCGCAACGGCTATGTGCTGGAGCAGCTGCTCTCGCCGCTGGTCGTGCACACCGGGGACGTACACCGCGAGCTGACCGGGCTCGCCCCGGGCGTGCTCACCAGCCACCACGCCCACCACTACCGGGGGTTCGCGGTCACCCAGTGGCGGCTGTTCGAGAAGACGGGCGAACTCAAGCCGCTGCTCTACACGTTCAGGGTGCTGCTCACCGGCGTCCACCTGATGCGCGGCGGCGAGGTGCAGGCCCATCTGCCCACCCTCCTGGAGCAGGTGGACGCGCCCGGCTACCTGCCCGAGCTGATCGCCGCCAAGTCCGCGCGGGAGCACGGCGGCGCCGACGTCGACCACGCGCGCGTGGAGGCCGACGTGGAGCGGCTGCACGCCGTGCTCGACAAGGCGCAGGCCGCCTCAGCCCTGCCCGATACCCCGAGTGCGTACGACGCCCTGCACGACCTCGTGGTCCGCGTCCGGCTGGCAGGCCCGCAGGGCTGAGGCGCGGCGCGTGCGGAAGAGGAAGTCGGCCACACGCGCGTGGTCCGGCTCCGGGGGAAGCGGGCTGCCGCCCAGGGCCTGCTCGGTCTCGGCGGCCAGCCGGACCATCCGGGCCTCCACCTCCGCCCAGGGCACCTCGCCCCGCTTCACCGCCAGCAGCGGCTCCCGCTGATCGCCGACGTCGATCCGCAGCTCGCCGGTGCGCAGCAGATCCCGGGCGCTCATCAGCAGGCGGAGCAGGTGCATGGCGTGCTTCCAGCGCGGGGCGCCGGTCGTGCGGACATCGGCGTCGAGCTTGCGGCGCTGGCCGAGGGCGTAGCGCGTGAACGTGTCGTACGTCTGCCGGGAGAGGAACGCGTCGCGCAGGCCCAGCAGTTCGCGGCCGGTGTCGTCGACGTGTTCCACGAGCGGCGAGTGCAGACACTCCAGGATGTTCGGATTGCCGCGCAGTGCCAGCTCGCAGAACCGCTCCAGCTCCCAGGAGAAGCGCTCCTCGCCCGGCCCCTCCACGTGCGTCGGCGGCTTCTCGAACCGCCAGAACAGGGGAGCGGGGGCGAGGAAGACGCCCCGCCGGTCCGTGTCGCTGGTGTCCGTCGCCAGGCCGAAGGCCCGCGAACCCATGACACAGGCGTAGATGGTGTGGTCGCGCACGAGGTTCTCGGCGGTCTCGGGCTGCATGCCGGGAGGGTACGCGACCTGCTCGGGCCTGGTGGGACCCCGGTCGGGCCTGGTGGGACCCCGGTCGGGCCTGGTGGGATCCCGGTCAGGTCAGGCGGGGCCCGGTCAGGTCAGGCGGATCGAGTCCTTCTCCACCTTGATGTGCTTGGCGGGCAGCGGCCGGGTCGCCGGGCCGTGCGCCACCGAGCCGTCGGCGATGTGGAACTTGCTGCCGTGGCAGGGGCAGTCGATCGTGCCGTCCGCGACCTTGGCCACCGTGCAGCCCTGGTGCGTGCAGATCGCCGAGAAGGCCTTGAACTCGCCCTTCTTCGGCTGCGTGACCACGACCTTCTTCTCCTTGAAGATCTTGCCGCCGCCTTCCGGGATGTCGCTGGTCCGCGCCAGCACCGATCCGCTGACCGCGGTGTCCTGCCGGTCGGCGGGCGTCGCGCTCCTGCTGTCGGGCGAGGCGGACGTGTCGGCCGGGGAGGCGGACTTGCCGGCGGGCGAGGTGCTGGAGGACGCGGCGCTCTTGCTGTCGTTGCCGCCGCATCCCACACAGCCGACGGCGATCGTCGCCGCACCCGTCGCGAGAACCGTACGGCGCGTCGCGGGCTGGGTCATGAGTTCACTCCGAACGTCAGAGGGAGGAAAAGGGGTGATAAACGGCATACTCGCATTTAAGGGATCAAGGGTGAAGGAACCAGGAACAGGCCATCACCGGATCGGCCCCGCCGCGACACGGGGCGTCCGTCTCAGCGACCGGGCGTCGTGCGCCCGGCCCGTCCGCCCTGACTACGCTGGACGCAGCACGAGCCGACGACAGTCGACACGCACGTCATGAACACGCACGTCATGAAGGAGCAGCGCCGTGGCGGTACGAGCGGTCCGGGGGGCCGTCCAGCTGGAGCGGGACGAGGCCGCTCACATGGACGAGCAGGTCGGGGCTCTGCTCACCACCGTCCTCGAACGGAACGGACTCACCGCCGACGACCTGATCAGCGTCTGGTTCACGGCCACTCCCGACCTGCACAGCGACTTCCCGGCCGCCGCCGCACGCAAGCTCGGCATCGTCGACGTCCCGCTGATCTGCGCCCAGGAACTCGACATCGAGGGCGCCATGCCCCGGGTCGTCCGGATCCTCGCGCACATCGAGACGGAGCGGCCCCGCGCCGACATCGCCCACGTCTACCTCGGCGCCGCCGCCGCCCTGCGCAAGGACATCGCCCAGTGAGGACCGCTCTCGTCATCGGCACCGGCCTGATCGGCACGTCCGCCGCGCTCGCCCTGACCCAGCGGGGTGTCACCGTCCACCTCGAGGACCACGACCCCGAGCAGGCCCGTACGGCCGCCGCGCTCGGCGCCGGCACCGAGGCGGCCCCCCAGGGCCCGGTGGACCTCGCGATCGTCGCCGCCCCGCCCGCCCATGTGGCGGCCGTCCTCGCCGACGCCATGGCCCGCGGGCTGGCCCGCGGCTACGTCGATGTCGCCAGCGTCAAGGGCGGACCGCGCCGCGAGCTGGAGGCGCGCGGCCTGGACCTGTCCACGTACATCGGCACCCACCCCATGTCCGGCCGGGAGAAGTCCGGCCCGCTGGCCGCCACCGGCGACCTCTTCGAGGGCCGCCCCTGGGTGCTCACGCCGACCCGGGACACCGACACCGAGGTCCTCAACCTCGCCCTGGAGCTGGTCTCGCACTGCCGTGCCGTGCCGGTCGTCATGGACGCCGACGCCCACGACCGTGCCGTCGCCCTCGTCTCCCACATGCCCCACCTGGTCTCCAGCATGGTCGCGGCACGCCTGGAGAACGCCGAGGAGGCCGCCGTACGGCTGTGCGGGCAGGGCATACGGGACGTCACCCGGATCGCCGCCTCCGACCCCCGGATGTGGATCGACATCCTCTCCGCCAACCCCGGCCCGGTCGCCGACCTCCTCGCCGACGTCTCCGTCGACCTGGACGAGACCGTACGGGCCCTGCGCGCCCTGCAGTCCTCCGACGAGGACAAGCGGAGCGAGGGCAGCCAGGGCATCGCGGACGTGCTGCGGCGCGGGAACGCGGGCCAGGTGCGGGTGCCGGGCAAGCACGGGTCCGCTCCGCGCGTCTACGAGACCGTCGTCGTGCTGATCGACGACCAGCCGGGACAGCTGGCCCGGATCTTCGCCGACGCCGGCCGCGTCGGAGTCAACATCGAGGACGTCCGCATCGAACACGCCACCGGACAACAGGCCGGCCTGATCCAGCTCAGCGTCGACCCCAGATCCGCCCCCACCCTGAAGGACGCGCTGCGGGACATGGGCTGGGCGTTGCGCCAGTAGAGCAACGGGGCCGACTGGATCGGGCGCGTGGGGTGGCCTGACTGGTGTGTGCGGGGCCGAGTGCCTGGGCCGCCGGGGTCGCGGGTGTGGGTCCGCAGGGGCGGGTGACTGGGGCCGGCCGGTGGGCGTGAGTCGCCGGGTCCGGTGTGGGGCGGGTGTCTGGGGTCGGGTGGTATGCGGGACTCGCGGCCGGCCCGGTGCGTGTGGGCAGGGCCGGCCGGTGTGGACTGGTCCAGTCCTGGGGCTGCGTGGGGCGTGGGTGTGGCTTCGGCGGAGCCGGTACGTGGGGGTCCGGACGAGTGACCCGCACCCAGTAACCTTGTGCAGGGCGCTCTCGCTCCCCGTACCCCGCTCACCGCACCGCACCAGGAAGGTGTTCCCCAGTGGAAAACGGCGCCCCGACCGCCAAGCCCGTGATCGTCGCGATCGACGGCCCCTCCGGCACGGGCAAGTCGAGCACGTCGAAGGCCGTGGCCCGGCAGCTCGGCCTGAGCTACCTGGACACCGGCGCCCAGTACCGGGCGATCACCTGGTGGATGGTGACCAACGGCATCGACCTGGAGGACCCGTCCGCGATCGCCGCCGTCGCCGGCAAGCCGGAGATCGTCTCCGGCACCGACCCGGACGCCCCGACCATCACGGTCGACGGCGTCGACGTGGCCGGCCCGATCCGGACCCAGGACGTCACCTCCAAGGTCAGTGCCGTCAGCGCGGTGCCCGAGGTGCGCACCCTGATCACCGAGCTGCAGCGCACGCTGGCCCGCGGCGCCGAGGGCGGCATCGTGGTCGAGGGCCGGGACATCGGCACGACCGTGCTCCCGGACGCCGACCTGAAGATCTTCCTCACCGCGTCCGCGGAGGCCCGCGCCGCCCGCCGCAGCGGCGAGCTGAAGAACGCCGACGTCGACGCCACCCGCGAGGCCCTGATCAAGCGGGACGCGGCCGACTCCGGCCGGAAGGCCTCGCCGCTGGCCAAGGCCGGGGACGCGGTCGAGGTGGACACCACCGAGCTGACCCTCGCCCAGGTCATCGAGTGCGTCGTCACCCTGGTCGAGGAGAAGCGGGCCGGGAAGTGAGCCTTCCGTCACGCGGGGAGGGCGACCTCCCGTCCGAGCGGGGTGCCGAGGTCGGCCGGCGCATCGGCGTCGGCCTGATGTACGGACTGTGGAAGCCGCGCGTGCTGGGCGCCTGGAAGGTGCCCGCCACGGGTCCGGTGATCCTCGCCGTCAACCACTCCCACAACATCGACGGCCCGATGGTCATGGGCGTGTCGCCCCGGCCGACGCACTTCCTGATCAAGCAGGAGGCGTTCGTCGGCCCGCTGGACCCCTTCCTGACCGGCATCGGCCAGCTGAAGGTGGACCGCACGGCCGCCGACCGCACCGCGATCACCCGCGCCCTCGGCCTGCTGGAGGCCGGGGGAGTGCTGGGCATCTTCCCGGAGGGCACCCGGGGCGGCGGCGACTTCGCCTCGCTGCGCGCCGGCCTCGCCTACTTCGCGGTCCGCAGCGGCGCGCCGATCGTGCCGGTGGCGGTCCTGGGCAGCGCCGACCGGCGCGGGCGCGTGGTCAAGGCGCTGCCGCCGCTGCGCTCCCGCGTCGACGTCGTCTACGGCGAGCCGTTCGAGGCGGGCGACGGCACCGGGCGGCGGACGCGCTCGGCGCTGGACGCGGCCACCGAGCGCGTCCAGAAGCAGCTCACCGCCCACCTGGAAAACGCCAGGCGCCTGACCGGGCGCTAGGCGACACTTGAGTAGTGGTCCGGCCCACCGGGGCCCGGTCCACCGATCACCACGAACGAACGAGGTACGGACTTCATGAACGACCAGATCCAGCCCGACGGCTCGGACGCGTACGGCGCGCACGAGTACGACCACGGGGCGCTCGGCGACGCCGAGTACGCGGAGTTCATGGAGCTCGCCGCCGAAGAGGGCTTCGACATCGAGGACGTCGAGGGCGCCATCGAGGAGGCGGGCCACGGTCCGCTGCCCGTGCTCGCCGTCGTCGGCCGTCCCAATGTCGGCAAGTCGACTCTCGTGAACCGCATCATCGGCCGCCGCGAGGCCGTCGTCGAGGACAAGCCCGGCGTCACCCGTGACCGCGTCACCTACGAGGCCGAGTGGGCGGGCCGCCGCTTCAAGGTCGTCGACACCGGCGGCTGGGAGCAGGACGTCCTCGGCATCGACGCCTCGGTGGCCGCGCAGGCCGAGTACGCGATCGAGGCGGCCGACGCCGTCGTCTTCGTGGTGGACGCCAAGGTCGGCGCGACCGACACCGACGAGGCGGTCGTACGGCTGCTGCGCAAGGCCGGCAAGCCCGTCGTGCTGGCCGCCAACAAGGTCGACGGCCCGAGCGGCGAGGCCGACGCGTCCTACCTGTGGAGCCTCGGCCTCGGCGAGCCGCACCCGGTCTCGGCGCTGCACGGCCGTGGCACCGGCGACATGCTGGACGCCGTCCTGGAGGCGCTGCCGGAGGCGCCCGCGCAGACCTTCGGCACGGCGGTCGGCGGCCCGCGCCGCATCGCCCTCATCGGCCGCCCGAACGTCGGCAAGTCCTCGCTGCTGAACAAGGTGGCCGGCGAGGAGCGCGTCGTCGTCAACGAGCTGGCGGGCACCACCCGTGACCCGGTCGACGAGATGATCGAACTGGGCGGTGTGACCTGGAAGTTCGTGGACACCGCCGGTATCCGCAAGCGTGTCCACCTCCAGCAGGGCGCCGACTACTACGCCTCCCTGCGCACGGCCGCGGCCGTGGAGAAGGCCGAGGTCGCGGTCATCCTGATCGACGCCTCCGAGAACATCTCCGTGCAGGACCAGCGGATCGTCACCATGGCCGTCGAGGCGGGCCGCGCGGTGGTCCTCGCCTACAACAAGTGGGACACCCTCGACGAGGAGCGCCGCTACTACCTGGAGCGGGAGATCGAGACCGAGCTGGCCCAGGTCGCCTGGGCGCCCCGCGTCAACGTCTCGGCGCGCACCGGCCGGCACATGGAGAAGCTGGTCCCGGCGATCGAGACCGCGCTGGCCGGCTGGGAGACCCGCGTCCCCACGGGCCGTCTGAACGCCTTCCTCGGCGAGCTGGCCTCCGCCCACCCGCACCCGGTCCGGGGCGGCAAGCAGCCGCGCATCCTGTTCGGCACCCAGGCCGGCACCAAGCCCCCGCGCTTCGTGCTCTTCGCCTCCGGCTTCATCGAGGCGGGCTACCGGCGCTTCATCGAGCGCCGGCTGCGCGAGGAGTTCGGCTTCGACGGCACCCCGATCCACATCTCGGTGCGGGTGCGCGAGAAGCGCGGCGCGAAGAAGAAGTAGCGGCGCGAGGAGGACTCCGAGTCCGTCGCATGCCGAAGGGCGGCCCCGTCACCGGGGCCGCCCTTCGGTGTGTCAGGCGCCGCGGCGCGGGGCCGGGGGCAGGGCAGCCGGGGCGGGCATCGCCCCGGAGTCCTGCTGCGACCGCCCGATCGTGCCGATCCGCTGCCACTGTGTCTGCGACTGCTGCCGGGCGCTGTAGGCCCCCGCGCTGTAGGCGCTGTACGAGCTGCTGAACGAGCCCGGACGGTAGCCCCCGTACGCACCCGTGCTCTGCGGAAGGCTCCCGAACGCGACGAAGCCCAGATCCTCCTCACCACTGCGGTCCCCCGGCAGTGTCCGGAAGGTCCGCACCCACTCCGCGTAGAGCGAGTCGTAGATCGGCGTGGCCGACGTCACGCCGGAACTCTCCTGCCCTCTCCGCGCGGAGGGGATGGGGGAGAAGCCGGACCGGCGGGGAGGAGGAGTGTCGTATGCGTGCACGTATGTCCAAACGACGGCAGTGGTGAAGAGATGCGGCCGGTGTCAGGCTTTCGGGGGCGCGGGCCCGTCTCCCCGGGGCGAACTCCCACACCGGCACTCACACCGGCACTCACACCGGCTCTCACGTACCGGCTCTCACGTACCGGCGAGGGGCAGCGCCGCCGCCACCAGCTGTCCGTTCGCCGCGGCCTTGTCGAGCGCGTCGCGCAGCAGGTCCTCGCGCGGCTGGCGCCCGATGGAGCCCACCGGTGCCGCGAACATCAGCACCTGCTGGTGCTTGTTCGCGGCGGCCCGCCAGCCGTCCGTGACCTGCAGCGGCTGGTGCGCCTGCCACCAGGCCACCGCCCGGCCCCCGTTCACCCCGGGCTGGAGGACCGCGTGCAGCTGGCCCACGGCGAGCAGCACCGACCAGCCGTGCAGCACCGGCGGGACGGTCGCCAGCTCGGTCACCGGCAGGTAGCCCTGCTCGATGAGCAGCGGCAGGAAGTCGTCGCCGGGCCCGGTGGAGCCCGGACGCGCGATCGGCGCGGTCGGCTCGACCACGAGCGCCGGGTGCAACTCGCCCTCGATGAGGACGAGTCCGCTGGTCACGCCCAGCACGGCCTGCTCGGGCACGGACGCGCCGGGGCCGGCGTCCGTGGCGATGTCGCCGCCGATGGAGCGCACCGCGCCCTGCAGCTGCTCCTCGGTGACCTGGACGACCTGTGAGGGCAGGCAGCTGGCATGGGCGAAGGCGAGCACGGCGGTCTCGTCGCCGACGAACAGAACGGTGCTGGTGCGCTCCTGCTCGGAGTCGCCCGGGGTGCGGCAGGAGGTGCAGTCGTAACTGCCCGGGGCGTTCTCTCCGGCGAGCAGCCGGTCGGCTTCTTCGTCGCCGATCTCGGCGCGTACTGCGTCACTGACGTCGAGCATGCGCGGCACGGTGGCTCCCTCGGGATGCGCTGCTGGAGACGGCCGGGTGGCTCCCGGTCGCTGAGCTCCGGGGTTCCGGGCTCATGAAGAAGACAACGGACGTGCTGTGGTGGTGGTCACGCCCGGAGGGAAACGGAGTAGGACCGTCCGCCGCGCAGCGTCACCATTGGTTCGGAATCGGCCACTCATCGTCAACTTTGCTCGCTGTCAAGGAACTTGATCGGGTGAAGTGAATCACACGCCGCCTTGACGGCTGGTCGAAAAGTCATGAAATCAGCACACAAAGCGGTTGGCCAAAAATCGCCGATACCGACGGTAACGGGGAACTGGCCTGGAATGACAGGGAGTTGGTTGATATCTACCGCCAGATCTCCGTACATTCCTCCGCCGTGTGCAGCGAGCACCGCTCGGGTATGTCCGCCGACCGGCACCAGGCAGAGCACGATCGACGCCCGGTCAGGCGGACGGGGCAGGCACGGGGAACCGCGGTCCTTCGCGGGACGTCGTGCCACGCCTTGGGGGATCCCGGGTTCGTGGAGAGGGAATTACATGTCCGAGTGTGCCGATACCACCCGCAACACCGAGCGTCGTGACAGCGCCCGCAAGGGCCGTACGACGGCCGCCCTCGCCGGGGCGGCGCTGCTGGCCCCGCTGGGGCTTCTGGCCGCGACCGGCAACGCCGCCGCCGCGGACAACGGAGTGTGGGACCGCATCGCCCAGTGCGAGAGCGGCGGCAACTGGCACATCAACACCGGCAACGGCTACTACGGCGGGCTCCAGTTCTCCGCCGGCACCTGGCGCGCGTACGGCGGCACCGCCTACGCCCCGACGGCCGACCAGGCCTCCAGGAGCGCCCAGATCGCCGTCGCCACCAAGGTCCAGCACGCCCAGGGCTGGGGCGCCTGGCCGGTCTGCTCGGCCCGCGCGGGAGCCTCCGGCGCGGCACCGGCGGCCGCCTCCTCGGGTACGACCGCCTCGCAGGGCAGCGCGACGAAGAAGTCCGCCCCCGCGAAGGAGGCCCCCATGAAGTCAGCCCCCGTGAAGTCCGTCTCCACGCCGCAGCGCCCGGCCGGCCACACCAGCCGCAGCGCCTCCCGCGGCGACTACACCGTCCGCGAGGGCGACACCCTCAGCCTCATCGCCGCCCGGCACGGCACCACCTGGCAGCGGATCTACGCCGACAACAAGAAGGTCATCGGCGCCGACCCCGACCTGATCGTGCCCGGCCAGCGCCTCGCACTCTGAAGCGGGCGCCGGGTGCCGGTCACCTGACGCGCGAACGGCCGCCGTTCCCCCTCCCGCGGGGGCGGCGGCCCTGCGCGTACTCGGCGAACTGCGGGTGGTGCAGGTCGAACGCCGGCGCCTCGGAGCGGATCCGGGGCAGGGCGGAGAAGTTGTGCCGGGGCGGCGGGCAGGAGGTCGCCCACTCCAGCGAGCGGCCGTAGCCCCAGGGGTCGTCCACCTCGACCTTCTCGCCGTACCGCGCGGTCTTCCAGACGTTGTACAGGAACGGCAGCGTGGACAGGCCGAGCAGGAAGGAGCCGATGGTGGAGACCGTGTTGAGCGCGGTGAAGCCGTCGGCGGCGAGGTAGTCGGCGTACCGGCGGGGCATGCCCTGCGCGCCCAGCCAGTGCTGCACCAGGAACGTGGTGTGGAAGCCGACGAACAGCGTCCAGAAATGGATCTTGCCGAGCCGCTCGTCCAGCATCTTCCCGGTGAACTTGGGCCACCAGAAGGAGAAGCCGGCGAAGATCGCGAAGACGACCGTGCCGAAGACGACGTAGTGGAAGTGGGCCACGACGAAGTACGAGTCGGTGACGTGGAAGTCCATGGGCGGGGACGCCAGGATCACCCCGGTCAGGCCGCCCAGCAGGAACGTCGCCAGGAAGCCCGTCGCCCACAGCATCGGGGTCTCGAAGGACAGCGAGCCCTGGAGCATCGTGCCGGTCCAGTTGAAGAACTTCACGCCCGTCGGCACCGCGATCAGGAACGACATGAAGGAGAAGAACGGCAGCAGCACCGCGCCCGTCGCGAACATGTGGTGCGCCCACACCACCATCGACAGACCCGTGATCGCCATGGTCGCGCCGACCAGCGTCAGATAGCCGAAGACCGGCTTGCGGCTGAAGACCGGGATGATCTCCGTGATGATCCCGAAGAACGGCAGCGCGATGATGTAGACCTCCGGATGCCCGAAGAACCAGAACAGGTGCTGCCACAGCAGCGCCCCGCCGTTCGCCGCGTCGAACACGTGCGCGCCGAACCGCCGGTCCGCCTCCAGGCACAGCAGCGTGGCCGCCAGCACCGGGAACGCCATCAGGATCAGGATCGACGTGAACAGCGTGTTCCAGGTGAAGATCGGCAGCCGGAACATCGTCATGCCCGGCGCGCGCATCACGACGATCGTGGTGATGAAGTTGACCGCGCCGAGGATCGTCCCGAAGCCGGCCAGCGCGAGCCCCGTGATCCACAGGTCCGGGCCGATGCCACGGGAGTGCGTGGCGTCGTTGAGCGGGGCGTAGGCGAACCAGCCGAAGGCCGCCGGCCCCTCGGGGGTCAGCACCGAACCCAGCACGATCAGACCGCCGAACAGGAAGAACCAGTACGACAGCATGTTCAGGCGCGGGAACGCCACGTCAGGAGAGCCGATCTGCAGCGGCATCAGCTCGTTGGCGAAGCCCGCGAAGCTCGGGGTCGCGAACAGCAGCAGCATGATCGTGCCGTGCAGCGTGAACAGCTGGTTGTACTGCTCGTTGCCCATGAGCTGCAGCCCCGGCCGGGCCAGCTCGGCGCGCATCAGCAGCGCCATGACACCGCCGGCCAGGAAGAACAGGAAGGACGTGATCAGGTACAGATGCCCGACCTTCTTGTGGTCGGTGGTGGTGAGCCAGTCCACCACCAGCCGCCCCGCCCGCCCGCGCGGCCCCGCCAGCGCCGTCGCCCGTACGGTGTCGGTCCCCATCGCTCCCTCGCCCCTTCGCTTGTCGCGCCCCTTCGCTCGCCGCGCCCCGGGGCCGCCGCGGCCCGGGGCGCTCCCGCCCGCGAGCCGCCGTCACCTGCCCGCGTGGCCGTGCGCCCCGGCCGGGGGGACGCGGCGGCCCTGTGCCGAATCCGTGAAATTCCTATGCGGTGTCAGTTCCTCGGACAGCGCGCCGGATTCCGCGGGGAATGACCTTCCGGACCCCGCCCCGGACATCACGTGGGCACTTTCCGCCGGGTAATTCGGAGGGGCACCGCGACACGCGGGAATTCTGTTCGATTGCCCCGGGAAGGGGAACAGAAACCCCCGTACGTGTGACGGAGTTCGAAGGAATCGCGCGTCGGCAAGCTGTGACAGAAGTGTGACCGGGCGCGGGAACTCCCGATACCCGACGGGCCCGGCTTCCGTCGCCGCCCGATGCGCCCTAGCGTGGCCGCATGGCACCGATTCCCACTCCGCCCGCGGAGCCCAAGGACAGTCCCGACGGGTACGTCGGCCTCGACGCCGAGCATGCCGAGCGGCGCGCGAGGGAGCGGGGGTGGTCGACGGTACGGTCGCTGCCGCCCGGCGCGATCATCACCATGGAGTACCGGGTGGGCCGGCTCAACTTCGAGGTGAGCGACGGCCGCGTGACCCGCTGCTGGAAGGGCTGACCGGGCTCCCGCCGGGCCCGCCACCACAGGCCCTGACCGTGTAGGCCTCTGACCACGTAGGCCCCTGACGGCGAAGGCCCCACTTCCCGGCGACCCTTGAGTTCTAGCGATCGTCGCAACACCCCAGCTCAAGGGGTGCGATGTTCGAGATCCGCAAGACCCGGACGGTGGCTCAGGGCCGTAGAAAGCTGACCCGTGAGCGGGAGGAATACTTCCGGCTCGTGCAGCAAGGCGTGAGTTACGCGGAGGCA
>NZ_JBICZA010000053.1:0-41455 GCF_043201585.1 Streptomyces sp. NPDC048297
CCCGGAGGACCGGGCGGCCATTCCTTCCGAGCCATCTAGGGCAACCACCCATCAGCCACACCCGGTCCTCCCGGACCGCCTCACATTCTTAGGGAACTCCCATGACCGATTCCGCACCCACCGTCGTCCTCGTCCACGGCGCCTTCGCCGACGCGTCCAGCTTCGCGCGTGTCATCCCCGAGCTGCTGGCCGACGGCCTGAAGGTGCTCGCCCCGGCCGTGCCCAACCGCAGCCTGACGGGCGACGCCGCCTACATCGCCTCGATCGTCCGGCAGATCCCCGGTCCCGTCGTCCTCGTCGGACACTCCTACGGCGGGGCCGTCATCACCGTCGCGGGCGCCGAGGACAACGTCCGGGCGCTGGTCTACCTCGCCGGGTACGCCCTCGAAGTGGGCGAGAGCCTCGGCGAGTTGCAGGGCCGGTTCCCCGACTCCGACCTGGCGAAGGCCCTGGTCTTCACGCCGTACCCGGTCGAGGGCTCGTCCGAGCCCGGCACGGATGTGACGGTACGGACCGACGAGTTCCCCGCGATCTTCGCCGCCGACGTGGACCCGGACCTCGCCCAGGTCCTCGCCGTCTCCCAGCGCCCCCTGGCCGGTGCGGCGTTCGCCGAGCCTGCCCCGGTCGCGGCGTGGAAGGACAAGCCGTCCTGGGGCCTGGTGTCGACCGCGGACCACACCATCAACCCCGAGGTCGTCCGCTTCGGCTACCAGCGAGCCGGCATGACCACCGTCGAGGTCGACTCCTCCCATCTGGTGATGCTCGCGCACCCCGAGGAGGCCGCGGACCTGATCCGCGAAGCCGTCCGCAGCACCGGCGCCTGACCCCGCCGTCCCTCACCCGGCACGCCTCCCGACGCGCTCCCCCCGCCGTCACCGCCGCCGCCGTCAGCGCAGGGGCGCCCAGATGTCACGCGCCCAGTCGGCGAACCGGGTCCAGGGGACCGCCGGATGGGCGGCGCGGAGGGCGGGGATGTCGACGCGATATCCGGGGCCGTTCAGGAACGACCACATCGCGTGCATGTCCGGACTGCCGATCAGCGACAGCGGTACGTACTCGTGGCGGACACGGCGGCCCAGGGCCGCGCCGAGTGCGGCCGCCATCTCGGTGGGGGTGGGCTCGTCACCGGCCAGCTCGATACGCCGCCCGGCGTAGGAAGCGGGCGCGACCAGCACTTCCGCCGCGAACGCGCCGAGGTCGGGGCGGGAGAGCTGCTGCAGCGGCTGGTCGGCGGGCAGCGGCAGGTCCAGGATGCCGTCGGCGATGCGCTGCGCACCGCCGAGCGCGTTGTCGAAGAAGTACGTCGGCCCCAGGATCGTGTACGGCACGTCACCGGAGACCAGCTCCGCCTCGATGCGAGCCTTGCTCTCGAAGTGCGGCACCCCGGTGTGCTGGTCGGCCCCGGCCACGGAACTGAACACGAGGTGCGGAACACGCTTTTGGGCCGCTGCGGCGAGGATCGCCCGCCCCTGGGCGACCTCCGCGTTCACACCGGCCTCGAACGGCGTGGTGTACGCGAAGACCGCCGCCACCCCGCTCATCGCGGCGGCGAGCGAATCACGGTCACTCAGGGAGCCCGCCACCACGTCGACACCCTGGGCGGCCAGCTCGCGCGCGGCTCCCCGGGCAGGGTCACGGACCAGCGCCCGGACCTGGGCCCCGCGTTCCAGCAGCGCATCGGTCACGGCACTGCCCTGTCCGCCGGTCGCCGCAAGCACCAGGATCGGCCTATCGGCCATCGAAGAACTCCCTTCCTCAGACATGAGCGGCATGATCATCAGCCGCCGCCCACGGTAACCGTCCGTCCCGGACGACACGCCCAGCATCGCAGCGCGCCGCCCGGCCGGGAGGGAAGAGGACGCTCGAGGGCTCGTACCCGTGCACGCACAGTCATGAGCAGCGCCCGACCAGGCTCTAGCGTTCGACTTCTCATACGCATTGCCGGAAGAACCAGAAGAACCAGAAGAACCAACCTGGTCACCGGGTTCCCGCCGGCTCCCGTGGCCACCGCGATCGACGCGGTGACGCGGGCCGACGGTCTGATCGTGGTCTCGCCCGTGTTCACCGCCTCGTACAGCGGACTGTTCAAGTCCTTCTTCGACCTGATCGACCCGAACGCCCTCACCGGCAAACCGGTCCTGATCGCGGCGACGGGAGGCACGTCCCGCCACTCCCTGGTCCTGGAACACGCGCTGCGTCCCCTGTTCTCCTACCTCCGCGCCACCGTCGTCCCCACCGCGGTCTACGCCGCCTCCGAGGACTGGGGATCCGGAGGAGACGCGTACGCGGAAGGACTGCCCGAGCGCATCCGGCGCGCGGGTGGCGAGCTGGCCGCCCTCATGGCCGCACGCCCGGAGGGGACGACGGAACCCGAGGACGAGGTCTCCGCACTCGAACGCCAGTTGTCCGACCTGCGCTTCGACTGAGCCGCACGCGTACGCTCGTCCGCACGCGCACGCGCACGCGCACGCGCACACGCACACGCACACGCACACGCACACGCACACCCACCCGTGCCCGTACTCACATCCGCATCCGGGCCCGGAGCCCCGCCCCCGTACCCGTGCGTGCTGTCACGATGCGCGCACCGCCCTGCGGGGCCCTTCGTGCGAGGGGGCGGTCGCCTGACCGAGGCGGACGACCGCGGTGGGCCTCCGCCGCAGCAGGCCGATGTCCTGCTCCTGCAGGGCGATCACCAGCGCGGTCCCGGGCAGGGCCTGGGGGAGCGCGGACAGGAGGGCCTCGGCGGTGGGGCGGTCCAGGCCCGCGGTGGGTTCGTCGAGCAGCAGGACCGGAGGGCGTCGCAGCACGGCGCGTGCGACGGCGAGGCGCCTGCGCTGTCCCTGGGACAGCCGGCGCCCGCCGGCCCCCACCGAGGCGTCCAGCGGCAGGGCCGACAGGCCGACCACCTCCAGCGCGGCCCGTAGGCCGGCGGCGTCGGCCGAGGGCGCGGCCTGACGGAGGTTGGCGGCCACCGTGTCGTCGGCCAGCCAGTCGTCGGCCTCGACCAGCGTGACCGTCTCGGCGACGGCCCCGGCCGACAGCGTGTGCACGGGCGTGCCGTCGAGGAGGACCGTGCCGTCGGGCGCCGGCAGACGGCCGGCGAGCTGACCGAGCAGGGTCGACTTCCCGCTGCCGTTGGGGCCCGTGACCACCATGAGGACAGGGCCCGACAGGGTGGTCGTGAGCGTTCCGGACGAGCCGGGCAGCGGGAGGCCGTTCGTCTCGACGCGGCGTGCGGCAGCGAGCCGCGCAGCCGTCGGGAGCTGCGGAGCCGCCGGGGGCTCCTCGCCGGCGAGGGGTGCGAGGCGTTCGGCCGCCTCCCCGGCCTGGGCCAAGTGCTGCATGAGCGTGGGCAGTCGCTCCAGCAGCTCCCACCCGGCGGCCATCAGCAGCACCTCACCCACCACGACGGCGACCGGCTGGGCCGACTTCGCGCACAGGGCGATCACCAGGACCGACGCCTGGCCCAGCGCGGCAAGAAGTCGCAGCGCCAGCCGGCCGAGCCGCTCGGCGCGAGAGGCCGCCCACTCGGCGGACTCCACGGCCGTCACGGCGGCCGTCGCCGCCTGCCGCGCCTGCGGTACGGCGTCCAGGCAGCGCAGTTCGTTGAAGGCGGCGCGGCTGCCGAGCAGCACGGTACGGAGCGTGGCCCTGGCCTGCGCCGCGGCGGCGAGATGGGCTCGCGCCCGGCGGTGGGCCCGCAGGGCACAGACGCATCCGGCCGCCAGTACGGCCAGTTCGGCGGCCCCCAGCAGCGGCATCGCCGACAGCAGCAGGATCTCGACCAGGCACGCGGTGGTGATCGCGGCGGCCAGGGGCGCGAGGACGTTCGCCGGCAGGCCCGCCACGGTCTCGACGTCGGTGGTGAGCCGCGTGAGCAGCGTCCCGTCGCGCTGTGCGCGCAGCTCACGGGGGGTGAGCCGGGCAGCGCCCCGGGCCATCCGGGTGCGCAGCGCCACGGAGGCGGTCAGCAGGGTCCGGTGGTTCACGAGGCGTTCGAGGTAGCGCAGCCCGGTGCGGGCCAGGGCCAGTGCTCGTACGGCGCCCGAGGGGTACATCCAGGACCAGGTGGTGTTCGCCTGGAGGGTGACCACGGCACAGGCCGTCAGGAACCACCCGGACACACCCAGCAGCGCGGCGCCGCTGAGTTCGCCCGCGACGGCCAGCAGGACGCCGACCAGCAGGGCGCGGCGCGGAACCGCGGAACGCAGCAGGCGCCACACGCCGACGGTGTTCATCACGCCGGCCCGGTTCGTCACGCCGGCCCGGTCCATCTTGTCGGCCGGGTTCGTCATGGCGGCCCGGTTCATCGGGTGCTCCCGTTCCATCGGGCTCTCCCGTGCTCCAGTGTGATCACCTGGTCCGCCAGCGGCAGCAGTGCGGGACTGTGCGTGGCGAGCAGGACCGTACGGTTGCGGGCCAGGGTCCGCAGCGCCGCCACGACGCGTTCCTCCGCACGCGGGTCGAGGTGCGCGGTGGGTTCGTCGAGGCACAGAAGGGGGGCGTCGCGCAGCAACGCCCTTACAAGAGACAGCTGTTGGGACTGGCCGGAGGACAGTCCGGTGCCGCGTTCGCCGAGGCGTGTGTCCAGCCCCCGGGGCAGCGCGGTCAGCAGGTCGTCGAAGCCGAGTGAGGCGACGGCGTCCAGCAGGTCGCGGTCGGTCGCGGTGGGCCGGGCGAGGAGGAGGTTCTCGCGCAGGGTGCCGGGCAGCAGGTGCGCCGGCTGGCCCACCCAGGACACCCGGCCGGGATCGGCGGGTACGGCCTCGCCGTCCAGCAGATGCAGGGCGCGTCCGCCGTGCGGGGCGGACAGCCCTGCCGCCACGGCCAGCAGGGTGGACTTGCCCGCTCCGCTCGGCCCGGTGACGGCGAGACACCGGGCCGGTTCGAGCCGCACACTGACGCGGTCCAGAGCGGGTGTGTCCCGTCCCGGGTGCTGGACCGTGACGGCGTCGAGCAGCACCCCGGGGGGTGCGGCCGTCCGCCGCGCGGTCGGCGCCGGTCCGGTGGGCGGCGCGGGGCTCTCGTCGGGTGCGTCCAGGACCGGGGCCAGCAGTTCGGCCGCCGCGGCCGCCTGGGCGCGGGCGTGGTAGCCGGCGGCCAGGTCACGGGCCGGGGCGAAGTAGGCGGGGACCAGGACCAGCACGAACAGCGCGGCGGACAGGCTCATGTGGTCCGGGACGAGAGGAAGGCGCAGATAGTCCAGCAGGACCAGGCCGCAGTAGGTCGCCACCACGGCGAGGGTTCCGGTGATGAGCAGTTCGATCCACGCCGTCGACAGGAAGGCGATCCGCAGCACCTTCTCGGTGCGCCGGGCGACCTCCCGGTCGTCCTCCTCCAGGGCACGCGCGGCCTCGTCGTGGGCGCCGAGCCCGACCAGGGTGGGCAGTCCGCGCAGATGGTCGAGCAGCCGGGACTGGTGGCCGCGGATCGCGGACAGCTGGGTGCGCACGGCGGTCTGCGTGCCGAGGCCGATGACCTTGAGGTTGGCCGGCAGCAGCGGGGTGGCCGCGAGGACGAGCAGGGCGGTGAACCAGCTGCGGCAGGCGATCGCCGTCAGGGCGATGCCGCTGCCGAGCAGCATGGTGGTCCGCGCGGGGACGTAACCGGTGAGCCAGTCGGTGAGGTGGTCGACCTCGCCGTCGACGGTCCGGGTGGACGCCGCGTCGTCCAGGTCGCCGTGGAGCGGGCCGTGGGCGGGCAGGGACGTCTCGATGATCCGGCGGCGCAGGCTCTGGCGCACGGTCCGGGCGCCGCGCGTGGCCGCCGCGTCACCCGCCGCCAGCAGCGCGGCGCGCAGGGCCACTCCGGCCGCCGTCAGGAGGGCGGGCAGCAGTACGGCCGCCGCGGGCAGCTCGCCGCGCAGGGCGGACAGGCCTCGCTGCGCTCCCCAGGAGAGCCCGGCCGCCCACAGCACGGTGCCCAGTTGGGCCGCGCCGCGCAGGAGTCCCGCGCGGCGCAGCTCGGTGCGGCCGACGGCCGCCCAGTCCTTCAGCCGGGCGGCGACCGGGTCCTCGGCGGTGCCGTCCCGCTCCGCGGCCAGCTCGCCCAGAAGGACGGTGGTGGAACTCACGAGCGCGTCTCCGCCCCCGCGTCCGCGTCGAAGTGACCCGCACGTCCGTCGCGGCGGTCCCCGGCGATCCAGGCGACCAGCGCCGCGCAGCACAGCACGGTGACGCCGAGCGGGCCGATCAGATCCGAGACGCCGCCGAACACGTCCTGGGACAGACCGGTGGCCAGGATGCCGAGCACCACCAGCAGGACGCGGCGCACGATCGTCCGCAGCGCACCGGTGGGTGCGGGCGGGGCCACGAGAGGCTGGACCCGGGAGGGCAGCGGCGGGATCGGGGTCTCCACCGGATCGGTGAACTTGCCGCGGAAACTCCGCCACGCGTAGAAGTTGTAGGCCAGCACGAACGGCATGCACAGGCCGACGCCGAGCACGAGGAACACCAGGGAGGAGTGCGGGCTCGCGGCCTGATGGACGGTCAGTCCGGGCGGCACGACGACCGGTGCGGTCAGCGCGACCAGCCCCAGCAGCCCGGCGGCCGTCATGGTCGTCACGGCCGCGAACGGCCGCCAGTCGGGGCGGCGGCCGAAGCCGTACCAGGCGAAGGCGCCGGCCACGACGGCGACGGCGACGGCGAGCCCGACCAGCACGGCCCGCACCGGGTCGCCCAGGTGCAAGGACTGCGGGTCGGCGCCGTCCAGCGTCAGACCGAGCACGAGCACCATGACCGCGGTGGCGACCAGCAGCGACCGTCCGGTGCGCAGGGTCCTCGACCGCGACCATCCCTCGGTCTTGTCCTGCAGCCAGGCCGCGCCTGCCAGCAGGTACAGGGCGACCGCCCCGAGGGCGCACAGCACGCCGTAGAGGCTGAACCAGTCGAAGGCCCCACCGCTGAAGGTGCCGTCGTGCTGCTGCGGACCGGTAAGCACGGCACCCAGGACGAGGCCCTGGCACACCGTGGCGACGAGCGACGCCCAGCCGAACAGCAGCGCCCAGCCGCGCCGGTAGCCGCCGGCCGCACTCTGCATCTCCAGGCCGAGCCCGCGCAGGATGATGGACACCAGCATGACGATCAGCGGCAGATAGACACCGGGAAGCACGACGGCGTAGACGCCGGGCAGACCCGCCCACAGGACGACGCCGACCAGGATGATCCAGCTCTCGTTGGCGTCCCAGGCGGTGGCGACGATCTCGGAGTACTCCCGCCGGCGCTCGGGCCGGGCGGCCAGGCTGAGCATGCCCACCCCGAGGTCGTAACCGTCGAGGACGACGTACATGCCGAGGGAGAAGAGGACCAGGGCGTAAGCGGCGTACTCAAGCAACGAGGGCCTCCGATGCGTCGGGCGAGGCGGGACCGGTGGGCAGTGCCTCGGGGCCGGCCTTGACCGTACGGACGATGTAGCGGATCCAGATGGCCAGCAGGGAGGCGTAGAGCAGGACGAAGCCGACGAGACTGGCGGCGACCTCGAACGTGGAGAGGTGGGACACCGCGTCGGCGGTGCGCAGTTGGCCGTACACCACCCAGGGCTGGCGGCCCGTCTCGGCGACGATCCAGCCGCCGGTGATGGCGATGATCCCGGCCGGGGTCATCCACACCATCCACTTGAGGAAGCGCCGTGAGTCGAACAGGCGCCGCCGCAGTCTCAGGGCCACACCCGCGAACGCCGTGCCGAACATGAGCAGCGCCGTGAAGTACATCGCGCGGAAGCCGTAGAACGTGGTCCACATGTTGGGGCGCTCCTCGGGCGGTGTCTGCAGAAGCCCGGGAGTGATCGTCTTCCCGCTCAGATCCTGCGCGATGACCGAGCCGAGGTAGGGGATCTCCACGTGCAGCCGGTTCTCGCCCTTGTCGGTGTCGGGGACCACGAGCAGGTTGTAGCCGTTGTTGTCGCTCTTCCAGTTGCCCTCGAACGCCTCCAGCTTGGGCAGCTGATGCTGTCCCATGAAGACCGCCGTGCCGTCTCCCACGTACAGCTGGATCGGCATCAGGATGCCGAGGACGCCAAGGGCGATGGACAGGCAGCGGCGCGCCATCGGCTGGGCCCCGACCCTGCTCTTGACCAGGTACCAGGCCGAGATGCCGCCGACGAACCAGGCGGCGCTGATCAGCACCGCCAGCAGCATGTGCGGGAAGCGGTGGGCGAAGGCGGGGTTGAGCAGGATCTCGGTCCAGTCCTCGGCGTGGAACTGGCCGCCGGACTTCTCGTAGCCGACCGGGTCCTGCATCCAGCTGTTGGCCGACAGGATCCAGGTCGTGGACAGCAGGGTGCCGAACGCGACCATCCAGCTGGCCAGGGCCATCGTGCGCGGGCGTATTCGCCCGTCCCCGTAGAGCATCAGCCCGATGAAGCCGGCCTCCAGGAAGAAGGCGGTGATCACTTCCATGCCGATGGTGACCCCGATGACGGGCCCCACCGCGTGGGCGTACACGCCCCAGTTGAGGCCGAACTCGAAGGTCATCACCGTGCCCGCGACGACACCCAGGCCGAAGCCGACGGCGAAGATCTTCTTCCAGAACCGGAAGATCTGCAGGTACAGCGGATTTCCCGTGCGTACGTACACCGTGTAGACGACGGCGAGGAGCACGGAGAGCCCCACGGTGAGCGCGGGGAAGGTCATATGGAAGATCGCGGTGATCGCGAACTGCCAGCGGGACAGTTCGACGACGGTGGGCGAAGCCATGGGGTACTCCCGGGGAACAGCGGTAGCCATGCCGAACTGCGCAGGCGCGGTCGACGCTAGGGGCTGCGCAGGGAACATCGTTGTCCTGGAGCGCACGCGCGCATGCCGGTCAGTGCACCGCGATCGCCGCGGCCCGCCGTGCGCCGGCTCCCGCATCTCCGCCGCGCCTTCTCCGAGCCTTCTCCGCACCTCCGCACGCGTGAACTATTGATCGATCATTGCGAAACGAAAGGACATACCAGTAAATTTCCGGCAACCGCACGGAAGGACACCCCCGTCGATGACCGACCCCACGACGACATCCCGGGCCCGGATCCGCGGCTTTCGTACGGGAGACGGGCCGGGGGTGGTGGAGGTGTGGCGCCGCGCAGCGCCGGCCGACCCCCTCACCCCGGACCGCTTCCGCACCCTCGTGCTGCTCGACGCCAACTTCGACCCGGACGGGCTTCGCGTGGCCGTCGAGGGCGACCGTGTCGTCGGCGCCGCCTACGCGGTCCGCCGCCTGACGCCGATGGCCGGCACCGACCTGGAACCGGAGCAGGGCTGGATCCCGTTCTTCCTCGTCGACCCGGCCGCCCGCGGACACGGCCTCGGGCGCAGGCTGCTGAGCGACGCCCTCGACTGGCTGCACGCACACGGCCGCACCCGCGTGGACTTCTCCTCGTACACCCCGAACTACATCCTGCCCGGACTGGACGCCGAGGCGTACCCGGAAGCGGCCGGCCTCCTCGAGTCGCTGGGCTTTCGCACGCTGTACGAAGCGGCGGCGATGGACCGGGGCCTGACCGGCCACCGCATCCCGGACGACGTGGTCCGCCGCATGGACGAACTGACGGCGCGGGGCCACCGGTTCACCACCCCGTCCGACGACGACCTGGTGGAACTGATCGCGCTCGCCGGCACCCACTTCACCCCGGACTGGGCACGCGCGATCCGGGAATGCCTGGTAGCGGGCACGCCGCTCGACCGGATCGTTGTCGCCCGGGACCCGTCGGGCCGCCTGGTCGGCTGGGCGATGCACGGCGCGTACGAGTCGGTGGACGAGCGGTTCGGACCGTTCGGCGTGCTGGAGGAGATGCGCGGCACCGGACTCGGCAAGGTCCTCCTCCATCTGGTCCTGGAGCGGATGCGGGCGCGCGGAGCGCACTCCGCGTGGTTCCTGTGGACCGGCGAGCGGTCCCCGGCGGGCCACCTGTACCGCAAGGCCGGATTCAGCACGACCCGGGTGTTCCGCGTGATGCGCCGGGAGGCCGCTCGGTGACGCCGTTCCAGCGCACCAGGGCGGCGTGCGGTCTGAGCCGCCGTCACTTCGCGCTCGCGCTCCCCTCGGCCCTGCTCACCGCCGGATGCGCCGCCCCGCACCAGGGCACCGGACGGCCCGGGGACCCCGTCGTCCTCACCCTGCTGTCGCACTACGCGAGCGGAGAACTCAAGGACGCCCTGCAAGGCCCGGTCGACGAATGGAACGCCACGCACGACCGGGTCAAGGTGCGCACCAAGGCGGTCGAGTTCACGGACCTGCTGACCACGTTCATGGTCCGGCAGGCCGCCGGGCAGGGCGCCGACATCATCCACCCGTACTGCCTGTGGAACGGCCAGCTCGTCCGGGCCGGCGTCCTGCGGCCCGCGCCGCCCGACCACGCCGAGGAGATCGGACGCGGCTACAGCACGGCCACGGTCGGCGCCGCGTCGGTGGGCGGCAGGATCTACGGCTACCCCACCGAGGTGCAGACCTACGCCCTCTACTACAACAAGCGGCTGCTGCGCGAGGCCGGCATCGAGAGCCCCCCGCGCACCTGGCACGAGCTGGAGGACACCGCGTACCGCACCGCCAGGCGGGACGGTTACGGCAACACGCTGGTCCAGGGATTCGGTCTGTCGACGTACGACGACTCCACCACCGTCGGCCAGACGCTCGCCCTGCTGAACGCGGCGGGCGGCAGGTTCGTCTCCGCGGACGGCCGGCGCACCGCCATCGACTCGCCTGCCGGCCGGGCCGTGTTCGACCTGGAGCACCGCCTCGTCACCAAGGGCGCGAGCGCCCCCGGCGTCAACGTCTACCAGGCGTTCGCGTCCGGGCAGGTCGCCATGGTGATCAGCGCCGGCTGGTGGACCGCGAACCTGAAGGCCCTGATGGGCAAGGACTACCGCGACGTCGGTGTCGCGCCCGTGCCCGTCCCCGAGGCGGACGGCAAGCGCGCCACCCTCTCCACCGGCTTCATGCTCGCGGTGAACACGGCCAGTGAACACCCGCGCGAGGCCTGGGAGTTCCTGCGCTGGCTCAATGCGGAGAAGGCGAGCGTGAGAGGTACTGCGCAGAGCGCAGGGCAAAGCACGGTGCAAGGCACCCGACAGAGCGCCGGGCAAAGCATCGGGCAAAGCGCCGGGCAAAGCGCCGGGCAAAGCGCCGGGCAAAGTGCCGGGCAAAGTGCCGGACAGAGCACCGGACAGAGCACCGGACAGAGCGCCGGACAGAGCGCCGGGCACAGCGCTCAGAAGGCCGCGACAGCGACCCGGATGGGTTCCCTCCAGGTGTCGGTCGGCTCGCTGACCGGCCGCGCCGACGACATGCGGACACTCCTCGGCGCGGCCGGTGACCCGAACCTGCGCCCGTTCCTCGACGCGCTGGCGTACGCGGTGCCCGAGCCGAACGTGCCGGGCGCGCAGCAGGCCAAGTCGCTGCTGCGCAAGAACATCGAGGCGCTGTGGACCGGTCAGCGGTCGGTCGACGAGGCACTGCGCACCACCCGCCGTCAGGTCGACCAGGAGGTGGCTCGCTCATGGTGAACACCCTGGCACCGGAGACGACCGGACGGGCGGCGGACGGCGCGCGTCACGGGCAGACCGCCGCCGGCCTCCGCGACCGTCATCGGCGCCGTCGCCGTCAGGCCGTCGTCGCCTACCTCTTCCTCGCGCCGGCGCTGCTGTTCTTCGCCGTCTTCCTGATCCTGCCGCTCGGCTTCGCGCTGTCGCTGTCCATGTCCCGCTGGGCCGGGTTCGACCTCGGCGACATCGAGCCGGTCGGCCTGGACAACTTCACCGGCCTCTTCGCGGACGGATCGACCTTCCTGACGCCCATCCTCACCAACACGCTGCTGTTCGCGCTGGGCACGGTCGCCCTCGCGCTCGCCGGCTCCGTGCTCGTCGCCACCTGCATCGACAAGCTGCGGTTCCAGGGGCTGTGGCGCACCCTGTACTTCCTGCCGATCGTCACGACCGTCGTCGCCGTCGGCAACGTGTGGAAGTACATGTACGAGCCGGGTGGCCTCGTCAACGGCGTCCTCAACGCCGTCGGGCTGGGCTCGGTGGCCTTCCTCCAGGATCCGGACA
Organism: Streptomyces sp. NPDC048297; assembly: GCF_043201585.1. NCBI lineage: Bacteria > Bacillati > Actinomycetota > Actinomycetes > Kitasatosporales > Streptomycetaceae > Streptomyces > Streptomyces sp. NPDC048297. The sequence goes on from NZ_JBICZA010000053.1 coordinate 12,026, forward strand.
CCGCGCTGCCCGCCGTCGTGGTCGTCCAGGCGTGGGCCTCGGTCGGCTCGGCGATCCTCGTCCTGACCGCCGGGCTGAAGTCGATTCCGGAGTCGTACTACGAGGCGGCGGCTCTCGACGGGGCCGGGCCCGTCACCGTCTTCCGGAAGATCACGCTGCCGCTGCTGCGGCCGTCCCTGCTGTTCGTGTGCGTCACCCAGTTCCTCACCGGGCTCCAGTCGTTCGCGCTGATCATCGTGATGACCAAGGGCGGGCCGGGCGACGCGACGAACGTGGCCGCACTGGAGATGTACCGGCAGGCCTTCTCCTACGGCGACTGGGGCACCGCGAGCGCCGCCGCCTTCGTGCTGTTCGTGGTGGTCCTCATGGTCACCCTGGTGCAGTTGTGGATCTTCCGGCGCAAGGGGGAGGACGCATGAGCCGCCGCCGCTTTCCGTGGTTCTCGTACCTGCTGGTCGTGACCGGCGCCGTGCTCACGGTGGTGCCGTTCCTCGACATGGTGATGACGTCCTTCAAGGGCCCCGACGAGGCCGGCACACTGCCGTACCGCTTCCTGCCCAAGGCGTTCGACCTGTCCAACTACCGGGCGGCGATCGAGCAGCTCGACCTGCCGGTGCTCTTCCGCAACAGCGTCGTCGCCACCGCCGTGATCACCGGGTCGGTGCTGCTCACGTCGTCCCTCGCGGGCTACGCGCTCGCCAAACTCCGTTTCCCCGGACGGAACTTCATCTTCCGGCTCGTGCTGTCGACGATGATGTTCCCGCCGTTCCTCTTCTTCGTCCCGCACTTCCTGATCCTGGTGCACTGGCCGCTCGCAGGCGGCAACGACGTGCTCGGGCGCGGCGGGGCCGGGCTGACCGTCAGCATCGTCGCGCTCGCCATGCCGTTCCTCGTCAGCAGCTTCGGGATCTTCCTGACGCGCCAGTTCATGGTCGCGATCCCGGACGAGGTGCTGGAGGCCGCGCGCATCGACGGGGCGGGCGAGTTCGCCCTCTGGTGGCGGATCGTGGTCCCGCAGACCAAGCCGGTCCTGGTGACGCTCGGGCTGCTGACCTTCGTGGACGCCTGGAACGAGTACATCTGGGCCCTGCTCGTCTCGACCGCGAACCCCGCGGTGATGACCCTGCCCGTCGGCATCCAGTTCCTGCAGAGCTATGTGGATCCGACGCGCACGATGCCCGTCGTCATGGCCGGTCTCGTCCTGAGCGTCCTGCCGGTCCTGATGCTCTTCCTGCTGCTGCAGAAGTACTACATCCGCGGGGTGATGCTCAGCGGCCTCAAGTAGCTGAGCCTCTCATGCAACTGAGCTGCCTCATGCGGCTGAGTGGCGTCACGTAGCTGAGCCGCCTCACGTGTGGAGATCGCGACTGCCCGCCGCGTCCGCCGCGGTCGGCACAGCCGGGCCCGACGAGGTGTCGAACGCGTGGATCACCTCGGGCTGGGTGCCGGGCACGAGCAGCGAGCGGGACCGCTCCTCGCGCTCGCGGTCGGTGGCGGTCAGCCGGGAGTGGTGCTGGGCGCGGTGTTCCGCCCAGGAGGAGATCAGGTAGTTCTCGACGAAGCGTTCCGGGTCGTTGCCGTCCTGGTAGAGGCCCCAGGTGAGCGCCCCCGTACGGCGCCTCGAACGTGCGACATGACTCATGCAGCCGGTGAACTCGGCGCGGCTTTCCGCAGGAACGCGGTAGACGACGGAGACCAGGACGGGACCGTCGGCCTCGCCCGGCTCGAACACCAGGGGAGGAGCGGGCCAGTGGTCGGACGGCGAGGGATCGATGCCCTCGGCGTCGTGCAGCGGCCACCGGCGCACGGTGGCCGCGCTCAGCACCATCACGACGCCGGCGATCAGCAGGCAGGAGGCGAGCCCGACCCAGTCGGCCACCGCACCCCACAAGGGCGCCGCCAGCGCCTGACCGCCCTGGAAGACCAGGAGATAGACGGCCAGCCCACGCGCCCTGACCCAGCCCGGAAGCCTGGTCTGCACGGCCGCGTTGAGCGTCGACAGCACGGCGATCCAGGCGAGACCGGCGGGCAGCAGGGCGATGGTCACCAGCCAGGGAATCCGTACCGTGGCCAGTACCGCCAGCACCGCGGCGAACACCAGCGCGCCGGCGGTGAGCGTGCCGTTGGCTCCCAGCGTCTTGCGGATCCGGGGCAGTGCGAACGCTCCCGCCACGGCCCCGGCGCCGACCGCCCCCAGCAGGAGTCCGTAACCCGCCGAGCCGAGCCCGAGGGAGCGGCTCGCGGTCAGCGGCAGCAGCGCCCACAGAGCCGCGCCGCCGGGGATGAACAGGAGCGTGCGCAGGAGGACCCGGCGTACGCCGGGCGCGTTCCACACATAGCGGCGTCCGGCCTGCAGGGCGGCCAGCAGCCGTTCGTTCCCCACGCCGGGGGAGGCCGTCTCAGGCCGTCGCCACAGCAGCAGGACCCCCGCGATACCCAGATACGAGGCCGCGTTGAAGGCGAACACCCATCCCGCGCCCGCCGCCGCGACCACCGCTCCGCCGAGCGCCGGGCCGACGGCACGCGCCAGGTTCATGTTCACCGCGCCCAGCGCAGCAGCCTGCCCGAGCCGGCGACGCTCCACCAGCTCCGGCTGGATCGCCTGCCACGCCGGGCCCATCAGCGCCGTACCGCACCCCAGAAGGAAGGTGAGGACGAGCAGGACGGCCGGCGTGAGGACGTCCATGAACGCCAGCACGGCCAGTACACCGGACACCGCGAGCATCGCGAACTGCGCGGCCAGCAGCACCGAACGCCGGTCGAAGCGATCGGCGATCACTCCCGAGGGCAGCGCCAGCAGCACCATGGGAAGACTGGACGCGGTCTGGACGAGCGTCACCAGGGCCGCGCTGTTGTCGACCAGCAGCCACTGGGCGCCCACCGTCTGCATCCAGCTGCCGACGTTGGAGACCAACTGGGCGATCCACAGCGCCCGGAAGACCCGCCCCGCGAGCGGCGCCCACGGAGACTCCGACGCTGTGGAGGCTGGTGAGGGAGATGTGCTGTTCATGTCCGTCCAGACCGGTGCAGGGAGGGGGCAAGGGACTTCGGGGCTTTGACGCGCGGTGGGCGGGAGGCGGCGCGCCGGGGTGTCAGGACGGCGGCCCCGCCCAGGCGGGCCGGGTGGCGGACAGGCGATGCGTGATCACGGAGGTGAGCGCCAGGAGCAGCAGGCACAGGGCCAGCGTGAGCACGAGGTGGCCGTGCAGGACAAGTGCGGCTCCGACGACGGCTCCCAGGAACATGACCAGCACGGACAGGATACGGCGGCCGGGCCTCGGGGCCTCGCCGCCCGCCGGGTGCGAGTCGGCGGCCAGCCCCGTGAGGGTCAGCGTCAGCACGGTCGTGGTGAGGTCCGGGACGCCGAGGCGGCGGGCGACCGCGTTCTGCAGACCCATGGCCAGCCCGAGGGACACGATCAGCGTGTACCGGACACCGGTCGTGACCTCGCCACCGGAGGACGCCGCGACGGCGACGCTGACGGCGACGAGCACTGTCTGCACGGCGGTCGCCGTCTTGAGGAGGTGACCGCGGTCGGCCGCGAACCGGGTTCCGAGCTTGCCGCCGGCCAGCGCGCCGAGGAGGAACGTCAGCAGCGCCACGACGGAGGCCAGCGCGGACAGCCCCGGGGCGCCCGTCAGCGCGAATCCGAGGAACACCACGTTGCCGGTCATGTTGGCCACGAAGACGTGCCCGAGTCCCAGATAGCTCACCGCGTCGACGAGACCCGTGACCAGGGTCAGCGTCAGCAGCAGGGGAGGCAGCGGACCGTGGCGGTCTCCCTTCGGCGGTGCCAGGGTGTGGACCGCGTCAGTCAGCAGCCGGTGCATGGGGCGTCCTCTCCGTAACGGTGGGCGTGCGGTGCAGCACCACACGGGTCAGCAGCCCACTGGCGGGGCCGATCACGATCGCGGCCAGCACGATCCACAGGGGCCAGGGTGTCAGGCCCAGCGCGTGGTCGAGGGACCACTTTCCGGGCCCGGTGAGGGCCAGTGCCGCCGAGACGACGACGAGGACCATCGGGTACTCGTAGCCGTCGTTCTGCACCCACAGGCCCTTGGGCCACTTGACGGTGCCCGCGACCGTCATCACGCCCATCGCGGCCATCGCGGCCAGGGGAGTGAGCAGTCCGGCGGTCAGGAACAGGCCGGCACCGATCTGGCTGGCTCCCGCGACGACGGCGGTCAGCTTGCCGCCCCGGAATCCGTCGTGACGGAACTCCTCGGTCCCGCCCGCCAGGCCGTGGCCCCCGAGCCGGTAGCTCACCTTCTGTACTCCGTGGCCGGCGACGAGCAGCCCCGCCACCACTCGGAGGAGCAGCAGTCCAGCGTCCATCTCTTCCTGCCTGTTCCTGACTCGGTCCGTTACTCTCTTTGCCGCGCCGGGGCTCAGCCGGCGGCGTGGGCGCCTATGAAGGTCTGCGCGTAGACGATCCCGAGACCGTACGCGCCGGCGTTCTCCTTGACCACATCGGTGACCGGGCCGTAGGTCTCCTGGCGGGCCCAGTCACGCTGGAGCTCCAGGAGCACCTGCACCCAGGTGACGGGGATCGCGCCGGCCTGGATCATGCGCTGGATGGCGTGCTCGTGAGCCTGCGGGGTGACACCGCCGGACGCGTCGGTGACGACGTAGACCTCGTAGCCCTGGGCGATGGCGGAGAGGGCGGGCAGCACGACGCAGACCTCGGTCCACAGACCGGCCAGGACGAGCTTCTTGCGGCCGGTCTCCTTGACGGCCTCGACGAACGACTCGTCCTCCCAGGCGTTCATCGTGGTGCGGTCGATGATCTTGTGGTCGGGGAAGACCGCGGGCAGCTGCGGCATGATCGGGCCGGAGAAGGACTCGGCGGCCACGGTGCTGAGCACGACGGGGACGTCGAAGACCTTGGCGGCCTTGGCCAGGCCCACCGTGGCGTTGATGATCGCGGTACGGTCGCTGCTGCCGGTGCCGAAGAACATCTGCGGCTGGTGGTCCACGAACAGGACCGCACAGTTGTCCGGGGTGAGCAGGTCCGGGCTGGGGGCCGCGGTGACCTCGGCGATGTCGACCATGAGGGTGCCTTTCATGAGGTACGGCGCGGACAGGCGTCCGCGACGGGCGGGAACCGTCCGGTGGACGGATTCGGCGGGGGGTGGCAGCCCGGAAGGGGTGGCGCGGGGCCGGACCCCTCCCGGGAGTTCTGGGGTGTGAAGGGTGTTCTTGTGCAGGGTGTTCCGGGGCGTGAAGCGGTGGTCGCCCCGGAGCGGGAGGCGGGGTCGCTCCAGAAGCGGGAATCCAAGTCGCTCTGGAGTGAGAAGCAAGCTTGCTCTGGAGCGAGAACCAGGCTTGCTCTAGAGCGAGAAGCACGGGTCGAAGGGTGTGCCCGTGGCGTCCGGGAACAGGCCGCGCGCCACGCGCCACTCACGGTGCTGCTCCGACTCGGCGACCGCCTCACCGAGCAACTCGGCCTGGCGCACGCCCGCGGGCCGGCGCCCGGCGGTCTGGTAGCCGCCGAAGTGCGCCACCGGGCTCCAGCCGGGGCTGATGGGCGGCAGCTCCTCGTCGAGCCCCTCGTACTCGGCGGCGGCGTACACGATCCGGCCGCCGGTGACGGTGAGCAGTGCCTCGATGTTCGCGATCTCCGGCTCGGGCACGGCGAAGTAGTCGTCGGACAGGACCGCGAAGTCCGCGTAACACCCCGGGCGCAGGACGCCCTTGACGTCCTCCTCGCCCGTCAGCTCGGCGCCGGCGCGGGTGAACATCTTCAGCGCGGTCTGCCGGTCGACACGGTTGGTCAGCGGGCGGAGCGACAGGTCGCCGACGTTGCGGCCACTGACCAGCCAGTGCAGGGCGACCCACGGGTTGTAGGTGGAGACCCGGGTGGCGTCCGTGCCGGCCGCCACCGTCAGGCCGCGGTCGAGCATCTCCCGGATCGGCGGGGCGTCCGCGGCGGCGCCGGGACCGTAGCGGCGCAGGAACGCCTCACCCTGGAACGACAGCCGGTTCTGCACGGACATGGCACCGCCGAGCGCGACGACGCGGTCGAGACTGTCCGTGGACACGGTCTCCGCGTGGTCGAACAGCCACCGGTTGCCGGCCGGGAAGAGCCCTTCGGCGGCCAGCTTCTCGAACACGGCGAGGTCGCGGCGGATCGTCTCGTCGTACGTGGCGTGCAGCCGGAAGCCCCAGCCGTTCTCCATGAGAAGACGTGCCGCCTTCTCGAACTCGCCCTCGTAATCGCCGAGTTCCGGACGAGGCTGGTTGAAGTTCTCGAAGTCCGCCGCGGCCCAGGTGAGGTTCTCGCCCGCGCCGTTGAGGCGCAGCCATTCGTCGCCGTCCTCGGGGCTCGCCATCTCGATCCAGCGGGTGAGGTCGGCTATCTCCTGGCCGGCCGTCTGCGGGAAGAGGTGGTAGGCGATACGCAGCGACAACTGCCCGGCCTTCGCCAGTTCGATGACGGTGCTGTAGTTGTCGGGGAAGTTCTGGAAGCCGCCGGCGGCGTCGATCGCCGAGGTCAGCCCGAACCGGTTCAGCTCGCGCAGGAAGTGACGGGTCGAGGTCTTCTTGTCCTCGCCCTCCAGCACCGGCGCCTTGGCCAGGGTCGAGTAGAGGATGAGGGCGCTGGGCGCGGCCAGCAGCATGCCCGTCGGATCCCCGTTGCGACCGCGCACGATCTGCCCGCCCTTGGGATCGGGCGTGTCCTTGTCGAACCCGGCGGCCTTCAGCGCCGCGTGGTTGAGGATGGCCGACTGGTACAGGTGCAGCACGAAGACGGGGGTGTCCGGGGCGGCGGCGTTCAGTTCCGCGACGGTCGGCAGCCGCCGCTCGGCGAACTGCTCGACCGACCAGCCGCCCACCACCCGTATCCACTGGCCCTTCGGGGTACGGGCGGCCTGCTCGCGCAGCATCGCGAGGCCCTGGCGCAGCGTCCGGACCCCGTCCCAGCGAAGCTCCAGCACATAGTTGAGCCCGCCGCGGATCACGTGCAGATGAGCGTCGTTGAGCCCTGGGATCACCCGCCGGCCGAGCGCGTCCACCACCTTCGTGTGCGGGCCGACGTACGGGGCCACGGCCTTGTCGTCGCCCATGACCGTGATGACGCCGTCCCGGACGGCGATGGCCTCCGCGTGCGGGTGTCTCGGGTCTCCCGTATGGACCTCAGCGTTACGGACGATGAGGTCTGCGGGGTTGTCGATGTCCTGGGGAACGAGTCCGCCGACCGGCATTGGTGACATGTGTGTACGACCCTCTCAGGGATGAACGACTTCGACGTCCGCTGTGGCCGATGTCGGCGGACGAGGACTGCGAGGAACGCGCGGGTGCTCGGTGTCGGTGGACGGGCGCGAGTTCCCATCAACGAGCCGTCACGCTAGGCCGGTCGGACGTGGAGGTGTGTCCCGTCAGTGCACTGGAGTGTTCCTCACAGCGCACGTGGATCTCGGTGCTCATGACGGGCCGGGCGTGCGGCCCGTCAAACGGCCGTCAGGCCGTCGACCTGCCCGGCCCGTCATACGGCTGCCGGGCCGTCGCCCTGCCTGGATCACGGCAGGGCGGGCCGCCGTGCGCTATCAGGGTGGGCCGCCGTGCACTATGAGGACACCAGTAATGCGCTCGCGGGCAATGGCCGCCCGTGCGGGGGATCTACGGTGCAGATCAACGGCCCCGGAGCACACGCCACAACAATCCGGGCCGTATGCCGGTACGGCCGGCTTCCCACGACGAAATTCCAGGAGATTCACATGTCCGACGCCCACGAGCCCGTCCAGCCGGTCCTGGAACCGGCGGCAGCTGAGTTCGCGGAGGCCACCGCCAACCCGCCCTACCTCTTCGATCTGGCCCCGGCGGAGGGGCGCAAGGCCGTCGACGAGGTGCAGTCCGGCGAGATCGAGAAGCCGGCGGTCGACGAGGAGTGGATCACCGTCGAGGGCGGTCCCACGGGCAGCGTCCGTGCGCGCATCGTCAAGCCCGCCGGCGCCGAGGGCACCCTCCCGGTGATCATCTACATCCACGGCGCGGGCTGGGTGTTCGGCAACGCCCACACCCACGACCGTCTGGTGCGTGAACTCGCCGTCGGCGCGAACGCGGCCGTCGTGTTCCCCGAGTACGACCTGTCGCCCGAGGCGCGCTACCCGGTCGCCATCGAGCAGAACTTCGCCGTGGCCAAGTGGGTCGTGGACGAGGGCGCCTCCAAGGGTCTCGACGGCTCCCGGCTCGCCGTCGCCGGTGACTCCGTCGGCGGCAACATGTCGGCCGCCCTCACCCTGATGGCCAAGGAGCGCGGCGGCATCCCGCTGCTCCAGCAGGTGCTGTTCTACCCCGTCACGGACGCGAACTTCGACACCGGCTCGTACCACCAGTACGCCACCGGTTACTTCCTGCGCCGCGACGGCATGCAGTGGTTCTGGGACCAGTACACGACCGACGAGGCCGAGCGCGCCCAGATCACCGCGTCCCCGCTGCGCGCCACCGTCGAGCAGCTCAAGGACCTGCCCCCGGCCCTCGTCATCACCGGCGAGGCCGACGTGCTGCGCGACGAGGGCGAGGCGTACGCCAACAAGCTCCGCGAGGCGGGGGTTCCGGTCACCGCCGTGCGTTTCCAGGGCATCATCCACGACTTCGTGATGCTCAACGCCCTGCGTGGCACGCACGCCGCCGAGGCCGCCATCACCATGGCCGTCCGCACCCTGCACGCGGCCCTGCACACCGCCTGAGTCGTACGGCGCACCGACCAGCGGAACAGCCAGCCGCGCGGACTGCCCGCACCGCGTCCGCGCGGCCCCGCAACGGTCGGTGACCGCAGGCACGGCACCATGCCGGACGAGGCCATGACCGATGGCCATGACCGGCGGCCTTGACCAGCCGATACCGTGTGCCCATGTCTGCGTTCATACAACAACTTCAGGCGCTGATCGGGGTCGTCGTCGGTGCCATCGGCTCGTACCTGGCGATCGCACGCGGTGATCAGGCCCGCTTCCGCCGTGAGCAGACAGCCCGTTGGCAGGAGCGCAGGCTGGCGGTCTACGCGGACTACGCGAGGTCGCTCAAGCAGACCGTCACCCTGACCTATCGGATCGCGGCCCACCTGGGCCACGACCCCCACCCGCACCCCCTGTCGCCGGAAGAGGCCGCTCCCCACCTGGCCGCCGCATCCGATGCCCGGGATTCCCCCGGCGAGGCCCTGCTCATGCTCGGCGGCCCCGAAGTGGTGGAGAAGGCACGCGAGTGGGTCGTCACGGTCATGGACATGGAACGGTCCCTGCGGGACCGGAGCCACACCCCCGAGACCTGGTCGGCGATGCTCGCGCGGCAGCGCGCCGCGCGACACGCGTACTACGCGGCTGTCCGCCGCGACCTCGCACTCCCTCCCGGCCACGCGGAGGACTGGAGCCTGCCGACGCCCTAGGAGCACGGCCCGGACAGCACGCCTGAGCACCGTCCGGGCACTGGGCTGCGCCGAGGGAACGCGTACCAGCGGGCCTTCACGTGGCCGCGCGCTTGAGGAGCTTGCGCTAGCGCGGGAGTTCCAGGTCGCGCCGGTACCAAGTGCCCGGCCTGCCACCGAGGTCGGCCGGGTCCGCCGGACCGTCCGGGACGAACCCGGCCTTGGTCAGGACCTTCCGGGATGCGGGGTTCGTGTGGGCGGCCGCCGCCCTGAGCGTGCGCAGCCCGTGCTGCTCCGCGGCCAGCCGGCACAGCTCCCGCACGGTCGCGGTCGCCACGCCGTGGCCGGTGACGTGCTGCGCGACCCGGTAGCCGAGGTCCGCGGAGCCGTCCGCGATGTCGAACAGGTTGAACCTGCCGAGTACCGAGCCGTCCTCGGCGACCAGCACATAGAAGGCGCAGATGCCCGCCTCCTGCTCGGCCAGCAGAGCGTTGTACCGGTCGGTGAACCGGGCGAAGAAGTCGTCGCCGCGATCGGAGACCGAGGCGGCGAAGTAGGCGCGGTTCGCCAGCTCGAACGCCAGGACCGCCGGGGCATGGCCGGCGTGCAGCCGCTTCAGCTCGGGCACCGCCCCACCGTACCCGGACGGTGAGCCGAGCCCACCCGGGTTTTCTCCCGCGAGGACAGCCCTGCCGACCGGGCCGGCATCCATCCCCGACGGGAGCACTACTCCCGGCCCTTGACGAGCGGCGCGTCCCGTGTGAACTTCCGGAATCCGACGCTGTAGTACAGCCCGCGCGCCTCGGCACGGCCGGGCGCCCCCAGGCACGCGACCGTCATGTGACGGGCCCCGGCGTCCCGCGCCAGGTGCATCCCGTGCAGCAGCATCGCCCTGCCCAGCCCGAGCCGCCGGTAGGCCGGATGCGTTCCGACCGGCTCGAACTCGGCCGTCTCGTTCGCCTCGTCGAGCCACGTGATCGTCGACGCGGCCATCGTCCCGTCCGGCGCCTCCACCAGGACGTGCAGGTCGCCGCGGTACGGCGCTGTCCGCCGCACGCCCTCGTAGGCCTCGACCGTATAGGGCGACGGAGCCCAGGCGTCCACGTGGGCCTGCACGACGGCCTCCGGCCCGGCCTCGCCGGCGGTGCGGAACCGGAATCCGTCCGGCAGCACCGGCCGTTCCAGGTCGTCGAGGTCCCGTTCGTTGAGCTGAGTCCATGAGCCGGTGTCGCCGAGCGAGGCCGGATCGGTCTCGTAGCCGTGCGCCGCCCATCGCTTCAGGGCGAACTCGTCGCAGGCGCACGGCAGCAGGGTGCGCTCGACGCCGACCGCCACCCCGTCGTACCAGCCGATCACCTCGTCCACCAGCTCGCCGTGGTCGGGATGGACCTGATAGGCCAGATAGGCACTGGTGACGTCCTTCACCGACCCGTCGCTCAGCCTCACCCGGTGCGGCAGGAAGGCCCAGGCCCAGGCGACCAACTCGCCCCCGGAGAACCACAGTCGACGCGGCCAGCTCTCGCGGTGGCGCGTGTGTCCCCTGCCCCAGATCCAGGCCAGCTCCCCGTACGACGCGTCGCTGTTCACCAGGTCCGGACGAACGGCGGTGACCCGCTGCGCCAGCCCCTGCATGAGCCGCACGTCCGCCGCGGTCATGAGTTCGGAGTCATCCATGGTGCGCCACTGTGCCAGCACTCAGCGAAGGCGGCGAACCAATTTCCGGGGGCTCGGAGCCCGGAGTTGGGGGCTGGGGGCGGGGGTCGGGGCCGGGGACGCGCGGTCACGCGGTCACGCGGTGGCGGGAATCCCCAGCTCGGCGAGCAGCCCGCGCACCCGCTGTTCGACGGCGTCCCGGATCGGCCGGACGGCGTCGACGCCCTGGCCCGCCGGGTCGTCCAACTGCCAGTCCAGGTACCGCTTGCCGGGAAAGACCGGGCAGGCGTCGCCGCAACCCATGGTGATCACCACGTCCGACGACCGCACCGCCTGCGGAGTGAGGATCTTCGGGGTCCGGGCGGAGATGTCGATGCCGACCTCCTTCATCGCCTCCACGACCGACGGGTTCACGGACTCGGCGGGCGCGGAGCCCGCAGAGCGGACCTCGATCCGGTCACCGGCGAGGTGCGACAGGAAGGCGGCGCCCATCTGGGAGCGGCCGGCGTTGTGGACGCAGACGAACAGCACCGACGTGCGCGGGGCGGAAGCGGTCATGACAGGGTCTCTTTCCGAGGGTGGGCGCGGTCAGGAGGAAGCGGGCTCGGGTTCAGGCTCGGGTTCGGTGTGCGGCACGGCGGCCTCGCGCGGCGCCGGGGCGCGGTCCGGACCGTGGACGGCGGCCACGACGCCCAGACCGAGCACGGCACCCAGCAACTGGGCGGCGACGAACGGGGCCACGGAGGCGGGCGCGATCCCGGCGAAGGTGTCGGTGAAGGCCCGGCCGACGGTCACCGCCGGGTTCGCGAACGACGTGGAGGACGTGAACCAGTACGCCGCGCCGATGTAACAGGCCACCGCGATCGGACCGGGACCGGCCCGGCGGACGCGTTCCAGGCCGAAGACCAGGGCGACGAGCCCGGCGGTCGCCACGACCTCCCCGAGCCACAGATGACCGGCCGACCGGTCGTGCGTGGAGAACTTCACCAGCGGCCTGGCGAACATCGCGTCGGCCAGGACGGATCCGCCGATGGCGCCGGCGACCTGGGCGGCCACGTACGCGCAGACGTCGCGGACCGCGAGGCCATCCGGGTCACGACGGCCGACGAACCAGGCGGCGAGCGTGACGGCGGGATTGAAGTGCGCGCCGGAGACCGGCCCGAACAGGGTGATCAGCACGCCCAGTCCGAAGACCGTGGCGAGCGAGTTGGCGAGCAACTGCACGCCGACGTCCTGCGACAACTCGGTGGCCTGGATGCCGGAGCCGACGACGACCGCCACCAGCAGCCCGGTGCCGATCACCTCGGCGGCGACGCGCCGGCCGAGCGGTGCGCTGACGCGTCGGCCGAGTGGTGCGCTCACGCGTCGGCTCCCGCGGGCTGCGAGCCGGTCAGGAACGTGGCGATCCGGTCCAGGACGCCGGGCAGCACCCAGTAGTACACCCAGGTCCCGCGGCGCTGGGAGTCGATGAGCCCGGCCTGCCGCAGCAGCTTGAGATGGTGGGAGATCGTCGGCTGGGCCAGGTCGAAGGCGGGCGTCAGCTCGCAGACGCAGATCTCGCCGCCCTCCCCGCGCGAGGCGATCATCGACATCAGGCGCAGCCGGACCGGGTCGCCGAGCGCCTTGAAGACCCTCGCCAGCTCGGCCACCTGATCCTCGCCCAACGGCGCGGCGGCCAGCCCCGGGCAGCAGGCCGCGTCCTGCCCGATCACCTCAAGCTCTTGTTTCGACATACCTCTATGTTGACGTTCTTCGAATCAAGGGACAAGGTGGCATTCAGGTTGCATCGACAAACATCAATTCAGGGCCTTCCGAAGGGAGTGAGTCATAAGCGAGCAGTCCACCGACCTGCGGGAAACCGTCCGCCGGCGATACGCGGCAGCGGCCGTGCAGGTCACCGAAGGCGCCACCGCCTGTTGCGGCCCGCAGCCGGTCGAGGCCGACGAGAACTTCGGCTCCACGCTGTACGACGCCGACGAGCGCGGCGCCCTTCCCGCCGAGGCCGTCGCCGCCTCCCTCGGCTGCGGCAACCCCACCGCCGTGGCCGAACTGCGCGCCGGCGAGCGTGTCCTCGACCTCGGCTCCGGCGGAGGCATCGACGTCCTGCTGTCCGCCCGGCGCGTCGGCCCGACGGGCAAGGCGCACGGGCTGGACATGACCGAGGAGATGCTCCAACTCGCCCTGGCCAACGCGGAGAAGGCCGGCGCGACGAACGCCGAGTTCCTCAAGGGCACCATCGAGGCCGTCCCGTTGCCCGCGAACACGATCGACGTCGTCATCTCCAACTGTGTGATCAACCTGTCCACGGACAAGCCGGCCGTGTTCGCCGAGGCCTTCCGTGTCCTCAGGCCCGGCGGCCGGATCGGTGTCTCCGACGTCGTCGCGGACGACACGCTCGCCCCCGAACAGCGCGCCGAGCGCGGTGACTACGTCGGCTGCATCGCCGGTGCCCTCTCCTTCTCCGAATACCGCGCGGGCCTGGAAGCCGCCGGGTTCACCCGCATCGAGATCACCCCGACCCACCCCGTCGCCGACGGCATGCACTCCGCGATCGTGCGCGCCGTCAAGCCGGCGGCTCCCGAACGCACCGACAGCGTTGCGGAGTTGCCCGTGCTCCAGGTCACCACCGCACCTGGCTGCGGCTGCCGGGACTGAGGAGCCGCATGCCGCGGCGAGACGGTTCTGCTGTCGGCCGAGTCCGGTGCGGATCAGCCGGGTCCGGCGCCAGGATGATCGTATGCAGCCGATCTTCGTTCTCGTGCACAGCCCGTCCGTAGGCCCCTCCACCTGGCGCCCCGTGGCCGAACGACTGACGGCCGCGGGACACCAGGTGCGGGTGCCGTCCCTGCTGGACGTGGGTGAGGGCGCCCCGCCGTTCTGGCCCCGCGCCGTCAGCGCCGTCCGCGACGACCTCCGGCACGTACCGGCCGACAGACCCGTCACGTTGGTGGTGCACAGCAACGCGGGGTTGTTCCTCCCGGCGATCCGCTCGGGCCTCGACCACCTGGTGACCGGCTCGATCTTCGTCGACGCCGCGCTGCCGGCCCGGACCGGGCCGACCCCCGTCGCACCGCCCGAACTGCTGGAGTTCCTGCGCCCGTTGGCTGTGAACGGCAGGCTGCCGCGCTGGACCGACTGGTGGGACGAGGAGGACGTCGCCCCCATGTTCTCGGATCCGGCGATGCGGAAGACGGTCGTCGAGGAACAGCCCACCCTGCCCCTCTCCTACTACGAGCAGCACATCCCCGTACCCGACGGCTGGGACGACCACCCCTGCTCCTATCTGCTGTTCGGCCCTCCGTACGACGACCTCGCCGCCGAGGCCGGCGCACGTGGCTGGCGCGTGGCCCACCTGCCCGGCGCACACCTCCACCAGATCGCCGACCCCGCCGGCACGGCCCGACACCTCGTCGAGCTGGCCACGACCACCTGATCGACTTCCACGGGCCCGACGCGAACGACGCGTGCGCCGGCCGGATCACCGGACCACCGGCGGTCCCGCCTCGACGCGGCGCAGCACCGGAGCCAGGCGATCAAGGTCGGGGCCGGTCTGGACCTGACGTTCGTCCCACCAGGTGGCGCCCGCGTCGCGCAGCGGGCCGACGACGTCCAGGGCCCCGGCCGCGTCCGGGGGCGTGGCACCGCCGAGCACGAACTCGAAGGGGCGGTCGGCGTCGGACGTACGGTGCTCGCGTACGTAGGCGACCAACTCCCGTACCTCCGCGGCGTCCGGCGCATGCCCATGCCGTGCCGACTCGAAGAGCGGTACCGCGCCCTCCCACCGTGCCGCCCGGCGCATGGGTGGACGGCGCGGCCAGAACCCGCCGATCCACACCGGCGGCCGTGGCCGCTGCACGGTGGCGGGCAGCAGCGTCACGTCGTGGACCTCGTAGTGCGGGCCGTGGTGGTTCACCGGCTCACCGGACCAGAATCGGGCCAGCAGCTCCAGGCCCTCGTCCAGCCGGTCCGCGAGTTCCCGTGGTGCGGCGGTGTCGCCGAAGCTGCGGTACTCGTCCTCGACGGGACCGCCCAGGCCCGCGGCGAAGATCACCCGGCCGCCGCTGAGCCGGTCCAACGTGGCGACCTGGCGGGCGAGTTGCTGCGGGCGGTACCGGGGCACCGGCGTCAGCAGGGTGCCCAGCCGGATCCGGGACGTCGCCAGCGCGGCCGCGGTCAGCAGCATCCAGGGGTCCCCGAAGGGGCGGCCCTGATGGGATCGGTGCAGCACGTGGTCCCAGACGAAGAGCCCGTCCCAGCCCGCCTGTTCGGCGGCGGTTGCCACGGTTGCGACGTTGCGCGGGTCGGCGAAGTCGCCGAAGTTCGGGATGTTGACGGAGAAGCGCATTCCGGCATGATGCGGAGCCGGCCGCGTGGGGGCAATCGGTTTCGGGGCCGGATGTGACCACGGTCCGGCGTGCGCCGGCGCGCGTGCGCGCCCCGCCCTGTGCCTGCGCGTCGACCCGCCACCACGCCACTTGCACTAAGTTCATGAATCCACTTGCACTATGTGCAAGCGTTGAGCTACCTTCTTCTTGTACTTAGTTCAAGCGCTCCGGTGACAGACCGGGCGGCGCACATCTGAAGGGGAAACGACCATGAACGCATTCATCGCCGCCATGCAGCTGTCCGTCGCCGGTGCCTTCGTGAGCATCCCGGTCGTCAGGGCCCGCTTCGGCGCCACCGCGACCGCCGCCGCCCACGCCGAACTGCGCCGTCAGGGCGTGCGGACCACCGTCCTGGAGGAGAACGGGATGCGGTTCGACGCGGGGGGCCACGAGACCTGGGCGCCCGCCTCCATCGCCACCGTCCTGGCCGCGACCGCCGCCCTCAACCTCGCGGGCAGCTCGTGGACCGGGGTCCTGAACTGGATCATCCTGGGCCTGGTCCTGGCCATCAACTGCGTGATCCTGTGGAGCAACCTGACCGCGGTCGGCTCCGTCCAGGCGGCGTTCGCCCGCAAGGGGGACCCGGAGCTGGCCCGCGTCGACGTCGCGGCTCTGCTCAAGGCCGCCGAATCCGGCTTCCCGCGCTGGGTCTGGGTCCTGCAGAACGCCCGCCACGTCATCGTCTTCGGGGCGGCCGGCCTCGCCCTCGCCGCAACCGCCCTCGTCTGAACGGCCGAGGCTCATGAACGGCCCAGGCCGATGAACGGCCCAGGCCCAGGCCCCGAGTCAGGCCCCGAGTCAGGCCCGAGCCGGGGCCACCCCGACCGCGACACCGACCTGAACCTGACGCGCGCCCCACCTCGGACGACCTCCGGTGGGGCGCGCGGCGGGCTGAACGTCAGGCGTTGGGGTCGAAGGGGATGCCCGAGGGCATGGAGTGCGCCAGGCCGTAGGAGAAGTCGGAGTCCCTGATCTTGATGGTGGCCGCGCCGAAGTCGGCGCTCATCAACTTGTCGCGGAACCCGGCGGGGTAGCCGTTCCAGCCCACGAGACGGGGGAAGAACCAGCCGCCGGTCACGTTCTCCGGAGGCTCGTCGTTGGTGTTGGCGAAGCGGAAGTCGTGGGTGGAGACGCCGTCCTTGTGGTAGACGATCTTGGGGTGGGTGCCGTCGAAGCGGACCGAGGAGCGGGGAGCCACCTGGTAGCCGGAATGCTGGGACACCGAGACGTACTGGACCTCGTTGTTGCTGATCCAGACGACGACGTGCTCCCAGTCATGGGTGTGGCCGATGGCCGCCGGACCGAGAGTGGCCTGGTCCTTCTCGAAGTAGCTGGCGTACATCACCGCGCACCAGCCGTTGTTGCACTTCTCGCGCGAGTAGGTGTTGGCGTTGGCGAGCTGGGCGTAGTCGTGGCAGTGCCCGTTGACATCGCCCCCGAGCTTCAGGCCGGGGTTGATGGTGCCGTCGGCGCCGATCGCCGCGGTGGCGTAGCAGCCGTCGCCGTCGTAGTCGTAGGCGGGGGAGAAGGTCTGTTCCAGACCGTCGGCGTTCTGGGGCAGCAGGGTGAGGACGTC
Source organism: Streptomyces sp. NPDC048297 (assembly GCF_043201585.1). Classification (NCBI taxonomy): domain Bacteria; kingdom Bacillati; phylum Actinomycetota; class Actinomycetes; order Kitasatosporales; family Streptomycetaceae; genus Streptomyces; species Streptomyces sp. NPDC048297. Next base: position 29,001 of record NZ_JBICZA010000053.1, read on the forward strand.
GGCGTGGGCACTCGCCGGGACCGCCACGACGAGCGTCATCGCGCCGAGTGCACCGAGGAGGACCTTGGTCAGGGACTTCGACTTGCGCATTACCTCTCCTTGTCGAGCGGCCGGCGCCGGCAGGTCAGGTCGTCGCCATCCGGGGCGAGGCGCTTGACGACGTGCACCGGGCCGCCGCTCTCATGACCCGCGTCGGCGAGGAAGGCGATCCTGCTCGGAAACAACTGGTCGAACTGCGCCTCGGGCACCACGCATGCGGACGTGGTGCGGGCGCCGGCCGCGGGCAGGGGTCTGGCCATGTGGGGGGTGGCCTTTCGGTGGGGGCGCGCGATGCGTTGCCCGAGCCGAGAAACTAGAGGTGCAGACCAATCCCGTCAAGGAGTGAAGTAAGCCATGAGGGAAGGGGGTTGAGGGCGTGCCGTGTGTGCGCGCCGGGCGCTGTGCCCCCGAACGGCCCTCTCCTGGCGTAGGGTGCGCGGGTTGTCGTGGCGGAGAGGTGGTTGGGAACGTGGCACCCGGCATAGTGACGAGGGAGCAGTGGGCGGGTGCGGCGCGGGCCGCGCTGGGCGGCGGGCGCCGGTTGGAGACCGTCGAGCGGGTGGCGGGCGGCAGCAAGAAGGGTGTGTACCGCCTGGTCATGGACGACGCGACGACGGCGATCGCCTACCTGTGGGACGACACCGAGAACTACTGGCCGGCGGCCGACGGCGACGACGACCTCACCGACCCGTTCTCGCCCGGTCTCGGCCTCGGCCTGTTCGAAGCCGCGCACGCACGACTGCACGCGCTCGGCGTCCGCGTCCCGGACATCCGTCTCGTCGACCGCGACGGCACCCACTGCCCGGCCGACCTCGCCGTCGTAGAGGACCTCCCGGGCGAGAACCTGCAGACCCTGCTCAGCCGGGACCCGCAGGCCGCAACTCCCGTGCTGGGCAGGCTCGGGGAGGCGCTGGACGCGATGCGGCGTCACCGGGCACCGGCGTACGGCAAGGTGGCCGTCGTCGACGGAGGAGGAACCTCGCGCGGGACGTCGTGCGAGGGCGTCGTCCTCGACCGAGCGCTGTGGGACCTCGCCGAGGCGGCCTCGCGCGACCCGCGGATCGCGGCAGCCCGTGACCGCCTGGAGGAACGGCTGCTGGAACTGGCGGCGGCGGTACGGCCACGCGCGCAGTACGCGGTCGTACACGGCGAACTGGGCCCCGACCACGTGCTCGTGGACACGCACGGGAACCCCGTGGTGATCGACATCGAGGGCACGACGTACTTCGACGTCGAGTGGGAACACGTCTTCCTCCGCATCCGCCTCGACACCGCCTACCAGGCACTGGAGACGGACGGACTGGACGAGAACCGTCTCGCCCTGTACACGCTGGCACAACGGCTCTCCCTGACGGCGGGTCCGCTGCGCCTGCTCGACGGCGACTTCCCCGACCGTGCCCTCATGGCGGGCATCGCCGAGCACAACCTGAAGCAGGCCCTGGAACTCCTCCACGCCACATGACCACTCGCCGGACACTCCGCCGACACTCCGGGCCCACGGGGCCAACGCATAACGGCCTTCGCACGCCGAGCACTTCGGCTCGTCGAATCGCCGATCGGTAACCTGGGGCACCATGATGACGCGCGCGTGGTTCCTGCCGGTGGTGTTGGTGCTCTGTGGCGCGGTTTTCGCGACGGCGCTGATCGTGGGGGGAAGCCCCGGCGCGGCCGCAGTGGGCGCGCTGGCGTTCGTGGTGCTCGCGGGCGTGAACTCGCCGCTGATCTTCCCGAGTTCGATCGGCGCGCAGGAGGCACAACGTCGTAGTGCGGCCGACGGCCGGCCGATCGTCTACTGGCGGCCGGGCTGCACGTACTGCCAGCGACTGCGCCTCCGGCTGGGGCGCCACGCCGAGCAGGCGTACTGGGTCGACATCTGGCGTGACCCCGAGGGAGCTGCGGCGGTGCGAGTGGTCAACAACGGCAACGAGACCGTGCCGACCGTCTTCATAGGCGGCGAGCCGCACGTCAACCCCGATCCGTCATGGGTGCGCAAGCAGTTGTCCGCCTCAGCGTGACCGGGAGCGGTACGCATCCCTTCCGGCTGTTCGACGCGAGGCGGAGTCGGCGAGGAAGGTGGGGTGCGACCGTTTCGTCAACTGGGTGAGACCTCAGGGGGTCGGCAGGCCGCCTGGGCGCAAGGGCGCGCCGAAGCGGACCGGCACGCCGGGGGAGTACAGCACACTCACCGGCGGCCCGACCGGCGCCGGCAGCCCGGCCGCGACCACCAACTCGTCTTCGCAGTGCAGGAGTTCCGCGCGGTGCAGTGGCCAGCGCGGGTGGACGTTGGGCAGGTACAACGGGCGCCCGAAGAAGGTGTTGTGCATGCCCCAGCGGGCGGTCAGGAAGTGTTCGAGGGCGGTCGGCTCCTCGATCCGCTCACCGATACGGACCGCGAGCCGGCAGCGCAGCCCACGCGGCCCCGGCCAGCGCCGACTGCTGGTGTAGCCGATGGTGTCCCCGTCCCGCCGGATCCCCATCCTGGCCCACATGTAGGGCAGCCGGAACGCTCCGCGACCGATGGCCACCGGCAACAGCCGCGAGGCCTCCAACGAGCGGAACACGACACCGCGCCGGCCGTGCCGGTCCACCGAGTAGAGCCGCACGTTGGTCTCCGGGAACGTGCCGAGGTACGGAATCCCCGGCACCCTGAACCAGCCGACCCGGTACATGCGGAAGGCCACCAGCCCGATGTAGGTGAGCCCGTCGTGCGTGTCCGGCACGGTCCCGTCCGGCAGCAACGGCGCCACGTCCGTGGGGTCGGCGGCCCAGTGCAGGAACGACAGGTCCAGCCATGACTGGGTGAGCAGTGTCTCCGGCACCTCGCGCACCGCATCGGGTGTTATCGGCTCCGCCGGGGCGGGGGTGAGTGACATCGCGTCGAAGTCCCTTCAGCCGGGCGTCCGGAGCAGTCGTGGACACTTCACCAGCTGTCCCCGGCGCTTCACAACCCGTTGCTTTCCCCCAGCCGACGACTTTGCTTTTCTTGACAAATAATTTTGTCGGAGGGATCCTGGGGCGGTGCCGCCGCACGGGAACTGTCCGCGAGACACCAAGACACCACGACACCAAGTCGCCAAGTCGCCGAGACGGCACGACACCCAGTGGCGCCAAGACGCCCAGCCATCGAGACTTCGAGGAATCCGCCATGCGAACCCTGATCAGCACCGCCTTCATCTCCCTCGACGGCGTCATGGAGGCCCCGGGCGGCGAACCCGGCTACCGGAACTCCGGATGGACCTTCAAGGACATCGAGTTCGTGCCCGAGGCCTTCGAGATCAAGGGGCGGGAGCAGCAGGGCGCCACCGCGGTCCTGATGGGCCGGGCCAGCTATGAGGCGTTCAGCCCGGTCTGGCCGGACATGGAGGAGTTCGCGCGGTACAACGCGATGCCGAAGTACGTCGTCTCCACCACCCTCACCGAGGGCGATCTGGTCACCAACTGGGGCGAGACCGCGATCCTGCGCTCACTCGACGAGGTCGCCGCCCTCAAGGAGACCGAGGGTGGTCCGATCATCGTCCACGGCAGCGCCCGCCTGAACCACGACCTCTCGGACGCCGGCCTGATCGACCGCTACCACCTGCTCGTCTTCCCGCTGCTGCTCGGCGCCGGCAAGCGGCTGTTCAGTGCCACGGACAAGGACACCCAGAAGCTGAAGCTGGTCGCGCACGACGTCTACACCAACGGCCTGCAGAAGCAGATCTTCGACGTCGTCCGCTGACGATCTGCGGGGTGCGGGCATGCCGGCCACCGGCAGCCGATCCGTCGGCCGATCACGGTCTTCATGCGCTTGCCCGGAGTGGCGGTCCCCCCGCTCTCCGTACGCCTGATCAGTAGGCGGAGTTGACGTTGTCGATCGAACCGTAGCGGTGGGCCGCGTAGTTGGCCGCCGCGGTGATGTTGGCGACCGGGTCGGTGATGCTGTGGGAGGTGCCCTCGACGTGGTAGGCGTTGAAGGTCGGCTGGATGACCTGGAGCAGGCCCTTGGAGGGGATGCCGTTCCGGGCGTTGATGTCCCAGTTGTTCTGGGCGTTGGGGTTGCCGCTGGACTCGCGCATGATGTTGCGCTTGAGGCCGTCGTAGCTGCCCGGGATCTTCTTGGACTTCATGATGTCGAGGGACTGCTTGATCCAGCCGTCGAGGTTGTTGGCGTAGCCGTGGGCCTTGACGAGGTCGCGGCTCTCGCTCGTGACCGCCGTGGTCTTGGCGTGGACGGGCTCGGCGGCCTGCGCGGCGGTGGGCATCAGGGTGAGGGCGGCGGTGGCGGCGCCGGTGGTGGCGATGCCGGTGAGGGCGAGGGTGCGCAGGCGGGAGAAGCGGGTGCGGGTCATGGGTGTACTCCAGTGTGGGTCGTCGTCTTCGGCGCCGGCCGCGGTGCGGTGGCGTGTGGGCGGGGCCCGCGCTGGAGTCCGATGCGGTGGGGCCGTGTGGTCCGGCCCGGTTGCGTCGGTGGCTCCCAGCGACGTCAGCCATGTTGAGCAGCCGACGGGGCGCGGCGCAATGATGTGACGTACTACCCGACTACGGAGCAATGCCCGTTATGTGCCGTTCTGAGGTGTTTCTGTGCTGTTCGGAGCGGTCTGGTTCTACGATGCGAGGTAGGACGTGACCTGCGTCCTGTGCGCGGGCTCACGCGTTCCGGGCCCCGAGAGCCCCTGTGGATCTACGGAACGCCGGCAGCGCGTCATGATCGTCCGCCGAACCGCCAGGGGTGGACCTCGATCTCGGCGTAGCGGTCCGCTGTCAGGAGGGCACGTGCCGTGTCGGGGTCGGACGCCCTGACCAGGGTCGCCGTACCCAGCCAGGTCGCGCCGTCGTCGGAGAGGAGGGGGCCGTAGGCGATGAGTCCGTCCCGGTCCGCCGGTACGGCGAGGTCGGCGGCCGGTCCATGGCCCTTGCCGAGGCCGAGGACCAGGTGGCGCGGGCCCTCGGTCGGTCCGCCGGGGAAGTCCCACATGGTGCGGCCCAGCAGGTTGCGCCACCGGCGCAGCAGCACGTCCCGGTACACGCCCGCCTGGTAGCCGGGCTCGTCGAAGGCGAACGCGCGGGCGGCGGCGGGATCGGGCAGATCGACGATGTGGACACTGCCGGTGGGCTTCTCGCCGTCGGCGGCGAGGGTCGGGCCGCGGGCGATCATCTCCTTCTCGTACCGGTCCATGTACGACCAGTGCGCTTCCAGCAACTCCATACGAAGCGCAAGGGAGTCCTGCCGATCACGGTGGTAGCAGAGGAATTCCATGCCGGCAGTCTTCCGGGTTCGTGGGTATCGGCACAGCGGTTATCCGGCGGGATCGATCTCGCGGACCGGCAGTGGGGAGAAGGAGCCCTCCGCTGACCCCGATCCACCCCGACCCGATCCCGATCCGCCCGGATCCAGATCCTGATCCAGATCCATCCAGATCCGGATCCCGATCCCGAGGTGAAACCTCATACGTCACAGGCGTCTCAACGGTCGGCGTTTCGGCCAACTCATGGCGCCCGAGGAGGGCCCTGTCACGGCGCACACGCGTTCGACCCCTTGTGCTGCATGGGCTCCAAGGCGTCCGGAATCGAGTGCGTTCGAATCTCGTGGCACGTCGTTATGCCGTGCACCGCCGAGCCATCCAGGTGCGGCACCGAATCCCGAGGAGGGATCCAGGTGACTGTGACTGACGCCTCGAACACGGACGCGCACGCGCACGCGCACGCGACCGCGAACGCGCACGCGGAGACGCCACCACCACCGCCCCCGGCCACCATCAGCTTCGAGGGGAAGTTCGGGAAGACCCCCCTGGCAGACGCCGGTTTCGGGGCCATGTGCCGACGGCTTCCCTCCGTACTCGGGCACACCGCGCGGATGGCGTGGGGCGTCGACAGGACCGGCGACGTCGTCCTGCTCGTCTGCCAGCTGCTCACCGGTGCCGCGGCAGCCGTCGTCCTCGCGTTCACCGCTCAGGCGATGACCCACATCCTCTCCACCGGCGCCGTCTCCGAACGCCTGCACGCCGCACTGCCCGCGCTGATCGTCGTGACGACGGCTGCGGGCGTCGGCCGTGTCAGTGGCGCCCTGTCCTCGTACGCCGACGGCCGGATCACCCCTCTGCTGACGACAGAGGCGGACATCGCCCTCGTCGCCGCCGTGTGCCGAGTGGAGTCCTCCGCGTACGGCGAGGACGGATTCGCCGACCGGCAGGAGGCCGCCGAGGTCGGAGTCACCCGGACGCCGCTGATGGTGCAGGACGCCCAGCGGTTCATGTCCGCCCTGATCCGTATGCTCGCCGCGAGCGGCGTCATCACGGCGCTGCACCCCCTGATGCTCCCGCTCCTCCTGCTGGCCGTGATCCCGGCAGGTGTCGGGGCCGTGCTGTCCGCCCGCGTCGACTACGAGACCCACTATCTGAACGTCGGCGACCGCAACGTCCGCTCCATGATGCGCTCTTGGGCCACCTACTCCCGCTACGGCGACGAGGTCCGCGCCAACGGGATGACGGACTACCTGATCTACTGGTACCGGGCCCTGTCGGAGCGCATCGACCAGCGCATGCTCACCGCGGCCCCCCGCATGCTGCGCATCGTCGTGGCCACCAGTGCCCTGGGCGGGATCTTCCTGCTGTGTACCTGGGCCACCCTGGCGTGGCTGGCCGTGTCCGGCCGGATCGCCCTGCCTGTCGCGGCCACCGCCGTGGTCGCCGTACAGACCACACTGGGCGCGCTGTCCCAGTTCGTCATCCACGGTGCCGCGATGTTCCACACCTCGCTCTATCTGGCGGACATGCGGTCCTTCCTGGAGATGGCGAGTGAACGCGCGCCGAAACGAGGGGAGTCGGTCATCCCCGAGCGCGTGGACGAGATCCGCCTCGACGAGGTCGCGTACCGGTACCCCGGCAAGGAGGAGCCGGCCGTCGCCGGGGTGTCGCTCACGCTCCGGCGCGGCGAGATCGTGGCCGTCGTCGGCGAGAACGGCTCGGGCAAGTCGACCCTGACCAAGCTCATCACCGGCATCCTGCTCGCCGACGAGGGACGGGTCCTGTGGGACGGCGTCGACCTCGCGGACGCCGACCCCGACGCCGTGTGGAAGCGCACCGCGCTCGTCCCGCAGAACTTCGCGTGCTGGCCGGTGCGCGCCCGCGAGAACATCACTCTCGGCCGGCCCAGGACGTACGACGACGGGCCGGTGTGGGACGTCGTCGACGCCGTCGGCATGCGTGAGGCGATCGAGAAGCTCCCCAAGCAGCTGGACACCCTCCTCGCCAGAGAACTGTGGGGCGGCGCGGAACTGTCCGGAGGACAGTGGCAGCGACTCGTGTGCGGCCGCGCACTGTACCGGCGGACACCGCTCCTGATCCTGGACGAGCCGACCTCGCAGATGGACGCCCGTGGGGAGCACGCCATTTTCCTCCAGATCAAGCGCATCGCCGCCGAACGCATGACGATCGTCGTCACCCACCAACTCGAGAACACGAACTCTCCGGGGGTTCGGAGCGTAGCGGTGACGGGACGTTCCGGTTGATGCAGCTCAGCCCCGGCTCGCCTGAGCCTACTCGTTGCAACAGGTGTGGTGCTATCGCTGGATCAGGTGATCACGTGGCTGTCGGAGGTGTGCCCGTTTCATTTCCTGGCCGCACCGTAGGCGTATCTCCGGGGGCGGAGAATATTCATGGGCTCCCGCACACCAACCCTGTGACCATCATGATCAGGGTCCACGAGCCAACCAGCTCCTGGGCCCTATGCCTTGTCACCTGATATCGGGTGGGGCCATTCCGGGGCCATGATGCCAGGAGACCGTCGACGGCCCGCCAAGAAATATGGCGGGCCGTCAACGGCGTCAAATCTGATCCTCTGGCCTTCTTGCTTTTCTCCGGGTCCGCACTGTTTCTACGCGGGACTTTACGGAGTTGATGTACTGCAGTAGATCGTCACCGAACCCGGGTTCCTCTTCATCGGTCCAGAGCGAAAAGAAGCTCCGAACGTCTCGCTGAAGTGCTTCCGGTTCGGGTGCTCCTGACACCCGGACCATCGTATCAGCATCCCTCGTACCCCAACTGCCGTTTTTCTCTTGTGCGAAGAGCTGCAGAGGGCGAGCCAGCGCATCATATCCGGCCACGATGTCATCGAGGAAATCCGGCTCGACGGCCAGTTGTAGGTCCGGCAAGGATCCGCACACGGTCAGCCAATGATCGTCGTCGATCAGAACGATCGGAAAGGAGACCGCGTTGTCCGCTTGCCCTTGCTCGTTGTTCGTGGTTACCACCTTCCCTGCCACGGCCTGTGATTTCCGATGTTTCCGTTTCCACGACGGTGGTAGTGGACGAACTTCCAGCGCGACATTCCCGGAATGCGGTGACTGTGAATGCGGAAGTTGTTGCTGTATCTTCCGGCGCGGTTCCACCAGAAATTGCTGCCGCGTGCGGATGCCTTCTTGGTGAAGCTTACTCCGAAGCGCCTTGCGCCACGCCAGGCGAAGTGTATGCCTTCATGGCCGGCGCCCCGGGTAAAGCCGCCCCATCCGATACCGCTGAGGGCTCCGACGGTCGTTGCCCTGGCGAATCCACCCCATCTCCAGCTTCGCCGTCCCGCGTGCGACGCAGCGTAGGCACCGGCGCCTGCTGCCGCGCCCACAGCGATACCGCAGACGACCGAGGCGCCGCATGCGATTGCGCCGGCGATGCCGGCTCCGATAGCGGTGTATTTCAGTGCCCGACGCCACCAGCTCTTGCCGTCGAGGTCGTAGTTGTTGACGGGATCGCCGTTGCAGTACTCGTAGGCGTTTGCCGAGCCTCCGGGGACCGGGTCGACGGACAGGAAGCGTCCGGTGGTCGGGTCGTAGAGGCGTATCCCCATGAGGGTGGCGCCGGTGACCGTCTCGCTGGACCGTTGCTTGCCGCCGAGCCAGCCGTAGCGGGTGGTGGAGGTGTCGCCCTCCGCGTTGCCGTACTCGTCGTAGGCGAGCGCGGTGACAGCCTGGGAGGTGTCCAGCGGCAGTCGGACTGTCACATCACCATGGATGTCGGTCAGCTGCAGGACGGTGTCGCCGGACGCGCTGGTGATCGCGTCCAGGTCTCCGCTGCTGCCCTGGACATTGCGTGTGATGGTGGAGCTGGTCTCCTGGATCCAGTCGGGGCTGTCACCATCGGAGCCGTAGTGGTTGGTCTTGGATCCGGTCTGGGTCCAGGTGCTGTCTGTTCCCTGGGACTCGGTGGTCCAGGAGGCCAGGCGGCCGGCCGCGTCCAGCGACCAGGTCTGGCGCTTGCTGTCCTTGGTCTGCTGGCGGACGAGGTCGTTGGCGTAGTAGCCGATGGTGGCGCCGGACGCCTGGGTGGTGGTGCGGCCGAAGGCGTCGTAGACCGTTCCGGAGGTGACCAGGCGGTCGGCGCTGTCGTAGGAGTACGACGTGGTGGTGGCGCCGGTGGAGGTGCAGGCCGCGCCGACGTCGCTGGTCGAGGTGGCCAGGGCAGTGCGGTTGGTGTTGTTGTCGAAGGTGTAGTCGCGGCGGGTGCAGGCGCCGTCCGGGTCGGTGTCGTCCGCCCGGGTGAGGCGTCCGGCCGCGTCGTAGGTGTAGTTGCGGCTGCGGGTCTGGCCGGCGGTGTTGGTGTCGTCAACGACCTGGCCTTGGACGCTTTCGTCCGTGGTGTCGGAGGCGACGACAGTGTTGTCGCTGTCCTGGGTGTAGACCCGGGAGGTCTCGGCGCCGGTCTCGTCCTGGCCGATGGTCAGGGTGTAGCCGCCCGGCAGCGATTCGGTGGCGAGTTCACCCTCCGCGTCGTAGGTCGCGGCGAAGGTGCCGGCGACCGAGTCGGTGCGCGAGGTCTCCAGCCCCCGCGGGTCCTTGGACGTGTCGTAGGTGTAGGTGGTGGTCGACGGGGCGGAGTCGGTGGTCTTCACCGGCCGGCCGAGCGCGTCGTACTGCGTGGCGGCGGTGTTGCCCGCGCCGTCGCTGTAGGAGATCTCCCGTCCGAGCTGGTCATAGGTGTGGGTGATGGTCTGTCCGTTGGAGGTGACCGTGGCCACGTCGCCGCTGTCGGTGTCGTAGGTGGTGGTGGTGTCTGGCACGGCCGTGCCCACCCCACCGCTCACCGAGGTGGTCTGGACGCGGCCCGCGCCGTCGTGGGTGTTGATGGCGGTGCGGGTGACCGAGTTCGCGGTCTCCGTGGTCTTGGCGGCGTTGCCCCAGCGGTCGTATTCGACGGTCTTGGTGGGCAGTTCGGTGGGGTTGGAGCCGCCGAGCGTGATGGCGCCGGCCGGGCCGGTGGAGCAGACGAAGTCGGCCCACTCGGGCTTTCCGTTACAGGCACCGCTGCCGGTGGCCGAGTAGTACGTGGTGACCGTGGCTCCGGCGTCCGAGCCGGACGACTTCGGCAGGGTGGTCTTGGTGACCCGGCCCTGAGAGTCGTACGACGTGGTGGTCTTCAGCGCCAGGCCGGACGGGTCGGTGATGGTGGCCGTGGGCAGGCCCTTGACCCAGTCATACTGCGTACTCGTGGTTCGTACGTCGGTATCGGAGGGGTAGCCGTTGGCCCACGCCCCGACCTTGGTGGTGGTTATCTGGTTGGCGACGGTGGCGGTGCCGTCGGTGGGGCGGTTCTCGTCGTAGGTGTTGACGGTGTGCTGGCGGACCGGCCATGAGGTTCCGGCGGGCACGTCGGTTCCACCGGATCCTGCGGCGAGGGTGGAGGTGAGGGTGGCCAGGTGCAGCGGGCCCTTCTGGTCCAGCGTCCGCAGGCCGTCGCTGGAGTACACCGAGCGGGTGGACAGCAACTCTGCCCGGTCGGCGCTGCTCATCTGGTCGATGCTCAGTGCGACCTGCTCGGCCAGCCTGTCACCGCTGGTGGCCAGAGCCAACTCGCGGTTGGAGGCGGTCAGCTCGCGGATGGTGTTGCCGAAGCGGTCGTACTCGGTCATGTCGACATGACCACCTGGCGTGGCCGTGTTCACCGCGCGGCCGGAGGCGTCGCTGTAGGTGATCGTCGCCCGCTTGTAGTCAGAGGCGGCCAGGTCGCTGCCGGTGTTGGACGACGGCACGGCGTCGGCTGGGAAGACGGCCGTCGCGTCGGTCGACACGTCCGTCTGGCCCCAGGCTCCGACGTCCGAGGTACCCATCGCGTTGGGCGCCTTGGAGCCGGTCAGCGGCACGTCATAGACCACGCTCGTGGTGGCTGTCGTGCCGTCGGTCTCGCTCTTGCTGCCCGCCTTCAGGTTCGGCCGGGAAGCCGACAGCAGCATCCCCGAACCGGCGGTGGCCGCGTTGCCGGCCGTGCCGTAGGTGAATGTCCATGGCAGTTCGCCGGCCGGGGTCAGTGTGACGACCCGGCCTGCCGAGTCGTAGGTGTAGGTCGTCTTCAGCGCGGGGCTGATCCTGGGGTCCCAGTCCTCACGCAGCCGGCCGGAGTCGTCGTAGGAGTACTGGGCGACCACCGTGGCGGTCGCCGCCGAGGCACCCGGGTCGGTGGCCCACTCCTTGATCTGCTTGACCTGCCCGCTGTAGTCGCCCAGCGCGGTGGAGGTGGCGGTAGTGGAGGTGGCGTAGACAAACTCCATAACCCGGCAGCCCTTCGTCGACGGCGTGGTCTCACACGTCGAGGACGACACCGCCGAGGTGGGGGCGATGATGTACTTCGGGCGGGCCAGGGTGCTGCTGCCGGAGGTGACCTTCTCTGAGACCACCTTGGTGGTGGAGTTGTCGGTCGCCAAGTAGGTGCTGGCCACCTGCCAGGTCGTCGCCGCCGAGTCCACCTTCGCAAACGTGGTGGTCGTGCCCTGGTCGTCCTTGAGTGTAAACGATCCGGTCAGCGAACCGGTCAGGGTCAGGTACTCCGAGCCGGGCTCGGACTTCCAGCCCCCCGCAGAGGTGGCGGTGAACCCGGTCTCGTCGCCGTCCGCGTCGACCAGGGCCACCGAGGTCGCGGAGGTCGAGGTCCCGGAGGTCTTACGGATGTAGGCCCAGTCGGAGTCAGTGATCTCGGCAGTGGTCCCGGAGGTCCACTGCGGGCCGAAGATCGCCACCTGGCCTTCGGCATCCGAACCCGCACTTGGGCGGCGGGAGGAGGCGGTCCGCGACACGGACAGGTCGAAGCCGGAGGCGTCCGTGTCGGACAGGGTGAAGTCGCCGGTCAGAGCGTTGACAGAACCGGGGCCGACATCTGCGCTGGGGGCGGTGCCGGCGTTGCGGTCCAAGGTGATCGTGTGGGCCGACGAGTAGGCAGTCGTCGTACCGTCCGTGAAGGCCGCCCGGATGTCGAGCAAACCGTCCTCGGACAGGGAGTCGGTGACGTTCCACGTCAAGGCCGCCGGGACACCACTGGTGACGGCGACAGGCCAGGACGAGATCGCCGAGCCGTCGGAGGACTTAGAATGAGGTTCGTAGGCGGCGGAGGCATATGAGACTGCAGGCCAGTTCGAGCAGGCCCTGGTGGAGATCGGCGCGTCGTTCGTAGCGGGTGCGG
>NZ_JBICZA010000054.1:0-39091 GCF_043201585.1 Streptomyces sp. NPDC048297
CAGCAGGGCGTCCAGGTCATTCGTCACAGATCGATCTTGGACGCCCTGCCTTCGTTCCCAGACGCACCGTCAGCATTCGGAATGACTCGTCTAGGGTCGGGGAGGACGGAAGGAGACCGCTGTGACCGGTCAGCCCATTCCCGTGATCATCGACTGTGACACCGGCGTCGACGACGCCCTGGCCCTCCTGTTCGCCGTACGGCACCCCGGCCTTGACCTGCGGGCCGTGACCTGCGTGGCCGGGAACACCGACGTCGACGGCGTGGTGCGCAACACCCTGACCGTGCTGGAGCAGGCCGGCGCCCACGACGTACCGGTGGCGCGGGGCGCCGAGCGCCCGCTGATCGAGCCGGCCCGCTCCGCACGGCACGTGCACGGCAAGGACGGCATGGGTGACCTGGGCCTTCCCGCGCCCGGTCGCGGTCGCGCCGCCGTGGACGCCGTGACCCTCCTGCGCCGGGAGATCCTGGCCTCCGAACGCCCGGTCACCCTGATCCCGACCGCCCCGCTCACCAACATCGCGCTGCTCCTGCGCACCCACCCCGAAGTGACCCGGAACATCGAGCGGATCGTGTTCATGGGCGGCGCCGCCGGGGCCGGGAACGCCACGCCGGTCGCCGAGTTCAACGTGTGGCACGACCCCGAGGCGGCGGCGATCCTGCTCACCGCCGGGGTGCCGATCACCATGTACGGGCTCGACGTGTTCACCCGGGTCGTCGTACCGGGCCCGCAGGTACGGCGGCTGCGCGGGAGCAAGGAGCCCGGTGCCCGGCTCGCCGGGGAACTGCTGGCCCACCGGCCGGCCGCGCCCGACCCCGACGGTGACGACCCGGCCGGCGGCCTGGGCGACGCGGGCGCCGTGTGCGCGGTCGCCGACCCGGGAGGCATCACCACGCGGCTGCTCCCCGTCGAGGTCTCCCTCGGTCCCGGTCCGAGCCGCGGCCAGACGATCGTCGACCGCAGGCCGCGCCACGGCGAGTCCGAGATCCACCACGGCGAGCGCGCCCGGACCCTGGTGGACGTGGCGTTGGACGTGGACGTGGAGCGGTACGTGAAGTTGTACCTGGAGACGGTCGTGCCCTAGCTAGTCGGCGACCGGGCGGGGGTCTGACCGGTCGTCGGGTTCGGGCCGGCCCCCGTGTTCCCGCCGGCCCCCGTGTTCCCGTCGGCTCCCGTGGCCCCGCCGGCCCCCGTGTTCCCGCCGCCGTTCCCTCCCGCCGCGCCCGCCAGCCCGTCGATGTCCACCGGTGTGGACGTGGCGTTCGGCGGCGGGGTGAGGACCACCTGCGGCTGGCCGGGGGACGGGGGCGGCGGGGTCAGGTCGGAGGAGGGGAGTTTCGGCGGGGTGGTCTGCTGGAAGAGGGTCTGGTCGAAGTCGACCAGGCCGGTCTTCTCCATGACCGTGATGTGGTCGAGCACGGTGTCGTTGGCCTGGTCGGCCAGTGCCCGCACCAGTGAGTTCTCGGTCGTGGAACGGATCTTCGCCACCGTGTTGAAGATCGAACCGTGCGTCATCCGCAGGATGTTGGCGAAGTCGGAGTCGAACTTCCCGCCGGTGTCCGACTGCAGGGTGTTGACGAAGCCCTGCTGCTGGGGGCTCGGCAGGTCGGGCAGGGTGATGCCGAGCATCGGCGCGATCTTGCGGCAGGTGGCGTCGAGCGCGGAGTGCCCGTCGACCAGGTGCTGACTGGCCGTCCGGACCCCCTTGGTGGTGCCCTTGCGCAGTCCGATCTGGCCGACGGGGTACTCCCACAGGCCGGCCGCCCGCACCTTCACCACGAAGTCCCGGTCCGCCTCGGTGAGCGGGCCCCACTGGGTGTCGGCGATGACGCGTGTCTGTGAGCTGGAGACGGTGCTCAGGCCCAGCATGCCGGGGTAGACGAGTGCCGCGAGGGTCAGGGCCATCGCGCCGCCCACGAAGAGCGTTCCCGTCGCGTTCCGCGAAAACCGCACCGTGCCTCCTGCCTGGGGGACTCCGCCCGCGGGCGGTCGTGACGCACAGCAGTACGGATGAGGGGGCCGTTCGTATCGGCGCGGCCGGGTAAAGATTCCCCTTCGTTGGGGCCGAGTTGACGAACATGGGCCTCTATTGGCAAAGACAGGGCTCCTGTTGGCGAAAGGTTGACCGCTCGGCGGGAGAAGGCAGGGGAAACGCGAGCCTAGATTCGCCGCATGCCCCCACAGCCCAGAATGCCCGCCGCGCTGCCCGTCCTGCCCTACCGCAAGCCGACCAAGGGCCGCGACTACTGGGTGCTGGACGACGTCCTGCCCGACGTCGACGCCGTACGGGAACGGTGTCTGGCCAAGGACGACTGGGTCGAGGGCTATCCGTACACCTCGGAGACCTGGCCCGGACTGCGTGCCATGCCCGGCCTGGAGCCGGACGAACTCGCCTGTGTCGAGCGGCTGGTGAAGAAGTCGACCGGGGCCGGGGAACTGTGGGTGCAGCGGGCGCCCGGCGGCGGCACCCTCAACCACAACTGCGTGCAGGTGGTCGGCGAGGGCGAGAGCGAGCCGCGCCCGCACACCGACTCGCGCGCACTGTGCCGGTACGCGGCCGTCCTGTACCTCAACCCGCGTGTGCCCAAGGGCTGCGGCACGAGCTTCTTCCGCCAGTCCCTGCCCGGCGGCCGGCTCGGCGGCAACGTCGTCCAGGCCCCGCACAACAACCTCGTCGAGGCCCTCGGCACCCGCTTCGTCGCCCCGGACGCCTTCGAGGAGGACGTCCAGGTCCCCCACAAGTACAACCGCCTTCTTCTCTACAACGCCAACCTCGTGCACAGCGCGACCGCCTACACCGGCCGGACGCTGGAGGAGAAGCGGATGACGGCGGTCTTCTTCTGGATGGCGTGAGGTCTTCGCTCCGGGGGCGCGAGGTCTTCGCTCCGGGGTGGCGTGAGGTTTTCGCCCGGGGGCGTGCGGTCTCCGCTCCGGGGTGGCGCGAGGCCTTTGTCGAGCGGCAACTGTTCACCCGTTCGGAGTAGCCTCCGTGGTCGCCGGCGGCCGCTCGTCGGATCCTCGTACGTACCACCGGCTCGGGGACGACGGCGGAGGTACGGCCATGACGCAGCACACCCCACCGGCTCCGGCCCCGGCTCCCGCGCCGCACGGCGCCCTGGCCGAGGGAGGCACCGTCTTCGCGGGCGTGCTGATGCTGGTG
The DNA here is from genome assembly GCF_043201585.1 of Streptomyces sp. NPDC048297. Taxonomy (NCBI): domain Bacteria; kingdom Bacillati; phylum Actinomycetota; class Actinomycetes; order Kitasatosporales; family Streptomycetaceae; genus Streptomyces; species Streptomyces sp. NPDC048297. The sequence goes on from NZ_JBICZA010000054.1 coordinate 3,161, forward strand.
AACGGCATCCTCGCCATACTCCAGGGCATCTCCGCGATCGCCTCCGACGACGTGTACGCCCGGATCGACACGTACTCGTACAAGATCAACCTCACCGGCTGGGGCTGGATCCTCATCGTGCTCGGCGTGATCGCCGCGATCACCGGTGCGGGCATCCTCAAGGGCGCCGAATGGGCGCGGGCGGTCGGCATCGTGCTGGCCTCGCTGAGCCTGATCGCCCAGTTCCTGTTCCTGCCGTACGCCCCGTTCTGGTCCCTGATCATGATCGGCCTCAGCTTCTTCGTGATCTGGTCCCTGGCCACCTACCGGCCGGCCCGCAGCAGCACCCCCTGAGCGCACGCACGCCCCGGATCCGGCCGCCGCGCGCGGGGGTTCGCCGGCGGCCGGGTGCGGTAAGGATTGCCGCCATGAGTACCGCCATGAGTACCGCCATGAGCACCGCCATGAGCACCATGGCCGTCGTCGGCGCCGGCCCGGGTCTGGGAGCCGCCGTGGCGCGCCGGTTCGGGCGCGAGGGGTTCGCCGTCGCGCTCGTCGCGCGCGACCGCAACCGACTTGACCTGCTTGTGGAGGAACTCGCCGCCGAGGGGGTCGCCGCGCACGGCTTCCCCGCGGACGTGCGCAGACCCGACGAGCTGGTCGCCGCCCTGCGCGCCGCCGGCGAGACGCTCGGCCCCGTCGAGGTGCTCCAGTACAGCCCGGTCCCGCACCGGGACTTCATGCGGCCCGTGCTGGAGACCGGGTACCGGGATCTGCTCGGGCCGATCGAGTTCTCGGTGTACGGGCCGGTCGCCGCGGTGCAGCAGGTGCTGCCCGGGATGCGCCTGCTGGGGCGCGGCACCATCCTCCTGGTCAACGGCGGGAGCGCCGCCGTACCGCATCCCGAGCGGGCCGGGACCTCGATCGCCTTCGCGGCGGAGAGCGCGTACGGGCATCTGCTGCACGACCGGCTGGCCCGCGAGGGGATCCACGTCGCGCAACTGGTGATCCCGGGGGCCATCACCGCGGGCCATGTGCGCAAGGATCCGGGCGTGCTCGCGGAGACGCTGTGGCGCGTGCACCGTGAGCGGCACGGTTTCCGGCACTACGCCGACGACTTGGACGCGTGACCCGCCGCTGGCTGCCGTCAGTGCCGCCAGCGCCGCCAGGGGTGCCAGGGCTGCCGGTGCCACCGGCGCCATCAGGGCCATCAGCGCCGTCAGTGCCGCCCTGCACGAAGCCCCTTTGTGGGCCAATATGGGTGATGTTGGCCGTATTGCTCTCGTCAAGGGGGCCTCAATGGCTTTGGAAATCCCCCCGATTCTCAAGCCGTCCCGCTTCAGAAACCGGGCAGGCCTGGCGGGTGAGTGTCTGGCGGAGTTCCTCGGGACCTTCGTCCTCATCGCCTTCGGCTGCGGAGTCGTCGCGATGGCGGTGGCCGCGCTGCCCGGCTCCGGCCGTGCCGCCACGACCACGACGATCTTCCTCGCGGCCGGTGACTGGCTTCTGATCACGTGGGGCTGGGCCTTCGCCGTCGTCTTCGGCATCTACGTGGCCGGCGGTGTCAGCGGCGCCCACCTGAACCCCGCCGTCACGCTGGCCATGGCCGTGCGCCGCGGGTTCCCCTGGAAGAAGGTCGTACCGTTCTGGTTCTCGCAGGTCGTCGGCGCGTTCGCCGGGGCGGCGCTGGTCTATCTCGTCTATCACGACGCGATCGGCGCCTACGACTCCACGGTGAAGGGGCCCAAGGTGAACGGGCGTACGAACGCCACGTTCTCCATCTTCGCCACCTTCCCCGCCGCCTACTTCCACGGCGGCAACTGGGGCCCGCTGATCGACCAGATCGTCGGCACGGCCTTCCTGGTCATGTTCGTCGTCGCCATCATCGACCTGCGGAACCAAGCCGTGAAGGCCAACCTCGGCCCGCTGATGGTCGGTTTCGCGGTCGCCGCGATCGGCATGTCCTACGGCGCCAACGCGGGCTACGCCATCAACCCCGCCCGCGACTTCGGGCCGCGCCTGTTCACGTGGGTCGCGGGCTGGCAGAGCCTGGCGTTCCCGGGCTCGGTGGCGGGCTCGTACAGCGACTACTGGTGGATTCCGATCGTCGGGCCGCTGATCGGCGGAGTGATCGGCATCCTGCTCTACGACATGTTCATCGGCGACGTCCTGTACGCCCGCGCCAAGGTGGGCGAACTGCCCGAGGCGGGCCAGGGGGCACGGCTGGTGAAGACGGTCGGCGAGAACGAGATCGACGGCTCGGGGGGCGGTTCCGGCTCTGGTTCGGGTGGGGACTCCGGCGGCGGTTCGAGCGGTGGTCCGGGGGGCGACAAGGACGAGGAGTACTAGCGTCGCCGCCACGCTACGAGGGGGACGGGCCCCGCCGCCGTTCGGGGGACATGGTGCCCTGCATGCGAGGGAACGCGGCGACAGACGTTCGGGCGTTCGTTACGGCGTGTGACAGCGGGCGCGGGTGCGCCACCCGTGGTTGCGGGCGGGCGTTGGAGTTGCCGTGGTGGCGGTTGCAGAAACGATTTCGTTCGGCGGGCCGTCGCCGGACATCGCACCGCGCAAGGTATGGAGTGCTGGGAACAGTGTGGGCAAGCGGCGAGGGGGCGTCCGCGGCAGGGCGTCGGGGGACGGGCGGTCTGGTCGGCCGTGAAGTGGAGACGGCGGCACTGCGGGAGGGGCTGGCCCGGGGACGGCTGGTGACCGTGACCGGGGCCGCGGGCGTCGGCAAGAGCGTACTGGCCGCCTCGGTGGCCGTTCCGGGGCCCGGCGGTCCGTGGGGACGGGTGATCCACGTGCGCTGCCCCGGCGGCACGCCGACAGCCGCCGCAACCCTCGCGGCCCGGGTCGCCGAGGCGCTGACGGGGCAGCGGCCGGGCGGCGGGGATGGGCTGATGAGCCAGCGGTCAGGTGGTGGTGGGGATGGCCTGACGGGGCCCCGGTCGGGGGGTGGTGACGGGGCGACGGGGCGCTGGTCGGGTAGTGGGGAGGAGAGGGCGGAGCGTCCGAGCGGGATCGGCGAAGGTCCGTGCGCGACCGCGCCCCGGAAGGGCCGCGGGGAACTGCGCGACCAGCCACGGACGGCCCGCGGGGATCTGCGCGACCAGCCAGGACGGACCCGCAGATGACGCACAGGCTTCCCAGCGGAGCGCTTCCAGCGGGGAGCGCTTGGCACGGCCACCCCATCCGCGCGGCGAGCCCGGTGCGTGGCGGGGTGTCCGCGCCGCGGAGTGGGGGTTCACCAGCCGGTGAACAGCAGCCAGGGTGAGGGCTGTTCGGGCGGCGAGCCCGGTGCATGGCGGGGCGTCCACGCCGCGGAGCGGGAGTTCACCAGCCCGTGAGCAGCAGGTGGTTGAGGAGCAGGGCGAGGATCGTCTGGGCGGCCAGCCAGGCGCGTGGGCGGGGCAGGAAGGCGCACGCGGGCAGCAGCCACATCGCGAACGGCAGCCAGATCCGCTCGGTCTCCGCCTTGCTCAGGCCCGACAGGTCGGCGAGGAGGAGGGCCAGCAGGGCGGCGGCCACGAGGAACGCCAGCCGGGTACGGGCCGGGTCGGTGCGGTGGGCGAGACCGGTGCCGGTGCGGCGCAGGCCCGCCGCCGTGGCCGGACCGGTGATCAGGGCCGTGCAGGCCAGGTTGGCCCAGACCCAGTAGCCGTAGGGGCGGGTGCCGCCGATGCCCTGGTAGTAGCGGGTCACCAACAGGTGGTACGCCGTCCACCAGTTGAAGCCGGCCAGCGTGAACGCCACCGGTACGACGGCCAGTCCGGCGACGAACGCCGCGACGAGCACGGGACGCAGGCCCCCGCGCCCCAGCAGCAGGACGGCCGCGCCGATCACGGCGAAGAGCGTGAGCCCGTACGACAGGTAGCAGGTCAGGCCGAAGAGCAGGCCGGAGGCGGCGGCCCAGGGCCAGGCCCCGGCCGGTGAGCGCCGGGTCAGGGCCAGTGCGAGCAGGGCGAGGGCCCAGGCGGCGACGGCCGCGTAGAAGCCGTCGGCGGAGGTGCCCAGCCAGACGGCCGCCGGGGGCAGGACCAGGAAGGGTGCCGCGCGGCGGGCCAGGGACTCGTCCGTCAGCGCGCGCAGCGCGATCAGCACGGCCACACAGGCGGAGGAACCCAGCACGATGCACCACGTCCCGGCCCAGCCGCCGCCGTGCAGCCCGATCCGGTCCAGGAGCACGAACGTGAGCGTGGCCCCCGGCGGATGCCCGGCGACGTGCGCCGGCCAGGGGTGCGGAGTACCGCTGACGATGTGGTGGGTGAAGTCGCGCAGGGTCGCCGGGATGTCGTGGAAGCGGCCGATGACCCGCAGGTACTCCTCCTTGGCGGTCAGCCGGCCCGCGATGCCCCGCTGCCAGCCGTCGACCAGCGCGAGGGAGACGATCCAGGCCAGGGACGCCGCCCACGCCGCCGCGAGCAGGGCCCGCCACGGCAGCCGGGCGGCCAGCGACGGCCCGTACGCCACCCCGGCCACCGCGAGGACCACGGCGGCCGGCGTGCCCGGTCCCACATGCGGCTCCCACTCGGCGAACACCGGCGGCCAGTGCACGAACAGGGTGTGCCGGGTGTCCTGGATGTGCCGGCCGACGAGCACGGCGACCGTCACGAGGAGGACGGCGGCACCGGCGGCGCAGAGGTCGCGGCGGGTGCCGGAGCGGGGCTCGGGGGGCGGGGAGGCGCCGGCGCTGTCCGTGGTGGAGGAAGCGCCGGCGGCTGCGGGGCGAGGGCGGGGGTCACGGTGAGGGCGGGGGCCGGAGCGGGGGAGGCGGATCACACCGGCACGTTAGGCCGCATGGCCGCGCGCGAGCCGCCGTACGGGCCGGACGTCAGCGTTTCGTCATGGGTCGTGCCCCCGATTCCCGCAGTCCGCGGGCCTACGGTCGGGACATGCGCGACCATCCCCGGCTTCCCACCTCCCCCGGTTTCTGGCGCAGCCCCCTGCGTGGCACGTGGTTCACCTCCGTGCTCGGGCTCGTGCTGCTCGTCGGCGTCACCGTGCTGTTCGTGACCGGCCTGGTGTCGTACGCCGCCTACAACCCGGGCCTGTCCCCGGTCAACGACACGACCCCCGACAAGGGGATCCTCGGCCTCTACCTCTTCGCCTGGCCGACCGGCCCCGTGTGGCTGTACCGGTTCACCCAGGGCCTGCACGTCACCCTGGGCATCACCCTGATCCCGGTGCTGCTGGCCAAGCTGTGGTCGGTGGTGCCGAAACTGTTCACACTGCCCCCGGCCCGCTCGCTCGCACACGCGCTGGAGCGGGTCTCGTTGCTGCTGCTGGTCGGCGGCGGCCTGTTCGAGTTCACGACCGGCGTGCTCAACGTCCAGCTGGACTACATCTTCCCCGGCTCCTTCTACCCGCTGCACTTCTACGGCGCCTGGGTGTTCTTCGCCGCGTTCCTCGCCCATGCCGTGCTGAAGACCCCGAAGGCGGTGCGGGCGGTACGGCAGCGGATGCGCGAGCAGGACGGCGGCTCGGCCGTGCGCCCGGACCGGGACGACGACCTCGTCGCGCCGGAGCCCGCCCCACCCACCGTCTCCCGGCGCGGTGCGCTGTGGATGGTCGGCGGCGGCTCGCTGCTGCTGTTCGTGACCACGGTGGGGCAGAGCCTTGGCGGGCCCTTCCGCCGTACCGCACTGCTCGCGCCGCACGGCGGGACCGACCCGGGCGGCGGCCCGAACGGCTTCCAGATCAACAAGACGGCCGCCTACGCCGGGATCGACGCGGCGGAGACGGGGGAGGAGGCCTGGCGGCTCGTCGTCACCGGCCGCACCGGAACCGTCCGCCTCAGCCGCGCGCAACTCCTGCTCATGCCCCAGCACAGCTCGTCGCTGCCCATCGCCTGCGTCGAGGGCTGGTCCACGGCCGACCAGTGGTGGCGCGGGGTACGGCTGCGCGACCTCGCCGCCCTGGTCGGGTACGACGGTGACCCGCCGGACCTGTTCGTGGAGTCCCTGCAACGCCACGGCGCCTTCCGCCGCGCCGCCCTGCGCGCCAACCAGGTGGCCGACCCGCGCTCCCTGCTCGCCCTGTACGTCAACGGCGAGGCCCTGTCCCCCGACCACGGCCACCCGGCCCGCGTCATCGTGCCCGCCGCACCCGGTGTGCTCAACACCAAGTGGGTGGCCCGGCTGACCTTCGGAGCCCTGTGATGCGCCTGCCCCGCCTTCCCCGAGCCGCCCGCCTTCCCCGCGTCCCCCGTCTCCCCCTCGGCAGCCCGTTCCAACTGCTGCTGCTCGCCGCCTCGTTCGCGCTCGCCGTGTACGCCGGGGTGCGGTTGCTGTCCGGTGACTGGTTCGGGGTGGCGCTGTGGATCGTGGGCGCGGCCCTGCTGCACGACCTGGTGCTGGTGCCGTTGTACTCCGTACTGGACCGGGTGCTGGTGGGCGGCCTGGACACGGCCGGGGGCCGGGCGTGGGTGTCGTACGTACGGGTGCCGGCGGCGCTGTCCGGGCTGCTGCTGCTCGTGTGGTTCCCGCTGATCTCCGACCGCGTGGCCGAGCGCTACCGCATGGCCACGGGCCAGTCCTCGGACGTCTACCTCGGCCGCTGGCTGCTGATCACCGCCCTGCTCTTCGGCGGCTCGGCGGTGGTGCTGGTGCTGCGGCTACGGCTGCGGACGCGGCTGCGCAGGGCGGCGAAACGCCGTTCGCCGGCCGCCCACTGAGCGACCGTCCGCCACCCGGCCCGCCCGGCGAGCCGGAGCAGGGCGGGCGTACCGATCCGCGCCCAGGGAAAGGGCTCGCCCACGGCGGCGGGCCCGAGGGCGACGTCGACCACCTGTACCTGGGCCCGCTCGTCGATGTCCGGGGCGGCGGTCTCGGCGATCAACAGGCCGTCCGGGGCGAGGAGTTGCCCCATCCTGCGCAGCAGGGCGCCCGGATCGCCGCCGATCCCGACGTTCCCGTCCATCAGCAGGACGGTGTCCCAGCGGCCCTCGCCGGGCAGCGGATCGAAGACCGAGCGGCGCAGGGCCTGCCCGCCGAGCGTGTTGGTACGGGTGACGGCCGCCTCGCTCACGTCGACACCGAGGACGGTACGACCCCGGGCGGCCAGCTCCGCGACCAGCCGGCCGGGCCCGCAGCCGACGTCCAGCACGGCCCCCTCGCACCGGTCGAGGACCGCCCGGTCCACGTCGTCCGCCCCGGCGCACCACCGCTCCACCTCCAGCGGCAGCAGCCAGCCGTCGGCGCGGCGCAGATACAGGGGGCCGCGACCGGTGCGCAGGGCGGTGGCGTACGGGTCGGAGGCGGCCCAGGCGGGTGGGGCCGGCGGGGTGGGTGGGGCGAGTGGTGCCACCGGGGCTGGTGGCGTGGGCGGGGTGGTCGTGGCGCTCATCGGTGACCGTCCGTCGTACAGTCCGCCAGCCGGGCGGCGAAGGCGCCGTGCGGGGCGAGGGCGGCGACGGCGTGCGCGTCTTCGGCGGTGTCGACGTCCCGCAGCCGGGGCAGGTCCCGCACCCGCAGCCCGGCGGCGACCAGCCGCTCGCGCTGGACGGCACCGGTCACCGGCGAGGACATGGGCACGCCCCGCAGCAGCGCCGGTTCCGGGCGGGCCAGGCCCAGCGCCCAGAAACCGCCGTCCTCGGCCGGCCCGAAGTGCGCGTCGCAGTCCGCGAAGTCCACGGTCAGCAGGGCCGGGGTGACCTGCGGGGTGTCCATGCCGATCAGTAACGCCGGTCCGTCGCAGCGGGCGAACGCGTCCGCGAGCCGCGCGTCCAGCCCGCCCCCGCACTGGGGTACGACCTCGAACCCGGGCGGCAACCACGGCCCGGCCCGCCCGTCCAGCACGAGCACCCGCCGCACCGCCCGCGCCTCACCCACCGCCCGCAACGTGTCCACGAGCGCCGCCTCCGCGAGCCCCGCGGCCTCCTCCGGAGTGAACGGCGGGCTGAGCCGCGTCTTCACCCGACCGGGGAGGGGTTCCTTGGCGATGACGAGGAGGGTGGTCACGGGGGGCCTTTCTGGACGGGGACCGGGGTGACGGGGGCCGGGGTGACGGGGGCCGGGGTGACGGGGGTCGGGTGGCGGGGACCGGGGCGCGGGGCCCTATCGATATCGATGGGCGGCTTCGCCGCGTGGGCGCGACAAGCCCCCACCGGCCCGCACGGACGCCCCTTCGCGAAGAACCCCGCTCATGTCCCGCACCGCCTGCCACGTCCCCCGCCACGTACCCGTGACCTTGGACGCCCCCGTACGCGCCAGGTACGGGACGTCACGCTCGGTGATACGCCACCCCGCGTCCGCCGCGCGGACCACCATCTGCAGGGGATATCCACTGCGCCGGTCCGTGAGCCCGAGCGCGAGCAACGGCTCGCGCCGCGCCGCACGCAGGGGACCGAGATCGTGCAGGCGCAGCCCGGTGCGCCGGCGCAGCAGCAGGGAGAGCGCGAGGTTGCCCGCGCGGGCGTGCACGGGCCAGGCGCCCCGGCTCAGGGGCCGGCGCCGGCCCAGGACCAGGTCGGCCCCGCCGGCGCGGACCTCCTCGACGAAGGGCACCAGCCGCCCGGGATCGAGGGTGGCGTCGCAGTCGCAGAAGCAGACCACCTCGGCGGTGGCCGCGAGCAGCCCTGCATGGCAGGCGGCACCGAACCCGCGCCGCTCCTCGTGGACGACGTACGCCCCGAGCGCGCGGGCGACATCGGCGGAACCGTCCGTCGAGCCGTTGTCCACGACGATCGCGCGCCAGCCGGGCGGGATCCGAGCGAGCACCCAGGGCAACGCCTCGGCCTCGTCGAGACACGGCAGCACGACGTCGACGCCGGGGCCCCTGTGGAGATCCACGCCGGGATCCCCGTCGGGCGGAAGAGATGAGGTGGTCACGAGGCTCACCCTACGAACCCGAACCGTGACAAAGGGGGCATCCGCTCCTTACGAAACGCGGACGTCGACACCACAGCCGTCCGTGCTCCGCCCCCGCTCCGCCCCACGGTGACAGGCTGGAAAGCATGCAGCAGCCGCACCCAGCCCCACCCCCCGGCCCCGGACCCGCCCCCGGCCCCGGACCCGCCCCCGGCCCTGGCTCCCGCCCCGCCGCTGACCAGGAGCAGCAGCGGCCGGCTCACCGCGGCCGGATCCTCGTCGTGGACGACGACCCGACCGTCGCCGAGGTCGTCGCGGGCTACCTCGACCGTGCCGGTTACGCCGTGGACCGCGCCGCCGACGGTCCGGGCGCCCTCGCTCGCGCCGCCGCGCGGCGGCCCGACCTGGTGGTGCTGGACCTGATGCTGCCGGGCATGGACGGCCTGGAGGTGTGCCGGCGGCTGCGCGAGCGGGGCCCGGTGCCGGTCGTCATGCTCACCGCGCGCGGCGACGAGGACGACCGCATCCTCGGCCTGGAGATAGGTGCCGACGACTACGTCACCAAGCCCTTCAGCCCGCGCGAACTCGTCCTGCGCGTGGAGTCGGTGCTGCGCCGCACCCGGCCCGCGACCGTCCCCGGAGACGCCCGTCCTGCCCCCGGCCCCCTCGGCGCGGCCGGCCTCACCGTCGATCCGGACGCCCGCCGGGCCACCAAGAACGGCACCGAACTCGCGCTCACGCTCCGCGAGTTCGACCTGCTCGCCTTCTTCCTGCGCCACCCCGGCCGCGCCTTCGGCCGGGAGGAGCTGATGCGGGAGGTGTGGGGCTGGGACTTCGGTGACCTGTCCACCGTCACCGTCCACGTCCGCCGCCTGCGCGGCAAGGTCGAGGACGACCCGGCCCGCCCCGCCCTCATCCAGACGGTATGGGGCGTGGGCTACCGATTCGAACCCACCGAAACGGAAACGGAATCGGGCCCCGGAACGGGAACGGGCCCCGGAACGGGAACGGAATCGGGCCCCGGAACGGGAACGGGCCCCGGAACGGGAACGGAATCGGGCCCCGGAACGGGAACGGGACCCGGAACGGGAACGGAATCGGGCCCCGGAACAGGCACCGCAACGGGACCTCGGCCCCTGACCGGAACGGACGGCGACTGACATGCGCGACACCCTCCTCATCGCCCTCTACGCCTTCCTCGGCGCCGCCGCCACCGGCCTCGTCGGAGCGGCCGTGCTGCGCGTGATCCGCCGCCGCTCGCTCACCGCCTCGCTCGCCGTGGTGGCCGCCGTCGGGGTGGTCGCCATGCTGGCCGGGACGATGGCGGTGGCCCAGGCGATGTTCCTGTCGTCGCACGACCTGCGGGTCGTCACGACCGTCGTCGCCATGGCGGCCGTCGTCTCGCTGCTCACCGCGCTGCTCCTGGGCCGCTGGGTCGTCGCCCGCAGCCGTGAACTCACGGACGCCGCCCGGCACTTCGGCGACGGCGGTGCCTTCGCCGCGCCCGCCGTCCCGGCCACCGCCGAACTGGACGCCCTCAGCCGCGAGTTGGCCGCCACCAGCGCCAAGCTGGCCGCTTCCCGGGAACGTGAGCGCGCGCTGGAGACCTCCCGGCGTGAACTCGTCGCCTGGATCTCGCACGACCTGCGCACGCCGCTCGCGGGGCTGCGCGCCATGTCGGAGGCGCTGGAGGACGGGGTGGCCGCCGACCCCGAGCGCTACCTCAGGCAGATCCGCACCGAGGTGGAACGCCTCAACGACATGGTCGGCGACCTCTTCGAACTCTCCCGCATCCACGCCGGGACACTGCCGCTGAGCCCCGCCCGGATCTCGCTGTACGACCTGGTGGGCGACGCCCTCGCGGGGGTCGGCCCGCTCGCCCGCGAGCACGGCGTACGGCTGGTCGGCGACGGGGTGCAGCCGCTGCCGGTCGAGGTGGACGGCAAGGAGATGAGCCGGGTCCTGGCCAACCTGCTGGTCAACGCCATCCGCCGGACCCCCGCCGACGGCACGGTCGCCATCGCCGCCGAGCGCGCCCCCGACGGCGTGGTCCTCTCCGTCACCGACGGCTGCGGCGGCATCCCCGACGAGGACCTGCCCCGCGTCTTCGACACCGGCTGGCGCGGCACGGACGCCCGCACCCCACCGGCCGGCGCGGGCCTCGGCCTGGCGATCGTCCGCGGCATCGTGGAGGCCCACCAGGGCCGCACGACCGTCCGCAACATCCCCGGCGGCTGCCGCTTCGAGGTGACCCTGCCCCCGGCGAGCGCCTGACCCCACCGGCGAGCGCGTAACCCCACCGAACCGCCCGACCGCCCACCGGCCGTGACGACGAGGGGCGCCCTGCGTAAGTCGATGTGAAGGCCTTCTTCCCGGTGTGAGCACCCGGCAGGCCTCGGTGAGGGCTTGGTTCCGTCCGAGGGGGCGTAGACGGATCACTCACGAAGGAACGGCCTCGCCCCATCCCCTTGCCAGTGACGAAGCTGCGAGGAGGGGCAGGACTGTGATGTCTGAAGACGCTACTCCGGATCCCTACGCCGACCCGCTCAGGTTCGGCCAGCGGGTACAGATCCATCGCGAGCGCCGCGGGATGACGCAGACTCAGGTCGCCGATCTGCTGGGCATCTCGCCGCACACGTACCGCAAGATCGAGAATGGGCAGCAGAAGGCACCCGGTCTCGAAACCGTCCTGCGGCTGGCCGAGATCCTGCGTGTGCGAAACCTGGCCGACCTCACGGGACACCCAGAGGCCCAAGTCGACCTTTTCGTCGGTCCAGGGCATCCGCGCCTTGCCGCCGTGAAGGCTGCCATTGACAGTTTTGCCCTGACACACAGTGTCGAGCCGCCGCCCTCCGCGCACGTGGAGGCCCGGCTCCATGCGGCGTGGAAGGCACGCCACGCCTCGAAGAACCACCGGGAAGCGATCGGCGCGTTGCTGCCCGATCTGATCCGGGACGCCCAGCGCCTTGTGCGCCACGCCGAGAGCGCCGCCGAGCGCCGACAGGCTCAGGCGCTGCTCGCCGAGTCCTACTCGCTGTCCCAGTTCTTCCTCGCCTACCAGCCGGATTCCTTCCTGCGCGTCCGCCTGCATCGGCGAGGCCCGGCGGAAGCTCTCGGCCGGCCCCAGCCCCAGGTACGGCGGGGACATCGGCCACGCCCGCCGCCTGGCCCGCGTGCTGCGCGCGCTGTGCGACCACTACGAGAGCGCGGACGACAAGCCGTGAAGGCAAGCCGTCCCCCGACGGCGGATCCGATGAAGGCCACCGAGCGGAGGTGCTCGGTGCCGGCCGCTTCGGTTCCCGCACGATCGCCATCCGCCTGCGCGTCCATGACTGCCACCACGCGGTCGCGGCGAGACGGGGCCACGCCGGTCCTTTCGGACAGTTCACCGCCTCCGTGCGAACTCGTGCGTTCCCTCCAGGAAGGACACCTCCGGTTTCCAGCCCAGTTCCGCTCGTAGCCGGGAGGAGTCGGCGGTGATGTGGCGGACGTCGCCCAGGCGGTATTCGCCGGTGATGAGGGGGGCCGGGCCGTCGTAGGCGGTGGACAGGGCGTGGGCCAGGTCGGCGATGGTGTGCGGGGTGCCGCTGGCGGTGTTGTAGGGGGTGAGGGTGCCGGGGCGGGCCTCGGCCTCCAGGGCGGTGACGTTGGCGGTGGCCACGTCGCGGACGTGGACGAAGTCGCGGCGCTGGCGGCCGTCCTCGAAGACGCGTGGGGGCTCGCCGCGTTCGAGGGCCGAGCGGAAGAAGGAGGCGACGCCCGCGTAGGGGGTGTCGCGGGGCATCCGGGGGCCGTAGACGTTGTGGTAGCGCAGGGAGATCGCCGTGCCGTCGGTCGAACGGGCCCAGGCGGCGGCCAAGTGTTCCTGGGCGAGCTTGGTGGCGGCGTACACGTTGCGCGGGTCGGCCGGGGCGTCCTCGGCGACCAGGCCCGGGGTCAACTCCCGGCCGCACAGCGGGCAGAGGGGGTCGAAGCGGCCCGCGGCGAGGTCGTGCCCGGCGCGCGGTCCGGGGCGTACGACGTCGTGCACCGGGCAGGTGTAGCGGCCCTCGCCGTAGACCACCATCGAGCCGGCCAGCACGAGCCGGTCCACGCCCGCCCCGGCCATCGCGGAGAGCAGGACGGCGGTGCCGAGGTCGTTGCGGGAGACGTACTCGGCCGCGTCCGCGACCCCGTTGCCCAGGCCCACCTGGGCCGCCTGGTGGCAGACGGCGTCCACGCCGGTCAGCGCGCGGGCGACGGTCCCCGGGTCGCGGACGTCGTGGCGGGGGTCGTCCCGGACGTCGTACACGACCGGTTCGTGGCCGCGTGCCCGCAGGGCGTCGACGACATGGGACCCGATGAAGCCGGCACCGCCGGTGACCAGTACGCGCATACGGTCACGCTAGGGGCGGGGGCCCGCCCTCGGCGGGTACGACAGGCGCCGCGTCATCGCTCCGTAAGGAGTGAGGAGGAGTGAGGAGGAGTGAGAAGGAGCGAGAAGGAGCGAGAAGGAGTGGGTCAGAGGGGCTTGGCGGGCCAGTCCAGGAGGCGGGCGCCGATGACGGCCGTCTGGAGCTTGTAGCGGTGGGCCGGGTCGGCGGGGTCGGCGCCGGTCAGTCCGTGGATGCGTTCCAGGCGGTAGGTGAGGGCCCGCACGCTGAGGGAGAGCCGGCGGGCCGCCTCGGCGGACACGCAGCCCGCGTCGAAGTACTCGGTGAGTGTCTCCAGCAGCGGGCCGGCGCCGCCGCGGGCCGCGGCGAGCGGGCCGAGCGTGTGCGAGACCAGGTCGGCCAGCGCCTGCCGGTCCCGGGCCAGCACCGGGTAGACGAGCAGGTCGGCGGCGTGCAGCAGCGGCCCCTCCAGGTCGAGCCGCTCGGCCATCTCCAGTGTCGCGAGGGCCTCTTCGTACGACTGCACGACGCCGCCGGGGCCGGGCTGCGGGCGGCCGACGGCGACCCGGCCGCCCCCGGTGGCCGCGTGCGTCTGCCGGGCGAAGTGGGCGAGGACGTCGTCCTCGTCGCCGGGCGCGACGCACACCAGCCTGCCGTTCTTCGTGGTCAGCAGGATGCTGCGGGCGTCGAACCGGGCCAGGACCGCCCGTTCCACCCGCCGGGACACCGGGTCGTCCTCCACGTAGGCGGCCGGCCCCTCGGCGACGGCCACCGCGTGCTCCCGCGACAGGCGCAGCCCGAAGCGCTCGGCGCGCTCGACGAGCCGGCCCACGTCGCTGCGGCCGTAGAGGAGGTCCTCGATGAACTCGCGGCGCGCGGCCTCCTCCCTGCGCACGGCGAGCCGCTGGGCGCGCTCGTAGCCCTCGGCCAGCGCGTCGACGGCCTGTTCCACGGCGGCCAGGGTGCTGTCGGCGGACCCGGGCGCGGCCGGCCAGGCGGCGCGGGCGGCGGCGAGATGGGCGACGACCAGGGCGCGCAGCCCGTGCCCGGCGTCGGCGGCCTGCTCGCCCAGCGTCCGGCGGGCGGCCAGTTCCTCGCGGGTCAGCCGGCGGCCGGTGGCGGCGACCTCGGCGAGGGTGCGGGCGTAGTCGTCCAGATAGTGCGCCGGTATCGCCGGTATCGCCTGTTCGCTCACGCCGTCCCCGTTCCCCCGTGTTCCTTACGCGCCGTTGACGGTTTCTTGGCGGCCGTCCGGCACCGAGACCCTAGTGAACGTTGCCGGAAACCGGCAATGCGCAGGTGGGCGCCGCTCGGGCACCATCACGTCGGGGGAGCACTACGGGGGATTCCGGTGCCGGGCACCGGCAGGTGTCCGGCACCGGAACCGGGGCTCTTGCCACTTCATCGTCTGACACTCAAGGACGTGTGCCATGGAAGCCCTCGGCGTGCTCGTCGCCGTCTGTCTCGTCGCCGTACTGCTCGTACTGCTCGCGCTGTTCTTCTTCTCGCGGTTGTACCGCAAGGTGGACCAGGGCCGGGCGCTGATCGTGTCGAAGACGCGCAGGGTCGACGTGACCTTCACCGGGCAGGTCGTGCTGCCGGTGCTGCACAAGGCCGAGGTCATGGACATCTCGGTGAAGACCATCGAGATCAGCCGCTCCGGACGCGACGGCCTGATCTGCCGGGACAACATCCGCGCCGACATCCGCGTCGCCTTCTTCGTCAAGGTCAACAAGACCGAGGCGGACGTCATCAAGGTCGCCCAGAACGTCGGCACCGAGCGCGCCAGCCACCAGGACACGCTGCAGGAGCTGTTCCACGCGAAGTTCTCCGAGGCGCTGAAGACCGTCGGCAAGCAGATGGACTTCACCGACCTGTACACCAAGCGTGAGGAACTGCGCTTCCACATCATCGAGTTGATCGGTGTCGACCTCAACGGCTACCACCTTGAGGACGCCGCGATCGACTACCTGGAGCAGACCCCGCTCGCCCAGCTCGACCCGGCCAACGTCCTCGACGCGCAGGGCATCCGCAAGATCACCGAGCTGACGGCGGTCGAGCACGTGCGCACCAACGAGGCGCAGCGCACCGAGCAGAAGGAGATCACCCGGCAGAACGTCGACGCGCGCGAGGCCATCCTGGAGCTGGAGCGCCGGCAGGCGGACGCCGAGATCAAGCAGAAGCGGGAGATCGAGACCTCCCGCGCCCGCGAGGAGGCCGAGACCGCCCGGGTGGTCGAGGAGGAACGGCTGCGCGCCCAGAGCGCGTTCCTGCGCACCGAGGAACAGCTCGGCGTGCAGCGCGAGAACCAGGCCCGCGAGGTCGCGGTCGCCGCGAAGAACCGCGAGCGGGTCATCGCCGTCGAGAACGAGCGCATCGAGAAGGACCGGATGCTGGAGGTCATCGCCCGGGAACGGGAGACCCAGCTGACGAAGATCTCCGCCGAGAAGGAGGTCGAGGCGGAGAAGCGGGAGATCGCCGAGGTCATCCGGGAACGGGTCGCGGTGGACCGTACGGTCGCCGAGCAGGAGGAGTCCATCAAGAAGCTGCGCGCGGTCGAGGAGGCCGAGCGCGACCGGCAGGCCGTCATCATCGCCGCGGAGGCGCAGGCGCAGGAGAAGCTGGTCAAGGACATCAAGGCCGCCGAGGCCGCCGAGCAGGCGGCGACGCACCGGGCGGCGGAGGAACTGACGCTGGCCGAGGCCCGGTTGAAGACCGCCGACCTCGACGCGCGGGCCAAGCTGCGGCTCGCGGAGGCCATCCAGGCCGAGTCCGCGGCGGAAGGTCTGGCCGCGGTGCAGGTCCGCGACAAGGAGGCCGAGGTCGTCGAGAAGTCCGGCCGGGCCGAGGCGCAGGCCACCGAGGCACGGATGCGGGCGGAGGCGGAGGGCGCCCAGGCCAAGGCGCTCGCCGAGGCGACCGGCATCGGGGAGAAGCTGAAGGCCGAGGCGGCGGGGCTCACCGAGAAGGCCGCCGCGATGGCCGCGCTGGACGAGGCGTCCCGGGGGCACGAGGAGTACCGGCTGCGGCTGCAGGCGGAGAAGGAGATCCGGCTGGCCGGCCTGGAGACCCAGCGGCAGGTCGCCGAGGCGCAGGCCACGGTCCTCGCGACCGGTCTGGAGAACGCCGACATCGACATCGTCGGCGGGGACTCCGTCTTCTTCGACCGGCTGGTCTCCGCGGTCTCGCTCGGCAAGGGCGTGGACGGCTTCGTCGACCACTCCCGCACGGCCCAGGCCCTCGCCAAGCCCTGGCTCGACGGCTCCGGAACCTTCACCGACGACCTCACCCGGATCCTGGGCTCCCTGGGCACCTCCGACGTCCAGAACCTGACCGTCTCCGCACTCCTGATGAAACTGATGAACTCCAACGGCCCCGACGCCTCCCAATTCCGCAAACTCCTCGACCACGCCGGCGAACTGGGCCTCGCGGACACGCCGTTGACCTCCCTGACAGCCCTGAACGGAACCGGCAACGGAACCGGGAACGGGAACGGGTCG
Organism: Streptomyces sp. NPDC048297; assembly: GCF_043201585.1. Classification (NCBI taxonomy): domain Bacteria; kingdom Bacillati; phylum Actinomycetota; class Actinomycetes; order Kitasatosporales; family Streptomycetaceae; genus Streptomyces; species Streptomyces sp. NPDC048297. The sequence goes on from NZ_JBICZA010000054.1 coordinate 19,823, forward strand.
CGGAACTGAGGCGGGGGCGGGGCGGGGTGGGTGCGCTTACCCGCGCTTACGGGGTGCCGCTGCGCCCACCCTCCCCCACTCTCGGCTTCGCTAGCGGGGGGACCCCCATCGCCCCAGCGGCACGACTGCCCGCAGCTAGGTGGAGTTCACAGGGGCGCGGGGAACTGCGCGACGGCCCCCGGTTTCCCAGACGGCTGCGGCGCCCCTACGACTGACGGGACCGCATCTCCCTAAGGGGCGCGGGGAACTGCGCGACCGGCCACGACGAACCCGCACTCGACCACTCCCCGCACCCCCGGAAGACTCCGACCGCCCAACGACCGACGGCACTGCATCTCCCTAAGGGGCGCGGGGAACTGCGCGACCGGCCACGACGAACCCGCACCCGGCAACAACCCGCCCCCACCCCCCGTTTCTCCAACGCCTCGTCCAAAAAGGAATCCTCCCCATGGCCACCACCCCGGAGACGACGGGCCCCCACGACACCACCGACGCCGGCACCTACGGAGTACTCCGCACCCGGCTGGAAGCCCACGCCACCGACCTGGCAACCCGCGCCGAACACCTCAACACCCGCCGCGCGAAAGAGTTCGGCTCCACCGGACTGACCCTCCAGTCCACCGCGCGCCTGCGCACCCCGCACCCGTGCCTCCCTTGCGACCTCGCCGCCGTCGGGGACACGCTGCTGTTCGGCAGCACGGGACGGACCGCCGACGGAACGGACGCCACGGTCGCCGACGTCCTTGCCCTGTACGACCGCGACCTGAACCGCCTGCCCGAGGACGCCGTACCGGGCCTCCTCGACGACCCCGCGCCGGTACGGGAGTTCACCGCGCTGCACCGCTACTACCGCCAGGCCCGCCTGCTGCGGCTGCGCCGCGTGGACGGCCGGCTGCTGGCGGTGTTCCGCACCGGCGACAAGGCCGACGACATCCGCGCCCTGCGCTGGAACATCACCGCCGACACCCGGGACGGCCACGCCGCGTTCCTGGACGCCCGCGGCGACCGCGACGACACCTTCCCGCCGGCCCACGACTTCACCTGGACCGGCACGAGCCGCGAGGACCACGTCCTCGGCCGGGACCCCTACGTGGCCGTACCCGGCGGCGCGGGCGTGGCGACGGTCGGCGGCCGGCTCGCCGTGCGCGGCCCGGAGGGCGAGGAGCTGTACTCCGAGCCGGTCGAGGACCCGCTGCAGTCCCTCGCCGACGCGGCGGTCGCGCACGCGCGCGTGGGCCCGCTGGTCCTGCTGCGGGTGCGGCCGTACAAGGAGGACGCCGACCGGTACCTGGTGTTCCACACCCTGACCCGCTCGGTGGTCCGGCTGGACGGCATCGGGCAGGCCTGCCGCCGGCTGCCCGAGGACCAGGGCATCGTGTTCCCGGGCGGCTACTGCCTGGCGACCGGCGCGCACAAGACGTACGAACTGGACGCGACGGGGCTGGAGTTCGAGCGCGAGGTGCGCGCGCCGAACGGCGAGGACGTGCTGTACGCGTTCCGTTCGCGCACCGGCGACCGGGCGCTGCTGCTGTCGTACAACACCCTGCGCAAGGAGGTCGCCACCCCGCTGCCCTGCCGGGGCTGGGCCCTGTTCGCGGACGGCGCCCTCGCCGTGCTGCGCGAGGGCGGCGACGAACCCGCGCACACGCACCCGCTCCAGTGGTGGGCCTCGCCGTACGTCTCCGACACGCACGCCGCCGCCCTGCGCACGGGCACGGGCGCCCTGGCCCGCGTCGGCAACGCGGACCTCGTACGCGGCCTCGCCGACTGCCTGTCCGTGGCCCGGCTGGTCGCCGACGGGATCACCACCGGCGAGGGCTACCGCGCGCTGGCCGTCGCCTGCGTGCGCGCGGCCGACACCCACCACTGGCTGGGCGATCCCGAACTCGGCGATCTGCTCGGCCCGTTGGGGGCGGTGCGGGAGACCGCGCAGCAGGTGCTGGCCGAGTTCGAGACGGTACGGGCGCTGACCCGGCAGGCCGCCGACGCCCTCGACGAGGCGGACGGGCGGATCGCCGCGGTCGTACGCCGGCTGCGCGGCGAGGCACCGCGCGAGGCTGCCGCGTGGGTGCGCGGACTGACCGAACTCCGGCACGCCCACGGCCACCTGCTGACCGTGAAGGAGCTGCGGTACGCGGACACCGCCCGCGTGGACGAGCTGGCCGCCGACGCGGAGGCCGACCTCGCGTCCTTCGGGAAGCGCGCGGTGTCCTTCCTGGCCCGCGAGGACGCCTTCACCGCGCAGCACGCCGAGGTCGAGGACCTCGTCGCGCGGGCGGAGTCGATCGGCACCGTCGCCGAGGCCGCACCCGTGGCCGCCCGCCTGGACGACCTCGCCGACGGGCTGCGCACGGTCACCGAGGTCGTCACCGGACTCGACATCGCCGACGCCACCGTCCGCACCGCCATCCTGGAGCGGATCGCCGAGGTCCTCGGCGGCGTCAACCGCGCCCGCGCCACCCTCGACGGCCGCCGCCGCTCCCTCCTCGACCGCGAGGGCCGCGCCGAGTTCGCCGCCGAGACCGCCCTGCTCGCCCAGGCGGTCACGGCCGCCCTCGCCGCCGCCGACAGCCCGGAGACCTGCGACGACCAACTCGCCGCGCTGCTCGGCCGGGTGGAGGACCTGGACGCGCGGTTCGCCGAGTTCGACGACTTCCTCGACGACCTCGCCGCCCGGCGCACCGAGATCTACGAGGCGTTCGCCGCCCGCAAGCAGTCCCTCGCCGACGCGCGCGCCCGCCGCGCCGAACAGCTCGCGACCTCGGCGGGCCGGGTGCTGGAGACCGTCGCCCGCCGCGCGGCCACGCTCGCCGACACCGACGCCGTCACCACGTACTTCGCCTCCGACCCGATGGTCGCCAAGGTCCGCCGGACCGCCGACGAGCTGCGCGCCCTCGGTGACAGCGTGCGCGCCGAGGAACTCGACGGCCGGCTGAAGGCGGCCCGCCAGGAGGCAGCCCGCGCCCTGCGCGACCGCACCGACCTGTACGCCGACGACGGCCGCACCCTGCTCCTCGGCGGCCACCGCTTCGCCGTCAACACCCAGCCCCTCGACCTCACCCTCGTCCCGCACGGCGACGGCCTCGCCTACGCCGTCACCGGCACCGACTACCGCGCCCCGGTCACCGACCCCGGTTTCGCCGCGACCCGCCCCTACTGGGACCGGCACCTGCCCTCCGAGTCGCCCGGGGTCTACCGCGCCGAACACCTCGCCGCCCGCCTGCTCGCCGAGCACGGCCCCGCCGCCCTGGCCGGGGCCGGCGACCTGCCCGCCCTGGTGCGGGACGCGGCGCAGGCGGCGTACGACGAGGGCTACGAGCGCGGTGTCCACGACCACGACACCACCGCGATCCTCACCGCCCTGCTCCCCCTGTACGACGCCGCCGGCACCCTGCGCCACCGGCCCGCCGCCCGTGCCGCCGCCCACCTCTTCTGGACCCACGGCACCACGGAGCCCGACCGGGCGGCCTGGACCCACCGGGCACGGTCCCTGGCCCGCGCCCGCGACACCTTCGGCGCGGTCACGGTGATCGACGAACTGGTGGGGGAACTGGCGGAGGCGATCGAGTGGTGGAGCGCGGGTGAGGGGGCGGGCACGCTCGGGGCGACGGCGACGGCGGGGACGGAGCCGCCGGTCGGGGGAGCCGGTGAGCGGGGGGCCGGGGGGCCGTTCGCCGGGCCGGCAGGGGGAAGCGGTGCGCGGCCGGCCGCCGGGGGAACCGGTGCGCGGGCGGCCGGTGGAATCGATGCGCGGGCGGCTGGGGGGCCGTTCGCCGGCGCGGCCGGGCAGCCGCATGCGGGGCCGGCCGGGGGAGTCGACGTGGGGGCCGCCGGGGGAGGGGGCGTGCGAGCGGTCGGGGGGTCGCTCGCGCGTGCCGCCGCCTCGTACCTCTTCGGCGAGCTGACCACCGGAGATCCCGGTCGTTTCGTCCTCGGCGGCGCCGCACGCGCCCTGTTGGAGAAGTTCCGGCACGCCGTGGCCGGTACGGACTACGGGCAGGAGCCGACGGGACCCGAAGGGCCGGCCGCGCGGGCGCAGCTGGTGCGGGCCTGGCTCGGGGCGTACGCGGAGGCCAGTGGCGCCGACGCGGAGCCCGGTGAGCTGGCGGAGGCGGTCGCCGCCGAGTTGTGTCCCGGTCTGCCGCGCTACGACGGTGACGCCCCGCTGACTGTCACCGTAGAGGGGCTGCTCGGCACGCATCCGCGGGTGAGCGGCGGGCGGTTGGTGCTGCGGCTGGACGAATTCACGGCCAGGACAGGGGAGTTCGCGGCCCGCGAGGTCCCCGCGTTCCGCGCCTACCAGCGCCGCCGTGCGGAGTTGGTGGCCGCCGAACGCGACCGGCTGCACCTGGACGACCACCGCCCGCGCGTGATGTCCGCGTTCGTCCGCAACCGCCTCGTGGACGAGGTGTACCTGCCGCTGATCGGCGACAGCCTCGCCCGGCAGCTCGGCACCACCGGCGAGAGCAGGCGCACCGACACCGGCGGCCTGCTCCTGCTGATCTCCCCGCCCGGCTACGGCAAGACGACGCTGATGGAGTACGTCGCCGACCGCCTCGGCCTGATGCTGGTCAAGGTCAGCGGCCCCGCGCTCGGCCACACCGTCACCTCGCTCGACCCCGCCGACGCCCCGAACGCGACGGCCCGCCGCGAGATCGAGAAGATCAACTTCGCGCTCACGGCCGGCAACAACACCCTGCTCCACCTGGACGACATCCAGCACACCTCGCCCGAGCTGCTGCAGAAGTTCATCCCGCTGTGCGACACCACGCGCCGCGTCGACGGCGTGCGGGACGGCGAGCCGCGCACCTACGACCTGCGCGGCAAGCGCTTCGCCGTCTGCATGGCCGGCAACCCCTACACCGAGTCCGGCGCCCGCTTCCGGATTCCGGACATGCTCGCCAACCGCGCCGACGTGTGGAACCTCGGCGACGTCCTCACCGGCAAGGACGACACCTTCGCGCTGAGCTTCGTCGAGAACGCGCTCACCGCCAACCCGCTGCTCGCCCCGCTGGCCGCCCGGGACCGCGCCGACCTGGAGCTTCTGGTCAGGCTCGCCGCGGCCGACCCCACGGCCCGCGCGGACCGCCTCGCCCACGCCGTACCGCCCGCCGAACTGGACCGCCTGCTCGCGCTCCTGCGCCATGTGCTGGCCGCCCGCGACACGATCCTCACGGTCAACGCGGCCTACATCGCCTCCGCCGCCCAGTCCGAAGACGCCCGCACCGAGCCGCCGTTCCGGCTCCAGGGCTCCTACCGCGACATGAACCGCATCGCCCAGCGACTGCGCCCCGTCATGAACGAGGCCGAGCGGGACGCGGTCGTCCGCGACCACTACACGGCCGAGGCCCAGACCCTCACCACCGGCGCCGAGGCCAACCTGCTGAAACTCGCCGAACTGCGCGGCACCCTCACGCCCGTGGAGTCCGCCCGCTGGACGGAGGTGAAGGCCGCCCACCTGCGCGCCCACGCCCCCGACGACGACCCCCTGACCCGCGCCGTCGCCGCCCTCACCCTCCTCGCCGACCGCGTGGCCGCCGTCGAGTCCGCCATCACCCGCGCGACCGCCCCGGACCAGGAGCCGAGGGGCTGAAGGGCCGTGGGGCCAGAGGGCCATGGGGCTGAAGGGCCGTGGGGCCAAGAAGCCTTTGGGGCAAAGGGCCGAAGGAGGGGTCGCCCGGGTGTCAGCAGCCGGATGCCTTCGGCGTGAACGTCAGGCGGGCGTGGTCGTCGGCGCCCAGGGCCTCGTTGTAGGCCGGGTAGGTGACCTGGTACCAGACGTCGTCCCGGGAGGCGTGCCCGCCGACGTCGTCCAGCCGCACGCACCAGCGCTCCCGCCGCAGCACCCTCGTGTACGTCTCGGTCCCCTTGCGCACCTTCCGGCAGGACCGCACCCGCTCCGTGGTGTACCAGGTACGGGTGCGGCGCTTCTTGCCCGAGCCGGAGCGCGAGGTGTGCCTGACCCGGTGCGACTCGGTCGTGCACACCTTGACCAGGTGCGGCCGGGTGGCCCTGGTGGTGCGGGCCACGAGGTGCCGGACCGTGTCCCGCAGCCCGAAGACGGCGTTCGAGGAGGAGTTGCCGTGCGCGCTGCTCCCCGCGGCTTTCCCGCCGTTGCCCACGGGCGCCGTGCCGTCACCGCCGCCGCTGCCCGAGCAGGCGCCGAGCCCGGCTATCAGTACCGCCGTCACCGCGGCCACGATCGCTCGCTTGCTGAACATCTCTTCCCTCCGCTCACCGGAGGCGCAGCCTAATGGATCGCATGTTCCCAGAAGCAATGTGTGTTCAGCGCGGGTCGGCGTTGAACTTCGCGGCCGACCAGAAGTAGCCGAGCACCGCGAGGCCCACGCACCACGCGAGCGCGAGCCAGCCGTTGTCGCCGATGCCGGTGCCGAGCAGCAGGCCGCGCAGGGTCTCGATGGCGGGTGTGAACGGCTGGTAGCGGGCGACGGGCTGGAACCAGCCCGGCATCGCGTCGATGGGGACGAACGTGCTGGACAGCAGCGGCAGCAGGATCAGCGGCATGGCGTTGTTGCCGGCGGCCTCGGCGTTCGGGCTGATCAGGCCCATGCCGACGGCGATCCAGGTGAGCGCCGTGGCGAAGAGGACGAGCAGTCCGAACGCCGCGAGCCACTCCAGGACGGTGGCATCGGTGGAGCGGAAGCCGATGGCCACGGCGACGGCGCCGACGAGGACCACGCCGGCGACGGCCTGCAGCACGCTGCCGACGACATGCCCGACGAGCACCGAACCGCGGTGGATCGCCATCGTGCGGAAACGGGCGATGATGCCCTCGGTCATGTCGTTGGAGACGGAGACCGCGGTGCCGATCGTGGTGCTGCCGATGGTCATCAGCAGCAGGCCCGGGACGATGTAGGCGATGTACTCGGAGCGGTCCGGACGACCGCCGCCGATTCCCGCGCTCATGGTGTCGCCGAAGATGTAGACGAAGAGCAGCAACAGCATGATCGGTGTGAGCAGCAGGTTCAGCGTGAGCGACGGATAGCGCCGGGCGTGCAGGAGGTTGCGGCGCAGCATCGTGGAGCAGTCGCGGGCGGCGAGGGACAGGGTGCTCATCGGGCGTTCTCCTTGGGCTCGTTCGGCTGGCTTGTCTGGCTTTTCTGGCGGGGGATGCGGGCGCCGTCGCCGGTCAGGGCGAAGAAGACGTCGTCGAGGTCGGGGGTGTGGACGGTGAGTTCGTCGGCCTCGATGCCGGCCGAGTCCAACCGGTCCAGGACGGAGCGCAGTTCGCGCTGGCTGCCGTCGCTGGGGATCTGGAGCGCGAGGGACTCGTCGTCGCGGGAGGCGTCGTCCAGGGCCGAGGCGGCGCTCCGGTAGGCGGCCGGGTCGGTGAAGCGGAGCCGGACGTGCCCGCCCGGGACGATCCGCTTCAGTTCGTCGGCCGTGCCCTGCGCGACGATCTTCCCGTCGTTCAGCACGGCGATCCTGTCGGCGAGTTCGTCGGCCTCCTCCAGGTACTGGGTGGTGAGGAAGACGGTGACGCCGCCGGTGACGAGTTCGCGGATGATCTGCCACATGGTGTGCCGGGAGCGCGGGTCGAGGCCCGTGGTCGGCTCGTCGAGGAAGATGATCCGGGGGCTGCCGACCAGCGTCATGGCGATGTCGAGGCGGCGCTTCATGCCGCCGGAGTACGTGGACGCGGGCTTCTTCGCGGCCTCGGTGAGGTCGAAGCGCTCCAGCAGTGCGGCGGTGACCTGCCGCCCCTCGCGCCGGGAGAGGTGGTGCAGGTCCGCCATGAGGACCATGTTCTCCTCGCCGGTGATCAGGCCGTCGACGGCGGAGAACTGCCCGGTGACGCCGATCGCGGCACGCACTGCCTGCGGGTCGGTGGCGAGGTCGTGCCCGGCGACGCGGATCCCGCCGGGGGCGGACGCGGGGTCGGGGTCGGGGGAGATGAGGGTGGAGAGGAGTTTGACGGCGGTGGTCTTGCCGGCGCCGTTCGGGCCGAGGAGGGAGAAGACCGTTCCCTCCGGTACGGCCAGGTCGATGCCGTCGAGCACGACCTTGTCGCCGTAGGACTTGCGCAGGCCGGTCGCCGCGATGGCCAGGTCGGTCATGAGGAGTGCTCCTTCTGTACGGGCGGTACGGGCGGTACGGCGGTACGGGCGGTACGGCCCCGTACGGCGGTGCTGGGCTGTACCGCCGTACGGCTGCGGGCGGTTACAGGCTGTCGGCGCTGATGTCGCCGTGGCCGGTGGTGGCGTGGATGGCCAACTCCGGGGTGCCGTCGGTGTTCTTGAGGGCGTTGCGGATACGGCCGCTGGGGGTGCCGGCGTCGAGGGAGGCGGAGACGCCGTGGGCGGCGCTGATGGTGATGTGGCCGGACTCGGTGCGCAGGACGACGGCGCCGCGGGTGGCCTCGTCGATGCGGATGTCGCCTTTCTGGGTGCTGATCTCGGCGGGGCCGCCGAGGCGGCCGACGGCGATGTCGCCGGCGGCGGTGGCCAGGCGGGCGTCGGCGGTCTCGTCGATCTTGACGGTGGCCTGCTGACCCTCGAAGACGACGTCGCCGAGCCGGCCCACCCCCCGGAGTTCACCGCTGGCGGTCTTCGCCTGGACGCGGGAGCCGGAGGGCAGCTGGACGGTCACCTCGATGGACCCGGAGGGGCCGATCACCCGGCTGCCCGCCGCCGGGACCTCGACGCGCAGGACACCGTCGGCGTACACGACCTCGGTGCGCTCGGCCGCCTTCACGTCGCGGCTCTTGGCGGGGTCGGTGGGCCGGACCTCGACGGTGGTGTCGGCGCGGTCGGCGGCGATGAGCTGGATGCGGCCGGCGGGGATGTCGAGGTGGGCGGTGACGGCGGCGGGGGTGTCGAACTTCTGCATGGTGCTCTCCCTGTGTCTGCATCTGTGTCTGTGTCTGTGCCTGTGCCGTGTACGCGGTGCGGCCTTTGCGTCGCGCTGCTTTCCGACGATGGAAAAGCTACGTTGCATTCAGTGATGTGGCAACGAGTGCGTTGCGTGCGAATGTCATTCATGCTGGCCAAGGCCATGAAAGTGTTGCAATGGTTTGAACTTCAATGCAATAGCTGGAGAGGTGAGCGTTGCAATGGTTGTGGAATGAAGGCTATGCTGGCGACATCACAGGCAAGGCCGCGAAGGAGGCAGCGATGCCGGGAGGCAGACTCACCCAGCAGGAACGCCGGCAGATCGCGCTGGGGCTGGCCGACGGCCTCGCCTACGCGGAGATCGCCCGGGGCCTGGAACGCCCGACCTCGACCGTCACCCGCGAGGTCATGCGCAACGGCGGCCCCACCGCCTACCGTGCCGACCTCGCCCACCGCGCCACCGAACACCGCGCCCACCGCCGCAGGCAGGCCGCGCCCCGGGAGGCGAAGGCCGCCCCGCAGGCGCACGGGCGGGACGACGAGGCCGTGCGCGCGTACGAGGAGACGTTCACGGCCGTCTTCATGCAGTCCGGCCTGCCCCGGATGACCGCCCGCGCCCTGGCCTGCCTCTACACCACCGACGAGGGCAGCCTCACCGCCTCCGAACTCGTCCAGCGCCTCCAGGTCAGCCCCGCGTCCGTCTCCAAGGCGGTCGCGTTCCTGGAGAGCCAGGGCCTCATCCGCCGGGAGCGGGACGAGCGCCGCCGCGAGCGCTACATCGTCGACGACGACGTCATGTACCAGTCCACGATGGCCGGCGCCCGCGCCACCGCCCAGCTCGGCGAGATCGCACGGCAGGGCGTCAGGATCCTCGGCTCCGGCAGCCCGGCCGCCACCCGCCTCGAGAACATCGCCCGCTTCGTCGAGTTCGTCTCCGAGGGCATAGCGCGCGCCGCGGAGCAGGCCCGCGAGGTCCTCCACGCGAAGCCCGAGCAGACCTCGTAACCGCTCGGCCCCGTCATCTGTCGGCCGTCGTCGCCCGGTCTCGTCATCTCCCGGTCTCGTCGTCGCCCGGCGCCGTACCGTGGCAGGCATGGAAGCAGCCCGCCGTCGCCCTCGCGTCCCCGTGACCGGGCGGGCCGCCGCCGGCGCCGCTCCGGCCCGGCGGATGTGGCCGTTGTACGCGGCCGGGTTCACCACCGCCTTCGGCGCGCACGGCATCGCCGCCAACCTCGGCGGGCACGCCACCGGCGCGGTCACCTCGCTGCTGGTGCTGGGCGGGCTGCTCGCCCTGTACGACGGCGCCGAGGTACTGCTCAAGCCGGTGTTCGGGACCCTCGCGGACCGGATCGGCGCGCGGCCGGTGCTGCTCGGCGGGCTCGTCGCCTTCGCCGTGACCTCGGCGCTGTACGTCGTCGCGGACAGCCCCGGCTGGCTGTGGGCCGCCCGCTTCGGCCAGGGCGCGGCGGCCTCCGCGTTCTCCCCCTCGGCGTCCGCGCTGGTGGCCCGGCTCAACCCGGCCGCCAAACACGGCCGCGCGTTCGGAAGCTACGGCTTCTACAAGTCGATCGGCTACACGCTCGGCCCGCTGCTGGGCGGGGTGCTGGTGTGGGCCGGCGGCCTGCGGCTGCTGTTCACGGTGCTCGCGGTGCTGGGCGCGGCGGTCGCCGGCTGGGCCGCGCTCGCCGTCCCCGTCGTACCGCCGCTGCCCAGGGCCCGGCAGACGGTGCTGGACCTGGCCCGCCGCCTGGCGGATCCGGCCTTCCTCGCGCCGACCGCCGCGCTGGCCGCGGCGACGGCGGCCCTGTCGGTCGGCGTGGGTTTCCTGCCGGTGTCGGGCCGGGTCGCCGGGCTCGGTACGGTCGCCACCGGTGCCGCGGTGTCGGTGCTCGCCGCGTGCTCGGCGCTCGTCCAGCCGAGGGCCGGACGCGCCCTGGACGACGGGCGCCTGACCACCCGCACCGGCCTCACGGCCGGCCTGCTGCTCACCGCCGCCGGTCTGGCCTGCGCCATGCTGCCGGGGCTGACCGGCCTGCTCCTCGCCGCCGCCGTGATCGGGGCCGGCACCGGACTGATCACCCCGCTGGGCTTCGCCGCCCTGGCCGCGAGCACCCCGCCCGAACGCCTCGGGCAGACCATGGGCGCCGCCGAACTCGGCCGCGAACTCGGTGACGCGGGCGGCCCGTTGCTCGTCGCCGTGGTCGCCTCCGTGACCACCCTCACACACGGCTACGCGGCCCTCGCCGCCCTGCTCGCCCTCGGCCCGGCGCTCTCCGTCGTCCGCCGCCGTGCCGCGGCGGCCGGCTGAGCCACACCCCGCCCCACCTCGCCGCACCTCGCCGCACCCGGAACTGCCGACTGGTCCGACCAGCAGCCCGCACGGCCCGACCATCCCGCACCGGCTCATGCGACCTGCTTCTACGACATGTAGTAGATTCGAAGGGCAGCCGCCACTGCTTCACCGTGACGTCACCCATGTGTCACCACGGGTGTGGGGACTGACCGGCGGCGCGGGCGGCTCCGTGTCGCCTCGTGCTCACACGGGAGGACCTGCGCCCATGACCGTGCCCGCCCCTGTCCGGCTGGCCTTCGACGGATCCGGTGTCGACGGCTCCCTGTTCACCTCCGTCACGGACTTCGCCCGCGACACCCGGTGGCTCAACACCCCCATGGAGCTGTGGACCAACCTCGGCCTGGGCGTCTTCGCGGTGCTCATGGTCGCGGGCTGGTGGAAGGCGCGCCGCCGGGACGCCGGGGCGATGACGCTCGCGCTGGCCGCGCCGGTCGCCGTCGTGGTGGCCTTCGCCGTCGCCGAGGTGGTCAAGAAGCTCGTCGCCGAGGTGCGGCCCTGCCGGTCGATGCCGCACGCCTATCTGATCGACTCCTGCCCGGCGGCCTCGGACTACGCCTTCCCCAGCGGCCACGCCACCGTCGCCGCGGCGACCGTGGCCGCGCTCTTCCTGCTGGACCGCCGACTGTGCGCCATCGCGGCCGTGTTCGCCGTGGTGGAGGGCTTCAGCCGGGTCTACGTCGGCGCCCACTACCCGCACGACGTCCTCGGCTCCGTCCTCTTCGCCCTGCCCGTCGCCTACCTCACCAGCCTCGCGCTGCGCCGCTGGGCCACCCCTCTGGTCGAGGCCCTGGGCCGGGGCGCCCTGCGGCCCCTGCTGAGCGCGGGCACCGCCGCGACCGCGCAGCCCGCCCGGTAGCCTCGGCAGCACAGGCTCGTACCGGTGTGTGCGCGGAGGTGATGACGCGATGACCGCACCTCCCCCCTTGCCCGGCGTGTTCGCCGACCTCGCCCCGCTCCTCGACCACTGGGGCTACGCGGCGGTCGGCGGCGCGCTCTTCCTGGAGGACTTCGGCGTGCCGGTCCCCGGGGAGACGGTGCTGATCGCCGCCTCCGTGTACGCGGGGGCCGGCCGGCTGAACATCGTGGTGGTCGCCCTGATCGCCTTCCTGGCCGCCATCTGCGGCGACAACGTCGGCTACGCCATCGGCCGGTTCGGCGGCCACCGTCTCGTGACGCGGTACGGCCGTTACGTGCTGCTCACCCCGGAGCGCGTCGCCCGCGCCGAGGGATTCTTCGCCCGGCACGGCGGCAAGGTCGTCACCGTCGCCCGTTTCGTCGAGGGCCTGCGCCAGGCCAACGGCATCATCGCCGGGCTGAGCGAGATGCCCTGGCCGCGCTTCCTCGCCTTCAACATGCTGGGGGCGGCGCTGTGGGTGGGCACCTGGGTCACCCTCGGCGCCCTCGCCGGGGACCACATCGGCACCCTGTACCCGGCCGTCCAGCGCTACGAGCTGTACGTGCTCGCCGCCGCGGCCGTCGTCCTCGCCGCCCTGGTCGCACGCCACCTGCGCCGCCGCCGCACCGCACCGGCGTCCCCACCCCCACCCCCACCCGCGCCCGCGCCCACGCGCGACGACCAGGACACCCCGGCCTGACCCGGCCTCCTGACCACGACGAGGCGCGGGACGGCGTCGTGCCCGTGCGGCAGGGCGACTGTGCGCACTCCGCGAACGAAGAACGGCGTCCTGTCGGGTAGATCGACCCCATCTCGGCTGAACTTGTCCATACACCTTTTCTCCACGGGTCGATCGTTCGGTGTTCTACCGGAGGTACCGGCGCGCTCCTAGGGTCTGCCTGTCATGCACGCGCCCCGCTGGTCGCCACGGGGCGGGAGCGACCCCCACTTCCACCTGGAGAGCGCATGGTCTCGCGTCGCACTGCCGCCGCCTTCACCTCCGCAGCGGCAGCTCTGCTCCTCGGTCTCGGCAGCCACCCGGCCCCCGCCGCGAGCGCGGCCCCCGGCACCGCCCTGTCGGTGTTCGCCTGGAACGTCGACCTCGGCACCCCGATCGTCGACAGCACCCAGAACGAGCGGGCTGCCCAGCGCACCCCGGTCATCGAGTCGATCGTCCGCAAGCACAGCGCGGACGTCGTCGTGCTGGACGAGAACTTCAACGGCACCTCGACCGCCGACATCATCAGCAAGCTCGGCGACCTGTACCCGTACCACACCCCGGTCGTCGGCCAGACCTGCTCCGGCGGCGGCTGGACGGGCATCAGCGGTGACTGCTCCACCTCGTGGTTCGTCATCAACGGCGGCACGATGATCCTGTCGAAGTACCCGATCACCGCGCAGTACGCCCACGTCTTCAGCAACTCCACCTACGGCACCTGGGACTACCACGCCAACAAGGGCGCGGCGCTGGCGCGGATCGACAAGGGCGGCGTGAAGAGCTGGGTCGTCGGCACCCATCTGCAGGCCGACGAGTCCGGCACCTCCACCGACACCACCCAGTCCACCCGCCTCGCCCAACTCCGGGAGATCCGCGGCTGGGTGGACGGCATCGCCGGTGCGAGCGCACCGGTGCTGATCGGCGGCGACCTGAACGTGGAGTACTACGGCGGCCGGTCGCGCGGCGACCACGCGGGCGCCCAGAGCGCGGTGAACGGCGTCCTCGGCACCCCGGCCACCGACCCCTCCCAGACCCTGCGCACCATGGACTGCTCGGTCGCCGCCTGGTGCCAGTACATGTCCGGCGTCGAGTCCTTCCCGAAGGACTACCGGGACGACCTCGACTACATCGGCTACCTGAACGCCCCCGGCCGCCCGGTCCCGACCGCGATGTCCACCGTGAAGACGGACTTCGACCCGCAGCCCGGCTGGACCGCCGGCCAGAGCGACACCGACGCCCCGAGCGACCACTACCCGGTCGAGGCGACCTTCCAGCTCGACTGAGTCCGGAATCCGGCTCGTTCCCGTCGGCAGCGGAGAACCCCCGGTCCACACCCGGGGGTTCGCCCGTTCCTGGAGACGGGCTCGCGCCTAGCGGTCCCGGCCCAGCAGGCGGCGCAGCGGGCCCGGCCGGCGGGGCGGGCGAGGGGGCTGGACGACGATGTTGCCGCCGACGATCGAGCCGGTGACGGTGACGCGGTGCACGACCAGGGCGTTCGGCACGCGGTCCTTCACGCGGCGGTGCACGACCGAGCCGCCGTGGATCTCCACCTCCTCGGCGTCCACGGCGTAGCCGTCCGGGACGGTCAGTCGCAGGGTGCCGCCGTGCATCGTCACGACGACCTCGGTGACCGGCAGCCGCACGGTCGCCGAGGTGAAGTCGAGCAGGACGTTGCCCCCGTGGACCTCGATCTCCAGACGGCGCGGCACCTCCCAGGCGCCCTCGTACCGGGCGTTCCCGCCGGTCCGGCGGACCCGCGCGACCTCCTTCGTCCGGGCCGGCTCCGCCATGGTCGTCGCCCCGCCGGGCAGGTCCGCCACCAGGGGCGCGAGGTCGCCGTACGTCCGTGCCGCGAAGCAGCTCTCCAGCCGCTCCTCCAGCTCGTCCAGGGTCAGCCGCCCGTCCCCCGCGGCGACCCGCAGCACCTCGGCGACCTGCTCCCGGTCGTCATGCGAAACCCGCTGCTCCAGCTGGTCCTGGCCCACCCACCGCGCCGGTTCCTGACTCATGCCCGGCACCCTATACGCCTGCTGCATTGGCACCACGGACGTCACCGGGTCGGGGGACGGGACCGCTTCTCGGCGAGCGGGGCGTCCCGGACAGGTGTGACGATCGCACCACGGTGACACGGCCGCTCCCGGCCGTCACCACAGCTGGCAGGAGGACTCTTCGATGAAGCCCGCTCTCAAGCGCCTGTTCGGCGCGACCGCGGCGGTGGCCACCTGCGCCACCGCCCTGCTCGGCACCGGCGCCGGTACCGCCGCGGCCAACGGCAGGGCGCACTGCGACCGAGCCGAACAGGCGATATGGATCGACGATCCCAGCCGCAACCTGACCGCCCACGGCTGCACCATGCCGGACAACAAGCACCGCTGGGTCAGGGTCGACATCGACACCCTCGTGCTGAAGCACTACAAGGACGAGTACGAGAACGGGCCGGTCGACCACACGAAGACCGTGCACGACAGAACCGTCAGCTGCCTCGGCTACACCACCGACAAGGGCACGGTGAACCTGTTCGGCTGCCCGCCCAACTGACGCCCCTGCCCCACTGACGCCCCTGACCCACCCGCACCACTGGCACACGCGCACCGCGAATGGGCCCAGGTCTCCGACCTGGGCCCCAGGCGTGCCCCCGCGTCACCGGCCCTCACCGGCCGACGTGCAGGTGAGAGGCCCAACGCGTTGGAACGGCACGGTAGTTCTCGCGGACCCTGCGCAGCGCGTGGTGCAGGGCGAGTGCGACGCGGTCGGTGTCGGGGGTGCCGTCGGAGCGCTGCGGCAGATGGCCGTACACGTCGACGGCGATGGCCGCGGCGGCGTCGTCGAGGACGGGCCACAGGGTGCCGATCACATGGCGGTAGCCCGCGATCTGGAAGGCCGAGGTCAGATGGATCGCCTCGGCGGCGAACCCGGGTCCGCTCCGCGCGGTCTCGCAGGCGGACAGGTAGGCGAGGTCCCCGCTGAGGTCGAGGCGGGCGATGTCCCTTATGCGCAGCGGACGTTCGAGATGGTCGTGGACCAGGAGACGGCCGGAGGAGGGGTCGGCCGGGTCGTTCACCGCGTGGCAGGCGGAGTGCGCGACGGAGTGGTGCGGCAGTTCTGCGAGGACGCGGGAACCCGTGGCCTCCGCGCCGGTGAGGGTGAGCGTGTACGGGTAGCGGGAGGCCAGCAGCCGCATCTCGCGCAGCGCCCCCGCGAGAGCCGTCGCCCGCGGGGTCTCGGGCAGCGCGACCGCGAGGACCCTGCCGCTGCCGGGCGACCAGGCCCGCGAGTGGGCCAGCGCCCGGATGGTCGGGGTGTACGAGGAGACCGCCCGGTCCATGACCGTACGGCCCGCCTCCGCATCCTGCCCGTGATGGCCGGCGGCGTGCAGCGGAAGGGTGCTCAGCACCCCGCTGGGCGACCACCAGATCCGGGGCCAGGGCTGGTCCGCGGCGGGTTCCGCGGCCATGCCCAGGGCGTCGAGGACCGGTTCGGCGACGGTGTCCCACAGCCAGCCGAGGGTCTCCAGCACCGCGTCCTGGGCCGCCTTGCGCTGCATCGCCGTACGCGTGTGGTCCCGGCCGGCGGCGACGGCGCGCGCGAAGGACTCGGCGCGGGCGTCCGCGTCCGCCTCGGTGAGGCCGGTCAGCGGTACCACCTGGAGCCGGTCGGGGCGCAGGACCAGCGCGTCGCAGCGGAAGTCGCTGGTGTTGACCACGACGACGGGGCCCTCCTGGGCCTGGGCGCACAACTCCGCCGTGGTGGGCGGCATGAGGAAGGTCTCGAAGCCGGGCAGCCGGCGGATGTCGTCGAGCAGCGCGTCGAACTCGGCCGCCACGCGGCGGCGTTCCTGCGCGGCCCGCCGCCCCAGCCCACCCGCCACCGGGCCCACCACCGGGCCCACCACCGGGCCAGTTGTCACCCCCGCCACCGGGCCTGTCGTCACCCCTGCCGCCGGGCCCGCCGTCGCCCCCGCCACATGGCCCGCCGTCGCCCCCGCCGCCGACCCGGCCCCCGCCCCCGCCGCCCCAGCCGGTCCCGCGGTGAACTCCGTGTCGGGCGCGTCGAGGCGGACGCGCAGCGCGGCGAGGCGGTCGGCGAGGTCCGGCCGCGCGCGGCGCAGTTCGCTCACGTCGGTACGGATCTCCAGCGCCTGGGCGAGCAGCAGTCCGCGCCCCGCCTCCAGCAGCCGCAGCGCCCGGTCCGGGTCGTCCAGGCGCAGGGCGCAGGCCGCCGCGTCCGAGGCGAGCGAGGCGAACCTGCTCAGCCCGTTCTCCTGGGTCCTGCGTTCCTCGTGCCGTGGTGCGACCGCGGGAAGCAGCTCGATGGCGTACGCGTAGGCGGCGCACGCCGCGGTCCAGTCGCCCGACTCCGCGTGGCAGCGCGCGAGTTCCTCCGCCGCCGTCACCCGGGCGCTGGGCCGCAGCAGCGGATTGCGCGCCGCCCCGTCGAGGACCGCGCGCGTCTCTTCCAGGGCCTGTGTGTCCTCGGCGTACGCGTAACGCAGCACCAGGGCGCGGCCGAGTTCGAGGAGGACGACTCCGCGCACAGGTGCGCCGTCCGGTGCCAGGGCCGCGGCCTCGCGATGCCGCAGCAGGCTCTCGTCGAGGCCGGGCAGGGCGCCGGTCAGCCGGGGCGCACCGGCCGGCGTGGCCCGTACCCCCGCCCGCACCTTCTCGACCGCCTCGTCCAGCACGGCGGCGTCGCCGGTGATCCGGAACCGGCCGAACAGAGAAAGGCCCAGGTCGTTGAGCACCTTGGGCTTCTCCGGGTCCAGCGGGTCGTCGGCCGGCGGGGTCTGCTCCGCGGTGCGCCAGTGGTCGATCCACCGGTCCGCGCCGCGCAGGTTTTCGGCGTACCGCTGCCGGCGCGCCCGCGCCTTCTCCAGTTGCCCGGCCGCCTGCTCCCGCGCCGAGTGGCCGTCCGGAAGGGCCTCGACCGCCTCTTCCAGGATCTGGATCGCCGCGTCCAGGTCCGCGGCGGAACCCGAGGACTCGGCCCGGATCACGAGGGCCGAGCCCAGGGCGGTGCGGGCGCCCGGCCGCATCCCGCCGTCGGGCAGGGAGCGGACGGCGGAGCGCAGCAGGGCGATCGCGGAGTCCAGGTCGGCGGAGTTGCGGCTGAGGTTGAACCGGTCGCACAGCGCGAGGCCGAGCGTGGCCTCGGCGACCGCGTGGAGCGGATGGCCCGGCGCGATCGCGTCCAGGGCGGCCCGCCCGGCGTCCACGCCGGCGTCCAGGTCGAGCCGGCTGTCGGTGAGGAGGTAGCGGTCGCGCAGCGCGTCGCTGAGGTTGACGAGCGCCCCGAACCGCAGCGGATGGTTCCCCGGCAGCTCCCCGGCGACGGACTGGAGCGCGCCGATCGCCCGGTCCAGGTCGGCCACGTCCCCGGTCCGCCGGCTCCGCCTGGCCAGCGCCCCGGCCAGGTTGACGAGGTACCGCGGCCGGTTCAGATCGCTGGGCAGGGTGGCGTCGACCGCCCGCTGGAGGACGTCCAGGGTCTCGTCCAGGGTGGCCGGTTCCTGGTCGAGTTCGGACAGTTCCAGCAGGGCGCCGCCCAGATTGGACAACCGTTTCGCGTACTCGGTGTCGTCCGGGGCCCTCAGGGACACGGCCTGGCGGGACAGGGCGAGGGACTCGGCCAGGTCCTCGCGGCGGCGCGACACCGCGAAGCGGTTGTTCAGCGCCCCGCCGAGGTTCGACAGGAACATGGCCCGCGCCGGGTCGGTGACGGCCGCCGCGGCGACCGACTCCCGCAGGGACGCGATCGCCGACTCCAGTGCGCGCAGGTCGCCCGTGCGCTCGTACATGTTGCGCAGCGCCACCCCGAGGTCGCTCAGATACCCCGCCCGGTCCTCGTGCCCGGCGGGCATGAGGCGCAGTGCCTCGGTGAACCGCCGCACCGCCTCCGCGAGGGCCGGCACGTCCCCGGTGGCCAGTCCGCGGTGCAACTGCCGGTTGCCCAGGTCGTGTTCGGTACGGAAGCTGGTGTCGATGCCGGCCTCGGCCTCCCGGATGTGGACCGCGAGTTCGGCCGGCACCGCGTCCGGCCGGGACGCGTGCACGACGCGCAGCGCGAGAACCGCGGTCTCCAGGTCCTCCTTCCCCTCACAGCCGGGAAGCAGCCGGGCACGCGTCCACAGGAACATGCCCACCGCGTACACGGTGTCCGTCTCGACCAGCGGCTCCTTCACCATCCTCAGGAGCTGGAAGGCCTCGGACCGCGCCTCGGGCGCCAGGACATGACGCCGGTCGCGGCTCTCCTCGTACTGGCGAAGTCTGGCCCAGATCCTGGCCGTCAGCAGGTCACGGAGTGGATCGTCGCCCGAGCGCACACTCATGGAAAGCCCCTAAGAATGTGAGGCGGTCCGCGAGGACCGGGTGTGGCTGATGGGTGGTTGCCCTAGATGGCTCGGAAGGAATGGCCGCCCGGTCCTCCGGGACGCTCCGACCACTGATTGAGAACT
>NZ_JBICZA010000055.1:0-35375 GCF_043201585.1 Streptomyces sp. NPDC048297
CGCTGTGTGTGGGGTGGCGGGGTCCCGGCCCCGCGGGGCCCCCCCCCCGGGGCCCCCCCCCGCCGCCCCCCCGCCCCGCCCGCCCCCCCCCCGGGGGGGGCCCCGGGGGGGCGGGCCCCGGGGGCCACGCCTCGTGAAGACCTCATGAAGACGTCGCTGTGAACGTCACCCCTGAAGTTCGGCCTCGGCGGCCGTGGCCGGCACGCCGCCCTCGCGGCGGGCCACCTTGACGCCGATGGCGCCGATCAGCAGCAGCACGGCGACGGTGCCCAGGGTGAACGCCTCGAACGCGGTCCGGGAGACACCCCAGACGTCGTCGAAGACGTAGTCGATGCCGAAGAGGTGTTCCAGCACTCCGGGGAAGAGCGCCGACCAGGAACCGATCAGGATCCAGGCGTAGACGACCACCGCGCACACCACGAAGCCGCGTTGGCCGAAGGGGACGCGGTAGGGACGGGGGACGTCGGGCCGGCGCAGCCGCAGGGCGAGCAGGGCGGGGACGACCACCAGGTAGGACAGCAGCAGGGTGGTGACCGCCACGGTCAGGACCACGGCGAAGACGGCGGCCGCGTCCCCGTTCGCGAGCCGCATGGCGGCGAGCATGAACAGGGTGGCGACGGCCCCGGAGAGCAGGTTCGTGCGCACGGGCGTGCCGAGCCGGGGATGGAAGGCACCGAGGGCGCGGCTGAAGAAGCCTCCGTCGGCGGCGGCCATCGCCTGCATGCGGTCGCTGACGATCATCCAGGCGCTGCCCTGCGTGAGGAGAGCGAAGACGAACATGACGGCGGTGATCTTCAGCAGGGGTCCTGCCGCGCCGCCGTAGACGCCGAAGACGAGACGGGCGCCTTCCATGAAGCCGCCGATGCCGGTGACCTGGTGGACCGGTACGACGGCCAGGAGTGCGAGGACCGGCAGCAGGTAGCAGCAGGCCGCGACGGTCGCCGAGCGGCCGAGGGCGACGGGGACGTCGCGCTGGGGGTCGTGCATCTCCTCGCCGGCGGCGTTCGGGGCCTCGAAGCCGACGTAGGCGAACAGCAGGATCGGCACGAGGGAGAGGAATCCGGCCGTCGTCGGCGTGAAGTGGGTGCCGGAGAGGCCCTGGAAGCCGTGCCGCACGCCGTAGAGCACGGCGGTGAGCGTGAACAGCGCGAGGGAGAGGACCTTCATCGCCGCGCCGACCGTGGTGATCCACTTGCCGCGGCGCAGGGACACGATGGCCGTGAGGATGGCGATCCACACGAACAGCAGCTTGAAGACGTAGTCGGCGACGGTGCCGGAGCCCAGGTGGAAGACGAAGCCGTCCCAGGTCTGCGCCGCCAGGAAGACCAGGGAGCCGCCCAGCCAGATGGGGTTGGTGACCCAGTAGAAGAGTGTCGTGAGTGCGGCCGCGGGGCGGCCGAAGGCGAGTCGGACCCACACGTACGGGCCGCCCTCCTGCGGGAAGGCGGCGCCCGTCTCGGCGAACAGCAGGGCGTAGGGGACCAGGAAGAGAAGGGCGAGGGCCGCCGTCCAGGTGGCGGCCTCGCCGCCGCCGGTGGCGATCTGTCCGACGGTGTCGAAGGAGATGACCGCGGCGATGGCCATCGCGGTGATGTCGAAGCGCTTCAGACTGCGCTGCAGGCCGGCGGCCGATTCTGGTGCGCGGGAGTCGGTCGACGAGAGGCTTGAGGACACGGGCGGTTCCTAGGAGGGAAGGGTGCACTGCGAGGTGACGCCTGCGTGCGCCGTGACGGTGTGGGATCCGTGCCGGGTGGTGCTGGAGGGGCCGGTGGGCCGGGTGTGAGGCTCGGTGCCGGGTGGGACACCGGGTGCGCCGGGCAGAAGCCGGACACCAGGCGGCCGACACCGGTGCACCGGTGCACCGGTGCAGAGATCCGGTACACCGGGCACCGGATGGGAAGCCGGTGCGGGGCGCGAAGCCCTGCGGGAGCCGGTGCGCCGGGCGGGAGGCTCGGCGCGCGGGCCAAGCTCCCGATGCGCTGGGCGGAAGCCCGGTACCGAGCGGAAGGCCCGGTGCGCGGACGGCAAGCCCGATGCGCGGGTGGGAAGCCCGGTACCGGGCGGAAAGCCCGATGCGCGGGTGGGAAGCCCGGTACCGGGCGGAAAGCCCGGTGCGCGGGTGGAACCCGTGCGGGACGCGGTACCCGGTACGGTACGCAACGCCCAATACGGGGCGCAACGCCTGGTGCGGGACGCGACGCCCGATGCGGGGCGCAACGCCCGGTGACGGGCGGGAGGCCCGGTGACGGGCGGGAGGCCCGGTGACGGGCGGGAGGCCCGGTGACGGGCGGGAGGCCCGGTGACGGGCGGGAGGCCGGTCCGGTGCGCGGGGCCGGACCTCCCGGCCCCCGCACCGGGAATCCCCGGTAGGCGTCAGGCGCCGCGGATCTCGCCGTTCGGCTCGGTGCGCTCCAGGACACTGCGCAGGGCCGAGGCCACTTCCTTGGCCTCGCCCTCGGTCATGATCAGCGGCGGGGACAGCACCAGGCTGTGCGCGGAGTCACGCACGATGACACCGGTCTCGCGGCGGATGACGTCGTGCGGCATCCGCTCCGGGTTCAGCGGCAGCGGCGCACGGGTGGTGCGGTCCTGGACCAGCTCGACGGCGAGCATCATGCCGACGGAGCGGATCTCGCCGACGATCGGCAGGTCGCCCAGCTGGGCCTGCAGTTCGCCGTGGAGGTGGGCGCCCATGCTGGTCGCGCGGGCGAGCAGGCCCTCCTTCTCGATGATGTCGAGGTTGGCCGCCGCGACCGCCGTGGCGACCGGGTGGCCGTTGTACGTGTAGCCCATGGGGAAGCCGTGGTCGCGCAGGAGGACCTCGGCGACGTGGTCGGCGACCATGAGGGCACCGAGCGGGATGTAGCCGGAGGTGATGCCCTTGGCGGTGACGATGATGTCCGGGGTGACGCCGAAGTACTGCGCGGCGAACCACTCGCCGACGCGGCCGTAGGCGGTGACCACCTCGTCGAAGATCAGCAGGATGCCGTGCTGGTCGAGGACCTCGCGCACCCGCGGCCAGTAGTCGGCCGGAGGGACGAGCATGCCGCCGACGCCCATGATGGGCTCGCCGATCATCGCGGCGATGTTCTCCGGGCCGATCTCCGCGATGCGCTCCTCCAGTTCGCGGACGAGGAAGTCGGTGACCTGCTCGGGGCTCAGCGGCTGGTCGCCGTACAGCTCGGAGCGGTACGGCCACGGGGGCGTGAGGTGGGAGACGTGCGGCATCATCGGGGCGAAGCCCTCGTGGTACACGGGGAAGCCGGTGGCCGAGCCGCCGCCGTAGCCGATGCCGTGGTACGCCTTGCTGCGGGCCAGGATCCACGTCCGGCTGCTCTCGCCGCGCCGGTGGTGGTAGTAGCGGGCCATCTTGATGGCCGCCTCGTTGCCCTCGGAGCCGCCCGAGGTGAAGTAGACGTGGTTGAGCGGGTCGGGGGCGAGGGAGGCCAGCCGCGAGGCCAGGGCGATGGCGGGCTCGTTGGAGAACTCCCAGAAGCTGGTGAAGTACTCCAGCTTCTTCATCTGCTCGTGGGCGATGTCGGCCAGTTCCGTGCGGCCGTGACCGATCTGGGCCAGCCAGAGGCCGCCGGTGGCGTCGAGGTAGCCGCGACCCTCGGAGTCGGTGAGGCGGCAGCCGGCGCCGTCGGTCATGATGACGCGCTCGGTGGCGCTGCCCGGCAGGTAGGGGTGGATGATGTGCGCCCGGTCCAGGGCGGTGAGGGCCGCGGTGTCGAGGGTCATGAGCGGTGTGTCCTTTGGTCGGTTCCGGTGACGGGAAGGCGAGGGGGCGAGGGGGCGGGCTCAGCCGTAGGCGATCCAGGTCGTCTTCAGGCCGGTGTACTTGTCGAAGGAGTGCAGGGAGAGGTCACGGCCGTGGCCGGACTGCTTGAATCCGCCGAAGGGCGTGGCCGGGCTGAGGGCGTCGACGGTGTTGACCGACACGGTGCCCGCGCGCAGGGCGTCGGCGACGCGGTGGGCGCGGCCCAGGTCCGTCGTCCACACGGAGGCGGCGAGCCCGTAGGCGGAGTCGTTGGCCAGGCGGACGGCCTCGGCCTCGTCGTGGAAGGGCAGGACCGTCAGCACGGGGCCGAACAGTTCCTCCCGGACGAGCGGGGCGTCCGGTCCCAGGCCGGTGACGACGGTGGGGTCGAGGTAGGCGCCGTCGCGGTCGGGGCGCGTGCCGCCGCACGCGAGCGTGCCGCCCGAGGCCGCGAGCGCGGCGAGAACACGGTCCACCTGGGCCTCGTCGACGAGCGGCCCGAGGCGGGTCGCGGGGTCGAGCGGGTCGCCCGGCTGCCAGGTGCGGGCATGATCGGCGACTCTGGCCGTGAACTCGTCGGCGACGGACGCCTCGACGAGCAGCCGGGTGTTGGCCGAGCACACCTGCCCGGCGTTGTAGGCGAAGCCCCAGGCGGCGCGTTCCGCGGCGGCCTCCAGGTCGGCGTCGGCGAAGACCACGTTGGGGCTCTTGCCGCCGGCCTCGGGCCAGACCTGCTTCATGTTCGACTCGGCCGAGTAGGCGAGGAACTTCCGGGCCACGGCGGTGGAGCCGGTGAAGACCAGGGTGTCCACGTCCGGGTGGAGGCCGAGCGCACGCCCGGTGGTCTCCCCCGGTCCGGGTACGACGTTCAGCACACCGTCGGGCAGTCCGGCCTGCGCGGCGAGCTCGGCCAGCAGCAGCGCCGACAGCGGTGACTGCTCGGCCGGCTTCAGCACGACGCTGTTGCCCGCGGCCAGGGCGGGGGCCAGCTTCCAGCTCGCCAGGTCGAGCGGGAAGTTCCACGGCACCACCGCGCCCACGACACCGAGCGGTGCGCGGCGCACGAGGGCGAGGTTGCCGGGCGGGGCGGGGGCGACCTCGTCGTACAGCTTGTCCACGGCCTCGGCGTACCAGGCGAACACGCCGGCCGCGCCGGGCACGTCGGTGCCGTGGGACTCCGCGATGGGCTTGCCCATGTCGAGGGTGTCGCACAGGGCCAGCTCTTCGCTGTTCTCCTCGATCAGGCGGGCGAGGGCGAGCAGGACCCGCTTGCGCTCCGCCGGTGCGGTGCGCGACCAGCGGCCGTCCTCGAAGGAGGTGCGGGCCGCCGCCACGGCCCGGTCGACGTCGGCGGCCGAGCCCGCGGCCACCTGGGCGGTGGTCTTGCCGGTCGCCGGGTTCACGGTGGGCAGCCGCTGATCCTCGGCGGGGTCGGTCCACGCTCCGTCGATGAAGAGGCGCGTGCGGGGCACGAGGTCGGCGGCGCGCTGCTGCCAGTGGGAGTACGTCTGCATGCTGTGGCCTTCGATTGCGTCGTGGGACGTGGGCGAACCGATGCCCGTTCGGATCTCGTGCGGCGTGGGCCGTCTCGGGGGCACTGCGCTCGAGGCAGCGGGCGCGGCAGGGGCGAGGTGGCCCGGCAGCGCGTTCCCGCACCGGTTTCTTTGAACTGAGATTCAAACAATGCATCAAGCCGACGTCAATGCTCTGGTCACGAACTTCTTGCAGAAGTTGGTCCGAGTAGCAGAGAATCTTGGGCCATGGGGAAAGCCGGTAGACCACGCAACCAGACGGCTCGCAGGGAGGCGCTCGTCTCCGCCGCGGGGCGTGCCATCGCGCAGCGCGGGCTCGAAGGGCTGCGTATCAAGGACATCGCGGATGCCGCGGGCGTCTCGCAGGGCTCGGTGCTGTACTACTACCCGGAGCTCGACGATCTCGTACTGGAGGTGCACCGGGGAGCGGTCGAGAGCTATCTGGCGTCCCGGCAGCGGGCGTACGACGAGGCGCCGACCGGCGATCCCGGCGGCCGGCTGCGGGCGCTGCTGCACAGCGGGCTGCCCCGTGCGGCGGACGACGCCGTGCACGGGCTGCTGTACGAACTGCACCGGCGCGCCGGCCGCAGTCCCGGCCACGCCGAGCTGATGACCTCGCTGTTCGCCAGGGAGGTCGCTCTCTACACGATCGCGCTGGAGGTCGGCGCGGCGACCGGCGTCTTCACACTCGCCGCGAGCGCGCAGGACCTGGCGCACGGACTCGTCGCGATGGAGGACGGCTTCGGCCTGCACATCGTCAGCCACAACGCGGCCATGCGCTGGGACAAGGCCCGCGAGCTGATCATCGCCCACGCGCGCGCGGTGACCGGGTACGACGATCTGTAGCATCTGGTCGGCAGCCGCCGGGACCTGCAATCTCCGGGATCCGTGGTCTCCGGGACCTGCAAGTCTCCGGGACCTCCAGTGTCCGGGACCTGTGGCCTCCGGGGCCTGCGGTCTCCGGGATCTGCGGCCTCCGGTCCTCGGCCAGCGGGACCTGCAAGTCTCCGGGACCTGCAGTCTCCGGGATCTGCGGCAGCCGGCCCTTGGCCGCCGGTCCTCGGCCGCCGGGACCTGCAAGCTTCCGGGACCTTCGGTCTCCAGGATCTGCAGTCTCCGGGATCTGCAGTCTCCGGGATCTGCGGCAGCCGGCCCTTGGCAGCCGGTCCCTGGCCACCGGTATCCGTAGTCGTCCGGCGGCCGGCCCCGGTGCGTGTCAGGCGGTGGCGCGGGCGGCGGCGATCTCGCGCAGCAGGTCCATGACCGCCTGGGCGCGGGCGCTCTGGGTCACTCCCTGGACGGTGGCCAGGGTGAGTTCCAGCGGCGGGTGCCCGTTGCGCAGTTCCAGCTCCACGACCTCGCCGCCGCCGTAGGTCTGGCTGGTCGCGGGACGCTGGTTCAGCACGGAGTAGCCGAGGCCCCGGGCCACCAGGGAGCGGACGGCTTCGTAGTTCTGGGTGCGGTAGCGCACGTCGGGGGCGGTACCGGTGGCGGCGACCAGCGCGTGGAAGTAGTCGCGGCTGTAGGGCAGGTCGAGCAGGACGAGGGGCTCGGCGGCCAGTTCGCTCAGCTCCACGGTGCCCTGGCCGGCCAGGGGGTGCGTGGCCGGGACGATGACATGGGCCGGGACGTGGGCGATCGTCTCGCCCCGCAGGTCGGCCTCGGCGGACAGACCGAGGTGGTAGGTGAGGGCGAAGTCGATCCGTCCCGCGCGCAGCGCCTGGAACAGTTGCTCCGCCTCGCCCTCCACCACGTCGATCTCGATCCCGGGGTGGCGCTCGGTGCCGGCGCTGAACAGGGCCGGCAGGTAGTACGGCGCCAGCGTCATGAAGCAGCCGAAGGCGACCGGACCGGACAGCGTCCCGCCGCTGCCGCGGGCTTCTCCCTCGACCTCGCGCGCGCGGGCGAGGAGTTCACGCGCCTGGCTCCGCAGCCGCTCCCCCGCGGGGGTCAGGACCAGGCCCTGACCCCTGCGGCGGATGAACAGGTCGACCCGCAGGTCACGCTCCAGCTTGTGGATCGCCGAGGACACCGCGGACTGCGCGATGTGCAGGCTCTCGGCCGCCGCCGTCATCGACCCGCACTCGGCGGCGACGAGGAAGTAGCGCAGCTGGGCGAAGGTGAAGCCCACCGGTGACGTCATGTGTGACCCTTGCGGCTGATGGTGCGGGTGTCCGTGCCCGACCTTATGCGGCCGCGTCGTCCCGGGTCCCTAGGCGACGGCGTTCTCCCGGGTCGTGGGCTCCGCGTCGGACACGTCTTCCGGGCGCAGCAGGGACGAGCCGACCGTCTCCGGGAGGGACAGCGCCGCGACGAGGCCGCCGACGGCGACCACCATCAGGTACGGGCCCGGGATCAGCGTGCTGCCGGTGGCGTCGATGAGCACGGTCATCAGGTAGGGCACCGTGCCGGCGAACAGCGCGGCGGTGATGTTGTAGGAGATGGACAGTCCGCTCTGGCGCGTGCGGGTGGGGAAGATCTCCGCCGACCAGACCGCGTAGGTGCCGAGGATCGCGGCCAGGATCACGCCGAGCAGCAGAGCGGCGATCCAGGTTCCCGCCGTACCGGTGCGCATGAGGAGGAACGCGGGGGTGGCGACGACCAGGAGGGCTGCCGTGGCCCCGACGAAGACGGGCTTGCGTCCCACGCGGTCGGACAGGACGCCGAACACGGGCACGAGCGCGAGGCCCAGCAGCGAGATCACCGTGGACAGCAGCGCGGCGCTGCCGGCCGAGTGGCCCAGGTGGTCGGTCTCGTAGGTGACCAGGTAGGTCAGCACCGTGTAGAAGGGCACGTGCATGGCCGTCATCAGGCCGGCCGCCTGGAGCATCTGCTTCTTGTGGGAGCGCAGCAGTTCCCGCACGGGGGTGCGCGGCACGGTGTCGTTGGCTTCGAGCGCCCGGTACTCGGGAGTGTCCTCGATCTTGTTGCGGATGACGAAGCCGATCACGCCCAGCGGCGCGGAGACGAGGAACGGGATGCGCCAGCCCCAGGAGGTCAGCTGGTCGTCGGTGAGCCCCGTCGACAGCAGCAGGAAGACGAACGAACCGGCGAGGAAGCCCAGCAGGGAGCCGACCTCCAGCCAGCTGACGCCGAATCCGCGCCGGCGCCGGGGCGCGCTCTCGGCGAGGAAGCTCGCCGCGCTGCCGAACTCGCCGCCCGCGGCGAAGCCCTGCAGCAGGCGCAGGAACACCAGGAGCGACGGGGCGGCGACTCCGATGACCCCGTAGCCGGGGAGCAGTCCGATCGTCAGGGTCGCGCCGGACATCATGAAGATGACCAGCGACAGGGTGCGCTTGCGGCCGATCCGGTCGCCCAGCGGCCCGAAGACCAGGGCGCCGACGGGCCGGATGCCGAACGACACGGCGAACACGCCGAAGACGGCGAGCAGTCCGGTGGTCCGGTCCTGGGCCGGGAAGAACACCGTCGCGACGGTGCCGGCGAGATAGGCGTAGGCCGCCCAGTCGAACCAGTGGACGAACACGCCGACCGCTCCGGCGGCGACGCTTCTGCGCAGGGCGACGGGATCGGTGACCCCTTCGCCCTCGGTCGACATGACTTCGGTGTTCCCGGCGGGCATACGTGCCTCCTTGGACGGGTGAGCGGAAGAATTCGGGGAGTTGGAGGTGTTGCTCGGGTTCATGCTCGGGTTCTTGCTGAGGTGTTGCTCGGGGTGTTGCCGCGGAGGCCGTGGCCTCAGGTGGCGGTCTGACCGGTCAGGGACGCGGGGCTGGTCAGCACGCTGAGTTCCGCCTCGGTCAGCAGTCCGCGCTCGCGTACGAGGTCGAGTGCGGGCCGGCCGGTGTGGTGCGCCTCCAGGGCGAGGGCGCAGGCGGTCTCGTAACCGAGCGCGGGGCTGAGCGCGGTGACCAGACCGGTGGAGGCGGCGACGGTCTCCGCGAGTCTGCGCCGGTTCGCGGTGATGCCGCGCACGCAGTGCTCGGTGAGGACCGTGATGGCCGCGGTGAGGTGGTCGAGGCCGCCGCCGAGACTGCGGTAGATGATCGGTTCGAAGGCGTTCAGCTGGAGCTGGCCGCCCTCGGCGGCGAGGGTGACGGTCACGTCGTTGCCGATGATCTCGAACGCGACCTGGTTGACCGCCTCGGGAATCACCGGATTGACCTTGCCGGGCATGATGGACGAGCCGGCCTGCCGTGCCGGGAGCGTGATCTCGCCGAATCCGGCCTGCGGCCCCGAGGACAGCAGGCGCAGGTCGTTGCAGATCTTGGAGAGTTTCACCGCGACCCGCTTGAGCACACCGGACAGCTGCACGAACACGCCGACGTCCTGGGTGGCCTCGACGAGGTCGGGTGCGGACACCAGGGTCGGGATGCCGGTGAGCCGGCGCAGATGCTCCACCGCGCGCTCGCGGTAGCCGGGGCGCGCGTTGAGCCCGGTGCCGATCGCCGTGCCGCCGAGGTTCAGCTCGTGCAGCAACAGCCGTGCTTCGGCGAGCCGTTGCTCGTCCTCGGCGAGGGTGGCGGCGAACGCCCCGAACTCCTGCCCGAGGGTCATGGGCACGGCGTCCTGCAGCTGGGTGCGGCCCATCTTCAGCACGTCGGAGAACTCGGCCGCCTTGCCGGCGAACGCCTCGCGCAACGCACCGAGCGCGACGAGGAGTCCGGCGATGTGCCGGTCCAGTGCCAGCTTCACGGCGGTCGGGTACACGTCGTTGGTGCTCTGGCCCAGGTTGACGTGGTCGAGGGGGTGCAGTGCGCGGTAGTCCCCGCGCGGCCGTCCGAGCAGCTCCAGTGCGCGGTTGGCGACCACCTCGTTGGCGTTCATGTTGGTCGAGGTGCCCGCGCCGCCCTGGATGAGGTCGACCACGAACTGCTCGTGCAGCGCGCCGCCGCGGATCTCGGCGCAGGCGTCCGCGATCGCCGACGCGAGCGTGCCGTCCAGCGCGCCGACCTCGGTGTTCGCCCACGCCGCGGCCTCCTTCACCGCCGCCAGGGCGCCGATCAGATGCGGCCGGGAGGCGAGGGTCTCGCCGGTGAGGGGGAAGTTGACGACCGCCCGTGCGGTGTGCGCCCCGTAGTAGGCGTCCGCGGGTACGTCGACGTCCCCCAGCATGTCGTGCTCCGTCCGGAACGCACCGGACGGTGCGACCGGTCGCGGAGAGCCGGTGGCCAGGGACATCGGTGTGCTCCAGTTCATCGAGGGTCGGGGAAGTCGCCGGGCGACAGGGTCCGGTCCGCTCCGGCCCGGTCCACTGCGGTCCAGGCCAGTGCCACGGCCCCGTCGAGCAGGGCACGCTCGGCCTGACCGCCCACGCAGAACGCCGCGAACTCGTGCTGGTGGTTGGTGGCGGGCAGGGAGCCGATCCCGATGTAGGGGTGGATGGCGGGCACGACCTGGGAGACGTTGCCCATGTCGGTGGAGGCACGGTTCATCCGCGCGGACTGGCCGGGCGGTGCGAACTCCCGCCCCAGGGCGCGGGCGTTGGCGCGGTAGTGGCCGAGGGCGCTCTCGTCCGTGCGGAACTCCGCGTACGGCTTGCTCTCCGGCTCGACCGTCAGGTCGCACCCGGTCGCGAGGGCGCCCGCCTCGAAGGCACGCATCACGCGTGCCTCCAGCTCGGCGAGTTCGGCGAGCGTCTCCGCCCGCACGTACCACCGTCCGCTCGCCCGCTCCGGGATGGCGTTCGGCGCGTCCCCGGCGTGGGTCACCACGCCGTGCACACGGGCCGAAGCCGGCAACTGCTGGCGGAGCAGTCCGATCGCGACCTGGGCCACGGTGAAGGCGTCGGCCGCGTTGACCCCGGCCTCCGGGTAGGCCGCGGCATGGGCGGACTTCCCCTTGTACGAGATCTTGGAGTGGCTGACCGCGAAGGGGCGGGCCTCGGCGACGTCGACCGGGGCCGGGTGCACCATCATGGCGAGGTCCACCCCGGCGAAGGCGCCGCGGTCCAGCATCTCGATCTTGCCGCCGCCCCCTTCCTCGGCGGGTGTGCCGTACACCTCGACGGTGATGCCGGCCTCGTCGGCGACGGCGGCCAGGCCGAGCGCGGCGCCGATCGAACTCGCCGCGATGAGGTTGTGCCCGCAGGCGTGGCCGAGGCCCGGCAGCGCGTCGTACTCGGCGCACAGCGCGATCCGCGTGGGCCCGCTGCCGAACCGGGCGAGGAACGCCGTGTCCAGGCCCAGGTAGGACGGGGTGACGTCGAATCCGGCGCGGTCCAGCAGCTCCGGTACGGCGGCGGCGGCCCGGTGTTCCTCCCAGGCGGTCTCCGGGTCGGCGTGCAGCCGTTCGGAGAGGGCGGTCAGCGCGTCGGCATGGCGGTCGACCTCGCGCCGGGCCGCCTCCTTCAGCGTTCCCGTCGCCGTCACCGGCACGACCCCTGTCGCTGTTCCCATCCCGGCCCCCGTCACAGGTCGCCCGGGACGCCGTACGAGGGGGCGCCCACGGGGTCGAGACCGCGGCGCACGTAGTCGTCCCGCTGCGGCAGCCAGATGTCGAGGAGCTCGGCGAGCCGCTCGATGGGGTCGTCGGCCCAGTCCACGCGCAGGTCGGTCACGCGCCAGTCCACGTCCGCGACGACCGCGAGGCCCACGGAGTGCACCGGCCCCTCCTCGCCGCCCGCGGCGACGGCGGCGCGCAGCGCGGCGACGAGACGTTCCTCGACCTCGCCGCTCGCGCCGAAGTAGGCGTCCAGGAGGACGTCGGGGATGTGCTCGCCGGACAGCATGTTGCCGGCCGCGACCGCACCGTCCGCGGTGGCCGAGGCGTGCTTGCCCAGGGTTCGGGAACCGCTGTAGGCGTACCCGGGGCCGGAGGTGCCGAGGACGGTGAGCTGCCGGTAGTCGATGTTCGCCGCGTTGCCGGCCGCGCCGGTGACCTCGGCCAGGGCGCGCTGGGCGTCACCGTGTTCCGCCAGCCGCTCCAGCAGACGGGTGCCGAGCGTGGGATCCGTGACGTTCTGCGAGGCCGCCGCGCCGATTCCCGGGCGCAGATGGGCGACCCGGGCCGCGACGGCCGGACTCGACGAGCTGACCGCGATGCCGAACCGTTCGCCGTCGCGTACCACCAGGGAGAAGGTCATCGCCCGTCCTCCTCGGGGATCACCGCGATCGCGTCGATCTCGCACAGCCACTCCGGGCGGGCCAGCGCGGAGACCACGAGGCCGGTGGAGATCGGGTGGACGCCCTTGGTCCAGCGGCCCACGGTGCGGTAGACCGCCTCGCGGTAGCGCGGGTCGATGAGATAGATCGTCAGCTTGACCAGGTGCTCCATGCGGCTGCCCGATTCTTCGAGCAGCATCTTGATGTTGGCCATCGCCTGCTCGGCCTGGGCCTCGGCGTCACCGATGCCCACGTTCTCGCTGGTGTCGAGGTCCTGGCCGATCTGCCCCCGGACGTAGACCGTGTTCCCGGCGACGACGGCCTGGCAGAGGTCGTTCTCGAGGTTCTGCTCGGGGTAGGTGTCACGGGTGTTGAAGGGGCGGATCCTCGTGTGCCCGCCGGCGACGATCGGGGGGTTCGCCCGACGCTCCTCGTTCGTGGATGTCATCGTCCGCTCCTCACTTCTCGTGGTTCGTCGCCGGTGCGGTGCCGGGCCGGTCGGTGGTGCCCTGCGCGAGGTAGCCGCGCTGGGTGGTGATGTGGTCGGCGACGTACCGGGCGTCGTGCCAGACGCCCCAGATGAAGCTCGATCCACGGCGGGACAGCCAGGGCAGACCGAGGAAGTAGACGCCCGGCTCGGACGACACTCCGCGGCGCTGGGCGGGCCGGCCGTTCTCGTCGAACGCGTCGACGTCGAGCCAGCCGTAGTCGGCGGCGAAGCCGGTCGCCCAGACGATGGAGGTGACACCGGCCTCGGCCAGGTCGAGCTTCAGGAGCGGGTCGGTCACGCACTCGGGGTCCGGCCCGAGGACGTGGGCCTCCGGCTCCTCGGGGAGGTCGAGCCCGTTGCGCTCGACGTACGCGTCGGCCGCCCGCAGGAGTTCGAGGTACTTGGCGTCGCCGAGCGCGATGTTCTCGGCGAGGTCCGGCGCGAAGGACAGCACGCCGTCGTCGTGGGACGCGGTCAGACCGACGAGCTGGATGCCGGACGCGGCGAGGGCGCGGAAGTCCACGGTGTGGCCGCCGCGGGCGCCGCTGACCGCGATGGTGACGTGTTCGGCACCCTGGGGCGGCGTCTCCAGGTCCCAGAGTCCGAGCACACCGAGCCACCAGCAGAAGTCACGTCCGCGGTACTGGCGCGGAGGACGGTCGTGGGAGCCGACGGAGAGGAAGACCCGGCGACCGGAGCGGCGCAGCTCGTCGGCGATCTGGACGCCCGAGGATCCGGCCCCGACCACGAGTACGGCGCCCTCGGGCAGCTGCTCCGGGTTGCGGTACCCGCTGGAGTGGATCTGCACGGGGACGGCGCCGTCCGGCACGATGGGCGGGATCACGGGCCGCTGGAACGGACCGGTCGCGGCCACGACGCAGCGCGCGTCGATGGTGCCCTGCGACGTCTCGACCCGGAAGCCGGGCCGCCCCTCGTGCCGGCGCACCGAGGTCACCTCGACCCCGCACCGGACCGGGGCGCCGATCTTCTCCGCGTACGCGACGAAGTAGTCGGCGACCTTCTCCTTGGGGGCGAACTCGTCGGGGGCGACGTCGGGGAACTCCAGCCCCGGGAACCGGTCGTGCCACGCGGGCCCGTTCGCGACCAGGGAGTCCCAGCGCTCCGAGCGCCACCGCTCGGCGATGCGGTGCCGCTCCAGGACGATGTGCGGCACTCCCTGGGCTCCCAGGTGCTCGCTCATCGCCACACCTGCCTGGCCCGCCCCGACGACGACGACGTCGGTCACTTCATTCGGCATCTCAGCCTCCGCTCAGGCGGTAGTTCATCCCGGAGTCACTTCGACCTCGCTACCGCACGAGAAATCCTGGAGCGCGCCCGAATTTCTGTCCAACAGATGTTTCAGCTGTAGGTCATCTGTTTTTTAGATACATGTCTTTTGGACACATGTCCCCCGGACACATGCCGCCCAGGAACGCGAAAGGCCAGGCATGCGAAGGCCAGGCACGCGACGCCCAGGAACGCGACAGCCCGCGTCCGCCTGTGAAGCCTTCGGTGAGGTCACCGCAGGCGTCGCAGGCGGACGCGGGCCGGCCGTCACGCGCGGATCACTGTTCGGCGGAGCCGGTCCGCGTCAGGTGGTGCGTCAGGTCGCGGTCCTCGTGGATGGCCGAGGCCTCCGCCGCCCGTGCCCGGCGCCGCGCCGGGGCGCCCCAGGCGTAGAAGAGCCCGCCCACCCCCAGGAAGAACAGGAGAGGCACGACCTGGCTGAGGGTGTACTGCGTCCGCTCGCCCGCGAAGCTCGGGGGCAGCGAGTCGGCCGCGGATCCGGCGGTGCCGAACCAGCCGACGCCGAAGCCCGGCCAGATGAGGACGACGACGGTGAAGGCGACCAGACCGGTGGAGAGCACGGTGACCACCCATGCGCCGGCCCGGCCGCCGGGCACGCTGTACGGCCGCGGCGTGTCCGGGTACTTGCGGCGCAGCACGACGAGGCTCGGGAAGGTGATGACGTAGGAGATGAACGTGGTGCTGATCGCCAGGCCGAGTCCGGCCGCGAAGTACTTCTCGCCGTTGCCGTCGGTGAGGTTGAGGGCGACGATCAGCAGGATGGAGGCGAGGACGGACGAGAGCACGTTGACGCGGACGGGCGTGCCGTGGCGCTCGGAGATCTCGCCCAGCCAGGCGGGTCCCGCACCGTCCGCACAGGCCACCGCCTGCGCCCGGTGGGCGCCCATGGCCCAGGTGACGCCGCTGGTCAGCAGGCCGATGATGAGACCGGCCGCCGCGATGCCGCCGAGCACCGAGCCGGCGCCGGTCAGGACGACGGTGCCGTCGGCCGCGATGTGGCCCCCGTAGACCGTGAAGACCGCCTTGCAGGCGTCGATGAAGCCCGCGAGGCTGCCGATCTCCTTGGCCGGCAGGACGAAGAGGATGCCGAGGATCGGGCCGCCGTACAGGACCAGGGACGCGAAGCCGGAGCGGAGGATGGACAGGGGGATGTCACGCCTGGGGTTGGTCATCTCCTCGGCGGCGGAGCTGGGGAGTTCGAAGCCGACGTAGTTGAAGATGAGGACGGGCACCAGGGCGACGAAGCCTACGTAGGTGGGGTGGAACTCACCGGCGGGAAGCGCGTGCACGCCGTGCTGGACGGCGTAGACGACCACCGAGACGAGGAAGAAGCCGAGGAGCACGATCCGGGCGACGGCCCCCGCGGTGGGCACCCACTTGCCGACCCGGACGGACTGGACGACGGCGAGGGCGCCGGCCCAGATGAAGGCGAGTCCGGCCGCGTACTTCCACAGTCCCGGCAGCGGGGTGAAGAACTCCTCCCAGGTGGTCAGGGCGATGATGCACAGACTGCCGCCCAGCCAGACCGGGTTGGAGAGCCAGTAGAGCACCTGGTTGAGGCCCGCGACCAGCCGCCCGAAGGCGAGCCGGGTCCATACGTAGGGGCCGCCCTGGACGGGGAAGGCGGAGCCGAGTTCGGCGACCAGCAGGCCGTAGGGCAGGAAGAAGACGACGGCGAGGACGGCCATCCAGGTCAGTCCCTGCGGTCCCTGAGCGGCGACCGAACCGATCGTGTCGAGGCCGACGAGCGTGCATATCAGGAAGAAGAGCACGTCGAGGCGGCGCAGGTCCTTGCGGAGATGGGAGCGCTGCTCGCTCCACCCCTCGGACAGGTCGGGAGTGCTCGGGCCGGATGGCGGGGTCGCGTGGGTCACGGGGATGGCTCCTACGGACGTGGCGGTGCGAGTGGGACACCGAAGCGAACTGACTGAACGAACAGTCAGTAAGGCACGACTGTGGCGTGCGTCGCACCGGCCGTCAAGAGAGCGTCAGCGGGTTTTTTCCGACCCGGCGCAGGGCTCGGGCGGGGGCGAGGGGACGGGCGGCAGAGGTTCGCGAGGGGATGGGTGACAGGGGATCGCGAGGGGACGGACGGCGAGGGATCGCAAGGGGGGACGGCGTGAGGGGGGACGGCGAGGGGGGACGACTTGGGGGGACGGCGAGGGGGCTGGCGAGGGGGGCCGGCGACACGGATAGGGCGCGGCTATCACCCGCATTCGCAGATCGGCCATTGATCACGCCCGCGCGCTGCGCGAGCCTGGCCAGGACCGA
This sequence comes from Streptomyces sp. NPDC048297, assembly GCF_043201585.1. Classification (NCBI taxonomy): domain Bacteria; kingdom Bacillati; phylum Actinomycetota; class Actinomycetes; order Kitasatosporales; family Streptomycetaceae; genus Streptomyces; species Streptomyces sp. NPDC048297. The sequence goes on from NZ_JBICZA010000055.1 coordinate 16,423, forward strand.
CACCGGCGCCGGGCCATCGGTGGGCCGCGCCGACCAGACCAGCGGAAGGGCCGGGCATGGGACGCGTTCCGAATCGGTACACGGCAAGGCCGCACCAGCTGCTCAATCTCGTCGACGGCCAGTGGGTACCGGCCGAGGCGGGTCAGACCCGGGAGAACGTCAACCCCGCGGACTTCGGTGACGTGATAGGCGAGTTCGCCGAGTCCGGCGGGGTCGACGTGGACCGGGCGGTGGACGCCGCCGCGGACGCGTTGCCCCGCTGGCGCGCGGCCGGCCCGATCAGGCGGGCGGAGTACCTGGCCGCCGCGGGCCGGATCCTCGGCGAACGGGCCGAGGAATTCGCTTCTGCGATCACCCGGGAGCAGGGCAAACTACTGACCGAGGCCCGTGGCGAGGTCGCGCGGTCCCGTGCCGTGCTGGACTTCACGGTGGGTCAGGCCCGGCTGCTGGGCGGGGTGACGGCGCCCGCGGAGGAGGAGCGCACCTTCGCCTACACCTTCCGGCGGCCGATCGGGGTGGTGGGACTGGTCTCGCCGTGGAACTTCCCGCTGGCCATCCCGATGTGGAAGGTCGCACCCGCCCTGCTGTCCGGCTGCACCGCGGTGCTCAAGCCGTCGCCGCTGACCCCGCTGACCGCGGCGCTGCTGGCGGAGGTGTTCCAGGAAGCCGGGTTGCCCGACGGCGTGCTCAACCTGGTGCAGGGCGACGTGGCGGCGGGCGAGGCGCTGGTGGCCAACCCCCGCGTCGCCGGGATCAGTTTCACCGGCTCGCTCGCCGTCGGCACCGCGATCCACGTCGGCGGGGCGCACCGGCTGCTGCGCACGCAGCTCGAACTCGGCGGCAAGAACGCGGTGGTGGTCTGTGACGACGCCGATATCGACGGTGCGGTGAGCGCGGTCCTCGGCGGCGCCTTCGGGCAGGCCGGGCAGCGGTGCAGCGCCACCAGCCGGGCCGTGGTGGACGTGCGGGTCCGGGAGGAGTTCCTCGACCGCCTGGTCGCCCGCGTGGCGGCGCTGCGCGTCGGTCCCGGCGATGACCCCGACTCCCAGGTCTGCCCGGTCGTCAACGAGGCGCGGGTGCAGGCGGCGCTGGACGCGGTGGCCGGTGCGCAGCGGGCGGGCGCCAAGGTGCTGTGCGGCGGCGGCCGCGTGGACGATCCCGGGCTGCCGCAGGGCTGCTATCTGCAGCCGACGGTGCTCCGGGACGTGCCGTGGGACAGCGAGCTGGCACAGGAGGAGGTGTTCGGGCCGGTGCTCGCGGTGGTCGACGCGGACGGGTTCGACGACGCCCTGCGGATCGCCAACTCGGTGCGCTACGGCATGTCGGGCACGGTCTTCACCGCCTCCCAGTCGCGGGCCTTCGCCGCGGTGGAACGCCTGGAGGCGGGCATGCTGCACGTCAACCGGCCAGGGGTGGGCGCGTACGCGCACCTGCCGCACGTGGGCTCCAAGGCCTCGCAGTACGGGCCGCCGGAGTGCTCCCCGCAGGTGTGGGACTTCTACACCGAGTGGCACTCGGCCTGCATGAGCTACTGACGCCCGCGGCGCGGGCCCCGGTACGACGGGAGGGCCCCGGCGGTCCGAGTGGATCGGACTGCCGGGGCCCTCCCGTCGTGTGCGCGGGTTCAGCCGCCGATGTTCTCCTCGGCCAGCCCGAAGGACAGCGTCATGCCGGCACCACCGACACCGTTGACGACGGTCACCCCGGGCGTGGGGCTGACGACCAGGTCGGTGCGGCCGTCGCGCAGCGAGGGGTAGTAGCCCGTCCAGCGCTCGGTGATCCGGGGATCGGGCAGTTCGGCGAAGGTACCGAGGTAGTCGAGCACCGCATGGTTGACCTCCTCGCTCTCGAAGGGGTCGTGGGTCATGGCGTAGGCGTGGCTGTCGCCGATGGTCAGACGGCCGTCGGCGGTCTGCGAGAGCAGCACGTGGATCCCGTTCTCGCGGTGGAAGGGCAGCTGTTCGTCCATCCGGTCGCGCAGGGCGGCGCGCGCGACGCAGTCGTCGAACGCGGCGTAGTGCAGCAGCGTCAGCCCGCCGCACAGCATGGGACCGAGCTGCCAGTCGGGGCCCTGCGGCCCGGTGCGCATCATCTGCAGTTTGCAGCGGAGCGCGCCGCTGTCGGCGAACACCTCCGGGTAGAGGGTCTCGAAGTCGTTGCCACTGCAGACGAAGGCGCGCTCCACCTTCCAGTCGCCGGCCGTGGTCGAGACGGTGGGCAGGTCGATCCCGCGGACGGTGGTGCCGAAGCGCAGTTCGACGCCGTACTCGTCGGCGAGGTGGGCGGCGACCGCCGGGATGGCCCGGCGGGGGTCCACGTTCAGCTCGGTGGGGCTCCACAGGGCCGCCAGCAGGCCGTCGGTACGGGCCACCGAGCTGCGGGCGGCGGTCTCGGCGGCGGTGATCATGGTGGTGCCGTTCTCGCGCGCGGCCGGGGTGGTGGCCACGAACTCCTCCAGCACCGCGACCTCGTCCGGATGACGGGCCAGGTGCAGCGAGCCGGTGGGGGCGGCCCACATGCCGCTCTTGGCGGCGATCTCGAGCCAGATCTCGCGGCTGCGCAGTGCGCGCTGGTAGATCGCGCCGCGCTGCTGGCCGATCGCCCAGATCATGCCGAAGTTGCGGATGGACGCGCCGGCGGCGAACTCGCCGCGTTCGAACAGGACCACACGGTCGCCCCTGCGGGCGGCGGCCAGGGCGTGGGCGAGGCCGAGGATGCCGCCTCCGATGACGGCGGTGTCCGCACGGTTGTCGGGCACGGGTACCCCTTTCTGCGGGTTGCGGATGTGGCGGTGCGCGTACTCGGTGGTGGTGCCGGTGGGGGGCCGGTCGGGTGGTGCGCGGGCCGGCGGGGGCCCGTCGGGTGGGGGCCGGTCGGCCCCGAGGCCCGCAAGCCTGTGCACATCACGGAGGTGATGCCGGCCGTGAGGCCCGCGGGACCATGCCCGTACCGGCGGTGAAGCCGGTCAGGCGGTGCGGGGGACCCGGTTCCAGTGCGGGAGCATCACCAGGCCGGCGAGGAGGGCGGCGCCGGCGAAGCCGTAGAAGAGGGCGTTCCCGGAGAGGAAGCCGGGCAGCAGGCCGCCGAGGATGGCGCCGACCGATCCGCAGCCGTTGACCAGGCCGGCGGCGGTGCCGGCGCCGGAGGCGCTGCCGAAGTCGACGGCGGCGACGCAGGAGATCATCGAGTCGGCGGCGTACACCGCCAGGCCGATCACCGCGAGGACCGCGATCATGACGCCGACGCTGCCGGACGCGGTGAGGGGCGTGAACAGGCCGAGCACCACGGTCAGCACGGCCAGAGCCAGGACACAGGGCGGGACCCGGCGGGACTGGAAGACCCGGTCGGAGACCCATCCGATGACCATGGGCGCGACCACGCCGGCGGCGCCGAAGGCGATCGGGATGAGGGTGTCGGCGACCTTGCTGACATGCGGCAGGCGCCGGCTGACCAGGACCGGGCCCCACAGCAGGATCGCGTAGCGGGCCGGCTTGAGCAGGAAGTACGCGGCTCCGAGGGTGAGCACCATGCGGTCGCGCAGGGTCTCGCGGTAGAGAGCGAGCGCGTTGCGCACCTTGTGGTCGTCCTCCCCCGGGCCGGCCGCGTCCGCACCCCCGGTGCCCCCGGTCGCACCGCCCCCCGGCCCGGTCGCGCCGCCCGGCCCGGCCGTGTCCGCGTCAGGGCCGGACAGGCCCACGTCGGCGGGTGCGTTGCGCTGGAAGAGCAGGAACAGCAGCAGGACCACGGCGAGTGTCGCCGAACCGGCGAAGAAGGCCGCGTGCCAGCTGTCGAAGACGGAGTAGGCCAGCCAGCCGAGGAAGGGCGGTGCCGCCAGGCCGCCGAAGGCGTAGTTGGTGCTCCACAGGCCGAGGACGCGCCCGCGCTCCTGGACGGCGAAGAAGTTGCCCATGTTCTTGCACAGCGGCGCCCAGCCCGCGGACTGGGCGAGGCCCTGCACCACCATCGCGACGCCGAACACCGCGAGGGCGCTGCTCAGTCCCATGACGGCCGAGGCGGCGATCGCCCCGATCATGCCGCCCACCACGACGACCCGCGGGCCGAAGCGGTCGGCCCACATGCCCCAGACGAACTGGCCCACCGCGTAGGCGGCGAGGTAGACGGCGTCGATGACGCCGAGGGCGTGCTCGGTGAGGACCCTGTTCACGCCGGGGTCTTCGAGGATGCCCAGCTTCGCGACGGAGAACGCCGTGCGGACGAAGTAGAAGCCCGCGTAGGCGATCCAGGTGACGGCGAAGATCTGCCAGCGCCAGCGCTGGGAGCGGGCGCCGCCGGGGCGACCGGTGGCCCCGGGTGGCGCCTCCCGGGTGGCGGTGCCGGCTCTCTCGGAGCCGTCCGGCGCCTGTTGCGATGTGTGTTCGGCCATGGCGGAGTCCTGTCCCTCAGGGGAATGGGGCTGGTACGGGCATGGCTCGGCCCCGGCGCGCCCCTCGGCGGGCGTGCCGGGGCCGGGTCCTGGGGAGGAGATGAAGGCGAGGGGGGTTGGCAGATCCATAGAGGTGAAGGTCGTCGGTTCAGATGTGCGGTCCGACGACCGTGCCGTCAGGCGAGGCGTGCCTTCAGGCGAGCGGTGGCCGTCGTGCGAGCGGTGCCATCATGCGAGCGGCGCCGTCATGCGAGGGGCGCCGCCGGCTGACCGGTGGCGTCAGGTGAGCGGTGCGCGGTCGGCCGCCACGGCGGTGCCCACCCAGAAGCTGTCGAAGTTCCGCAGCCGGTGCCCGGCCGGGAGCGGTCCGGCCTTCCTGTTGACCAGGAACGGCACCCGCTGCTCCGTGAGTCCGCCGTGTGAGCGCAGCGGTTCGGTGAAGTCCGAGATGTCGTGCCGGGCCGGGGTGGTCCCGAGCACGGTGTTGCGCTCGGCGATCACCACCAGGTCGCCGATCCGGTCGGCGGGCAGTTCGAAACGCTCGCAGGCCTCCTGCCGGGTGAGTACCTCCGCCACACCCGCGAGGCCGGCCAGGGCGCCGCTCACGGCGGGCAGGTCGGTGCCGTCCGGCAGGTGCACGGTGGCGTAGGAACCCAGGGCGCCGTGATGCACGGCGTACGGGTCGGTGATCGGCAGCACCACGCGCGCGGCGTCGGCGCCCAGCCTTTTGTCCAAAATGTCCCGCAAATATACCACACGTGCTATACCGTCCTGATCGCTCTTCGCGTTCATGCCGTGGTCGGCCGTGACCACGAGCACGGCGCCCAGCGCGTCGATCCTCGCGAACCAGTGGTCGAGCATGGCGTAGAAGTCGTTGGCCACCGGCGATCCGGGGGCGTGCTTGTGCTGGATGTAGTCGGTCAGCGAGAGGTACATCAGCTCGGGACGGTCGCCCGCGAGCAGTTCCGTCCCGGCGGCCATGACCATCTCGCTGAGTTCGGCGCTGTAGACGGACGGCTGGTCCATGCCGACCCGCTGCAGCACCTTGGCGATCCGCTGGTCCTCCTCGGCGGCCGGTGCGGACTTCTCCGCGGAGAAGCAGACACCGCCGTCGAGGCCCTCGCCCAGCAGCCGGCGGAGCTTGTCCTTCGCGGTGATGACCGCGACGTCGGCGCCGGCCCGGGAGAACTCCGCGAACAGCGTCGGGACCCGCAGCAGCGCGGGGTCGTTCATCATCACCTCGGTGCCCGCGCCGGCGTCGTAGAAGTAGTTGCCGCAGATGCCGTGGACGGCGGGCGGCACTCCGGTGGCGATGGAGAGGTTGTTGGGGTTGGTGAAGGACGGCATCGTGCAGTCGGCACGCAGGTCGCTGCCGCGCCGGAGCATCTCCTCCAGGAACGGCATCCGGCCGTCGGCGATCGCCCGCTCGTGGTAGGCGGGTTCGCTGCCGTCGATGCACACCACCACCACGGGGCGCTGCGGCCACGCGTAGCGGCGTCCGTTGACCTCGATCTGCCCCTCGGCCGGCTGCCGGCGGTTCTCCTGTGTCATGTGCGAATCCACCCCTGGGGTCCGTGTCGGTGAAGGCGTCGCCCTTCCGCAGTCCATGAGTAGCACCGGGGCGAGAGGGCACAGAACCACCGGCGTCGCTATAGCGGCCATAGCCCACCGCGGGCGGCCCCGCCCCCTCCCCAGCAGGTCCGCGCGGGGTTAGGCTCGCCGTGCGCCGAGCACGGAGGGGACACGTGGAACTCAACCTTCACCGGTTGTGGATCTTCATGCAGGTCGTCGAGCACCAGGGGTTCTCCGCGGCGGCGCAGAAGCTCTACATGAGTCAGCCCTCCGTCTCCAACCAGGTCCGCAGGCTTGAGCAGTCGATGCGGGTCACGCTGATCGACCGGTCCGGGGCGCGTATCCGTCCGACGGCGGAGGGGCAGGTGCTGGCCGAGTACGGCAAGCGCGTGTTCCTGCTCGCCGAAGAGGCGGTCACGGCCGTGCAGCAGGTGAGCGGGCTGAGTTCGGGGCGGCTGCTGGTCGGCGGTTCGACGACGGTCGGCACCTATCTGCTGCCGTCACTGCTGGCCCGCTTCCAGGAGCGCCATCCCGGCATCGACTGCGACATCTTCGTCGGCAACAACGAGGCGGTGCAGGAGCGACTGCTGGGCGGGGAGATCGGGATCGCGGTGGTCGCCGGCACTCCGGGGGCCGCGCAACTGGTCGGTGAGCGGGTCCTCGACGAGCGGCTGGTGCTGGTCGCGGGCGCCGGGCACCCGCTCGCGGAGTCGGGCGAGGTCGCGCCCGACGCCCTCGCCGGTTCACGATTCCTGCTGCGCGAACCGGGCTCGCAGACCCGGGTGCACCAGGAACGGGCCCTGTCCGACTGGGGTCTGACAGACATTCAGACGGCGGACGTGTGGGGTCCGGAGGCGGCCAAGCAGTGCGTGGCGGCCGGGCTGGGCGTCGCGCTGATATCCGAGCACGCGATCGCCGGGGACGTACGCGCGGGCACGCTGGTGGCGCTGCCGGTCGCCCCGGAACCCCGGCCACGCCCGATCCACCTGGTCCGCCGCCGCGACCGCCTCCTCTCTCCCGCGGAACGCGCCTTCGCCGGCCTCCTGAAGCGGCTCCAGCAGTGGCCGGACACGCCGGGGCAGGGGTCCGACACACCCGGGCGGTGACAGACAGACACGGCGAGGCCCGGCGCCGGTCGTGGTGACCGACGCCGGGGCCCGGACGGTCCCGCTCCACACGCCTAAGCGCCGGTGCGCGTCAGTGCCTGTGCGCCTCTGCGCCTCCATGTCTCCGCGCCTCTGCGTCTCCGCGTCCGCGCGTCTCTACGCCTACACGTTCGCCGTGCTCCGCCCATAGATCTGCTTGCCCAGCCACTGGCCGCCGTCGAGCGTCAGGCACTCGCCGGTCAGGTAGGAGGCGCGGTCGCCCAGGAGGAAGAGGGCGCTGTCCGCGATCTCGGAGGGCGCGGCGAAGCGGCCAGCCGGGACGGAGGAGAGGACTTCGGCGCGGGCCTCGGGGGTCGCCCACAGGGCCGCGCCGGCGCCTTCCGTCTCGGTCGGGCCCGGCGCGACGCAGTTCAACCGGATGCCCAGCGGCGCCAGTTCGACCGCGAGGGTGCGGGTCATGGCCAGCACCCCGGCCTTGGCGGCGGCGGAGTGCACGGTGCCCGGGTGCCCGTGCCAGGCGTACGACGCGATGACGGAGAGGATGGAGCCGCCCCGGCCCGCCTCGCGCAGGTGGCGGGCGACGGCGCGGGTGCAGTAGTACGAGCCGTTGAGGACGATGTCGACGACGGCACGCCAGCCGTTCGGGCTGAGGTCGATGCCGGGCGAAACGAAGTTGCCCGCGGCGTTGTTGACCAGGCCGTCGACGCGTCCGTAGTGCTCGACGGCGGCGGCGACCAGCGCGTCGACGGCACCCGGGTCGCGGACGTCGGTGGGGACGGCGAGCGCGCTGCCGCCCGCCTTCTCGATCAGCGCGACGGTCTCGTCGAGGCGTTCGGGGGTGCGTCCGGCGACGACGGGCCTGGCTCCGGCCTCCGCGAGGGCCAGGGCGATCGCGCGGCCGATGCCGCTGCCGCCGCCGGTGACGATGTACGTGCGGTCGGCGAACTCCGCGCCGGCGGGGGCCGGTTGCGTGCTGTGGGGGGCGGTGTCGGGGCTCATGTGCGGGGCCTTTCGGTCGGTGCGGGGAGCGTGTGCGCGTCCGGGGCGAGGACCGCGTGCGCGTCCAGGGCGAGGGCGCCGCCCGGGTGGACGAGCAGCGGGTTGACTTCGAGTTCGGCGAGTTCGGGGTGGTCGACCGCGGCGCGGGCGAGCGCGCACAGCGCGTGCGCCGCCGCGTCCAGGTCGACGGCCGGCGCGCCGCGCCAGCCCGCGAGCAGGGGCGCGTGACGCAGCGACCGCAGCAGGTCGCGCGCGTGTTCCGGGGTGACGGGGGCGAGGGCGAGTACGACGTCACCGAGGAGTTCGGCCCGTACGCCGCCGATGCCGGCCATGAGGACGGGTCCGAAGGCCGGGTCCCGCCGTACACCGGCGATGAGTTCGACCGCGTCGGGCGGCGTGGCCATCGCCTCGACCGCGTACTCCGCGGCGCCGGTCACGGCGTGCATCACGGCGAAGGCCGCACGGAGCGCGGGCTCGTCACGGAGCCCGAGTGCCACACCGCCCGCCTCGGTCTTGTGGGCCAGGCCCATCGCCTTGAGGACGACCGGGTGGCCGATGCGGCGTGCGGCCCGGACGGCGTCGTCGGCATCGCGGACGAACTCGGCGTCGGGGAAGGTCAGTCCGTAGCCGCGCAGCATCGCGCGGACGGTGCGGTAGCCGCCGTCGGTGACGGGGGGCTCGGCCGCCGGGGGTTGTCCGTCAGCCGGGGGCACGGGGGTCGTCGTACGGACCCGTACGGTGCCCGCGAGGGCCGTCGCGGCGTTCTCGATGCGTTCGTAGACGGGGATGCCGCGCTCGCGCAGGATGGTGAGGGCGGCCGTGTCCCGGGCCATGGTGTGCACCAGGAGGGTACGACCGGACTCCCCGGCGGCGTCGGCGAGTCGCGCGGCGACGGCGCACTCGTGCTGTTCCTGCGCGGGGTTGGCGCTGGCGTAGTCGCCGAAGTAGCCGGTCAGGACGACGGCCTCGGCCTCGCCGGAACACAGCAGGGTCCGGGCGATGCGCGCGTAGGTGTCCAGGTCGGCCTCGCCCGCGCCGGCCAGGTCCACGGGGTTGCCGCAGCCGGCACCGGCCGGCAGACGCGCGGCGACGGCGGCGCGGGTGGGCTCGGACAGCGCCGGTACGTCCAGGCCGCGGGCGGCGAACGCGTCGGCGGCCAGGGCGCCTTGGCCTCCGCTGTCGCCGACGACGGCCACCCGGGAGCGGCGGGCGTCTGCCCCGCGCCGGTGCGTGCCGGCGCCCGCCAGCAGGCACAGGGCGGTGTCGACGACCTCGCCGGCCGAGTCCAGGAGCAGCGCGCCTGCGTCCCGGCAGACCGCTTCCACCGTGGCGCGGGCGCTGACCAGGGCGCCCGTGTGGGAGGCGGCGGCCCGCCCGGAGGCCTCGCTGCGGCCCAGGGTCAGCAGCAGCACCGGCTTGCCCGCGGCGTGTGCGGCGGCGAGGGCGCGTGCGAGGCGCCGGCCGTCGCGGAAGTCCTCCACGTAGGCGGCGACGACCTTCGTCGGCTCGTGGTGGATCAGCGCTTCCAGGGCGTCGGCGGCGTCGATGTCCCGCTGGTTGCCGAGGGACACGAAGCGGGAGAAGCCTTGCCCTGCGCGGGCCAGCAGGCGGCCGATCTCCAGGGCGAGGTTGCCGCTCTGCGAGACCAGTCCGACCTGCCCGGCCTGGAAGTCGCCCCAGCTCAGGCGCAGTTCGGCCGTGGTGTCGACGACGCCCATGCAGTTGGGTCCGAGTAGGCGCGCGCCGTGCCCGGTGACCAGCGACGCAAGCGCGCGCTCCTCGTCGGCGCCGGCGCCTCCCGAGGTGATGACGGTGAAGCAGCGTGCGCCGGCCGCGAGCCCGTCGGCGACGACCGTGCGCACGTGCGCGGCCGGCACCGCCACGACCACGTGGTCCGGCGCGCTCGGCAGTGCGGCCAGGTCCGGCAGGAACGGCGTCCCGTCCAGGGCGCCGCCCCGCCGGTTGACCAGGTGGACGGCGCGGCGGTGGCGGCCGGTCAGTGCGCCCGAGGCAAGCCAGTAGCCCCACTTCTCGGGGTTGTCGGAGGCGCCGACGACGGCGACCGAGCGGGGATCGAAGAGGGGGTCGAGCGAGCCCGGACCGGCGGCCCGCTCGACGTCAGGGGCTGTCAACGCAGCCGTCCGAAGCGCTCCGCGATGACCGGCACCCGGTCGGCGGCCAGCGCGTGCGCGGCGGCGCGGGGCGTCGTGCCCTCGGCCTCGGCGCGGGCCAGGATCTGGTCGACCAGGGCGCGCATCGAGCGCCGCGTGTACGCGAACGCCTCGTCGGCGTCGGCGCCGATGTCGCCGAACAGCGTCCACCACCACCAGGCGTTGGTACCGGAGTTGACGGCGACGTCCGGCAGGACGGTGATGCCGCGCGCGGCGAGCAGGGCCTCCGCGTCGGGCAGCACGGGCATGTTGGCGGCCTCGACGATCCAACGGGCGGTGATCCCGGCCTGGTTGTCGCTGTCCACGGCGTAGGAGACGGCGGCCGGCACCAGCACCTCGGCGTCGGCCGTCAGCCAGGCGCCGGACGGCAGTTCCCGGTCCTCGGCACGCAGCGCGGCGCGATCGACGCAGCCGTGCCCGTCACGGGCGGCGAGGAGCGCCTCGACGTCCAGGCCGTCCGGGTTGGCGATGGTGCCCTTGATGTCGGCGACCGCGACGACGCGCAGCCCGGCTCGGGCGAGGAAGCGCGCGGTGGCGCCGCCCATGGTGCCGAGGCCCTGTACGGCGACACGGGTTCCCTCGTGCGGGACTCCGGCCCGGTCCAGCGCGGTGAGCACCGACTCGGCGACGCCGCAGCCGCCGACCAGTTCGTCCAGGCCGATGCCGTCGACGTCGATGGCGAACGCGTCGGCGAGGCGTCGCCGGGCGGCGTCCTCGTCGTCGAGGAGGGGGTAGACGGCCTGGATGGAGGAGACAAGGCCGGCTTCGGCGGCGGCCCGGTCGACCAGGTCCTGGGTGAGGCCCAGGTCCTCGCCGGTGGTCCAGAACTGCTCGATGTAGGGGCGTACGGCGCTCAGGTAGCGGACGAGGACGCCGTAGGCGGCGGGGTCGCGCGGGTCGCAGTCGATGCCGCCCTTGGCGCCGCCGAGCGGGATGTAGCGGCCCTGCGGGTTGTAGTGCAGCGCCTCCTTCATGGTCATGCCCCGGGCCAGGCCGGTGACCTCCTCCAGCGTGCAGCCGGCGCGCATGCGCAGGCCGCCGCTGGAGACACCGCGCACCAGGCGGTCGATCACCAGGAATCCCTGGCGCCCGGTCTCCTGGTCGGTCCAGGTGAGCGAGACCAGGGGGGCGGCGGCCACCTGGGGCTCCTGCGGTGCGCTCGTCGCGGACCCGGCGGACCCGGCGGACCCGGCGGACCCGGCGGACATCGGCGAGACGGCGGTCGTCGGCGAGGCGGTGGGAGTCGTGGTCATCGGGAGGGCTCCTCGGGGACGGTGATGAGGGTCGGGCCGGCGGTGACCAGGGCCTTGCGCAGTGCCTCGGCGAGCGCGTCGGGCGAGTCGGCGCGCATGCCGTGGCCGCCGTAGGCGCGGGCGAGGGCGGTCAGGTCGACCGAGGGCAGGTCGACCGCGGTGGGTCGGTCGCCGCGGGCGAGCATCTCGTCGCGGATCTCGCCGTATCCGCCGTTGTCGAAGACGACGACGGGCAGCGGGAGTCGCAACTGCACGGCGGTGGCCAGCTCCTGTACGGAGAACTGCAGGCCGCCGTCGCCGCTGAGGGCGACGACCGGCCGGTCCGGATCGGCGGTCTTGGCGCCGATGGCGGCGGGCAGGGCGTAGCCGAGCGTGCCGAAGCCCGTGGGGTGCAGATAGCGCCCTTCCGGGGCGACGGGCAGGTGCGGGATCGCGCCGTAGTAGCAGCACTGGGCGCTGTCCGAGGTGATCACCGTATCGGCGGGGAGCGCCGACCGGATCGCCGCGAGATACGGGAGCAGGTGGGCGTCCAGGCCCCGCGTCTCCTCGTCGCGCTCGGCGCGGAGTGCGGCGACGGCCTGGTGGACGGCGGTGGTGTCCGGCCGGGCGGTACCGGTACTGGTGTTGTCCGTGCCGGTGCTGGTACCGGCGTTGTCAGTACCGGTGCCGGTACCAGTGTCGGCACCTGTGCCGGTGCCGTCGCCACCCGCGCCACCTCCGCCGACGGCGACGAGCAGCGCGCCCAGCGTCGTACGGGCGTCCCCGACCAGGGCGATGTCCGCGTGCAGCCCCGCGTACATCTGCGCGGGATCGATGTCCGCCCGGACGAGGGTGCCGGCGAGCGGGGGCGGGGCGTCCCACAGGTCGGACTCGGCGAGTTCCGTGCCGACCGCGAGCACCGCGTCCCGCTCCCCCAGCCAGTGCCGCACCACCTGGGTGTGCAGGCAGACACCGAGCGAGAGCGGGTGCGTCTCCGCGACGATCCCCTTGCCGTTGGCCGTGGTCACCACGGGGGCGCCCAACTCCTCGGCCAGCCGCAGGCATTCCTCGGCGGCGCCACGTGCGCCGCCGCCGAGGACGATCGCCGGGCGGGCCGCCGAGCGCAGCGCCTCGGCCGCCGCCGCGAGGGCGTCCGCGTCGGCCTGCGCGGTCCCGGCCGCCGGTGCGGTCCGCACCGGGCCGGCCGGCCCGCTGTCGGTGAGCAGGTCCAACGGCACCTCGATGTGCACGGGCCGGGGCCGCCCCGTACGGAAGAGGGTGAAGGCGCGGGCGACCGCCACGCCGATCTCCTCGATCGAGGAGACCCGGTGGCTGAAGGCCGCGACTCCGCGCAGTGCCTCGGTCTGGCTGCGCATCTCGTGCAGCAGACCGGTCGACTGCCGGGGGTGGCGCAGCGGCATGCCCGGGGAGACGACGAGCAGGGGGACGCTGTCGGAGTACGCCTGGCCGACGGCGGCCGCGATGTTCAGCAGCGCCGGCCCGGTGGTCGTGATCGCCACCCCCGGGTTCCCGCTGACCCGGGCGTAGGCGTCGGCGGCGTAGCCCGCGCCCTGTTCGTGGCGGGGGTTGAGCTGCTCGATGCCGTAGGCGCCCAGGTGCCGGTAGATCTCTAGATTGTGGGTGCCGGGAATGCCGAACACCCGGGTCACCCCGTGCGCGGCGAGGGCCCGCACCAGGGCCTCGCCGCCGGTCGGACAGGGGCTGCCGGACACCGTGGACGGCCCGGTCTCCGGTGCCGGGAGGGTCTGCGGTGCCGAGAGGGTCTTCGGCGCCGAGAGGGCGGACGTCATCACATGCTCCGGGAGATGACCAGGCGCATGATGTCGGAGGTGCCTTCCTCGATCTCCTCCAACTTGGCGTCACGCATCCACTGTTCGACGGGGTACTCACGCGAGTAGCCCCAGCCGCCGAGCGTCTGGACGGCCGCCCAGGTGCAGTACGCGGCGGTCTCCGACGCGGTGAGCTTGGCCATCGCCGCCTCGGTGGTGGCGTCCAGGCCCGCGTCGAGCCGCTTGGCCGCGCGCCAGGTCATCAGGCGTGCCTGCTCGATGCGGGTGCGCATGTCCGCGAGCCGGAAGGCGACGGCCTGGTGCTCGATCACCGGCTTGCCGAACTGCACGCGGTTCTTCGCGTAGTCGCGGGCGTACTCGTACGCGGCCCGCGCGACGCCCGTGGCGGCGGCGCCCAGGACCGTGCGGGAGATGTCGAAGGTGCGCATCAGGCCGTGGAACCCGCGGCCCTCGTCGCCCAGCCGGTCGGCCTCGGGGACGAAGACGTCGTTGAGGAAGATCTCGCGGCAGACGATGGCGCGCTGGCCCATCTTCCGCATGGGCGCGCCGAATTCCATCGCTTCCGTGCCCTTGCGGAGCAGGAAGGCCGTGACGCCGCGGGAGCGTTCGGTGGGATCGGTCTTCGCGAAGACGACGTAGCTCTCGGCCTCTCCGGCGTTGGAGATCCAGGCCTTCTGGCCGTTCAGGCGGTAACCGCCGGTGGTGCGGGTGGCGGTGGTGGTGATGGAGGCGGCGTCGGAACCGGCGCCGGGCTCGGTGGTGGCCAGCGACGTCATCGGGGTGTCGGGGCCGGCGAGCGGGGTGAGCCAGGTGCGCCTCTGCTCCTCGGTGCCGAGTTCCATCAGCGGGTCGGCGAAGAAGCCGTTGGAGCACAGCAGGTTTCCGATGCCGAGGTCACCGACGCACAACTCCTCCTGGACGAGGCACTGGGTGAAGACGTCGGTGAAGCCGCCGCCCCCGTACTCGGCCGGCAGCATGAAGCCGGTGATGCCGACCTTGGCGGCCTTGCGCCACAGGTCCCAGGGGGTCTCGGTGTCGGCCTCGTCGACGGCGCGGGCCCTCGGCCGGATCTCCTCCTGCGCGAAGGTACGGGTGAGATCGATGATGTCCCGCTGTTCCGGGCTCAGCGGGACCAGCTCGGTGGGCAGCTCTGACATGGGCTCTCCAGATACGACAAGGGGCGTCCTGCGTCCTACTACTGAATTGCCAGTCAGTATTTGGACCCGGGAACGCCCGTGTCAATGGGTTGGGTACTGAATGATGGTTCAGTTGCGGTTCAGTTGTGGCGACAGTCGCAAGCTGCGGGGTGGGCGCCCGGACGGACGGGGCCCTGGTGGACGCGACCCGGATCGACGGGGCCCTAGTGGACGCGACCCGGATCCTCGGGGCCCGGATCGACGGGGCCCGGATCGACGGGGCCCGGTCCGCCGCGGAAGTACCGCGGAGCCACGCGCGCGCAGGCGAGCATCAGCAGACAGCCCACGGCGAGCGTGCCCGCTCCGATGAGGAAGACCCCGCCGATGTGCCAGTGCGGCGCGAACGGAATCGTCCAGGAGGTGGTGCTGTTGGCCGGGTCCCAGTCGTTGACGAGGCTCCACAGACCCGCGGCGACGAGGACCAGGCCCCCCACGGCGGGCAGCGTGACGCGCAGCCACAGGTCGCCGGCGCTGCGCCGCCACTGTCCGCGGTACGCCCAGGCGGACGTGAGACCGGTGAGGCCGTAGTAGAAGGCGATCATCAGGCCGCACGAGGACACGGCGTCGCCGATGATCTGCCCGTGCCCGAGGAAGTTCATGACGACGTAGGCGACCGCTCCGGCGAGCCCGGTCGCGAGCGTCCCGACCTGGGGGATCGAGTAGCGCGGGTGGATCCGGGCGAAGACCTTCGGCAGGGCTCCCTGGCGGCCCATGGCGAGCATGGTGCGCCCGAGGGTGAGCACGGTGGTCTCGGTGGACGCGGCGGCCGAGGACAGCACCATGAGCACGAGCAGATGCCACAGGCCGGTCCCGAGCGCGCTGGTGCCGAAGACGGCCTTGCCGAGCGCGGAGAAGACATCGCCGGAGTTGTCGGGGTTGCCGAGTCCGACCCCGGTGGTGCCGATGCCGGCGAAGGCCAGGGTGGCCACGGTGGCGACGAGGTAGAGCGCCAGGAGCACGATCGTGGAGCCGACGGCGGCCCGGCCGGGGGTCCGGTGGCGGTCGGCGGTCTCCTCGTTGACGGTGATGGCCGTCTCCCAGCCCCAGTAGATGAACAGCATCAGGACCAGGCCGTTGACGAACGCGCCGGGCGAGGAGATCTCGAACGGGTTCATCCAGGACAGGCTCGGATGCCGCGCGCCCGCACCGGCATGTCCGGTGTACACACGCACCAGAGCGACCACCGAGAAGACGGCCAGCATGCCGAACTCCAGGAAGAGCAGGGCGCGTTGGACGGCTGCGGCGACCTCGATGCCGCGGTAGCAGACGGCGGTCATGAGCACCATCCAGCCCAGCCCCACCAGCAGGACCCAGGGGCTGGCGGGGTCGGAGCCTATGCCGTCCGCACCGAGGAGGAGGAACACGTACTGCCCCGCGACCTGGGCCAGGCTCGCCATCACCAGCACGAAGGAGGCGATGATGGCCCAGCCGCCGAGGAAACCGACGCGCGGTCCGAGGGTGCGGCCGGCCCAGGTGAAGATGGTTCCGCAGTCCGGGTCCCGGCGGTTGAGGGCGGCGTAGCCGAAGGAGACGAACAGGATCGGGACGAAGGCCAGCAGGACGATCACCGGCGCCTGGAAGCCGACGTAGGCCACGATGAACGCCAGTGTCGCGGCGAGGCTGTAGGCGGGCGCGGCCGACGCCACCGACAGGATGAGGCTGGTGGTCATGCCGAGTGCGCCGGTCCGCAGGCTCTTGGTGCCCGACCGGTCCGATGTGGGTGGTGCGGTGGTTGCCAACATCGACCCCCTATCCAGGGTCTCGTAGCGGTGAAAGGCCGTCGGCCGGCGCCGCGCCTTTCGCATCAGCAGAGCCCGTGAAGGGCGGTCATCGGCGCGCGTCCCCGCATGCGGGAGCGCACCGGGGCGCATCGGAATCGCAACATTGATTCCCGGGTCAATCATGCTGAAGCGGTCGCGGGTGTCAATGCCGCGGACAGCATGAATCGCAAGCATTGACCAATGCGTCAGTCTTGCGCCATGCTCTGCCGCCATGTGGGAGGAGAGCGCAATGGCCCTGATCGAATCCGAAGTCGTCGTCGTGGGAGCCGGGTACGCGGGACTCGCCGCGGCGCTGCGGCTGAACGACGCCGGCGTCGACTGCGCGGTCGTCGAGGCCGCCGAGAGGGTGGGCGGACGCGTGCTCACCGAGACCCGGCCCGGCGGCCTGACCGTGGATCACGGCGGGCAGTGGGTCGGCCCGACGCAGAAGCAACTGATCGCGCTGGCCGAGCGGTTCGGCTGTACGACGTTTCCCACGTGGGAGGCGGGCGAGCACATCGAGGTGTGGCACGACGGCACCACGGTCCCCTACCTCGGAGCGGCGCCCGACGACGGGCCGGGCATCGCCGAGTACACCCGCGTCACCGGCATCCTGGACGGCCTCGCCCGCACCGTGGACACCGCCGCGCCCTGGCGCACGCCACGCTTCGAGGAGTTCGACGCCCAGACGGCGGACTCCTTCTTCCGGGCACAGACCGCGGACCCGGACGCGCGGCGCCGGCTCGCGCTCGGCGTCCAGGGGCTGTGGTGCGCGGAACCGTACGAGATCTCGCTGTTCCACGTGCTGTTCTACATCGCCGCCGCCGGGGGCTACGAGCAGCTGATGGAGACGGGGGGCTGTGCGCAGGACAGCCGGTTCTCGGGCGGGGCCGGCGGTCCCGCGCGGGCCGTCGCCGACCTCCTCGGTGACCGCCTGCGCCTGAGCGAACCGGTGACCTCGATCGAGCACGGCGCCGGCACCGTCCGCGTGCACACGGCCTCGACCGTGTTCGAGGCCCGCAGGGCGATCGTGGCCCTGCCGCCGCACGCCGTCCGCGCCGTCCGGTTCACCCCCGGCCTCCCGGACAGCCGGGACGGCTGGCTCGCGCACAGTCCGATGGGCCGCGTCGCCAAGGTCCACGCCGTCTACGACACCCCGTTCTGGCGCGCGTCCGGGCTGTCCGGCATCGCCACGCTCTACGACGACGGACCGGTCGGCGTCGTGTTCGACAACTCCCCCGCCGACGGCACACCCGGCGTCCTCGTCGGGTTCGTGTACGGCGACCGGCTCACCCGGTGGGCCGGACTCGAACCGGAACAGCGCCGCGACGCGGTCCTGGCGAGCTTCGGCCAGGTGGTGGGAGACCGGGCGGCACACGCCCTCGACTACACCGAGAAGATCTGGTCCCGGGACGACTTCGCCCGCGGCGGTTACGAGGCGTACGTGACGCCCGGCGGCTGGACCGGTTACGGCCGGCGCGGCTGGCGCGAGCCCACCGGACTCCTGCACTGGGCGGGGTCGGAGACGGCCTCGGCGTGGAACGGCTACATCGACGGCGCGATATCGTCGGGCTACCGCGCCGCCGACGACGTCATCAGCTCCTTCCAGGACGACGCCGCCCTCCAGGACGACGTCGACGGCTCCCTCCAGGCGGATGACTGAACGGACCACGCAGCATGACCTCGACCCCAGGCCCGGCGGAGGATGCCGGGACCGAGGCCGCGACCCTGGCGGACCGCGCACGGCTGGTCGTGCTGTCGGCACCGATCAGCCAGCGCGAGTTCGCCGACCGCATCGGCATGGATCCCACCGCGCTGTCCAAGGCACTGCGCGGCAGCCGCCGACTGAAGGACCACGAGGTCGCCGCGATCGCCCAGGTCGGCAGGGTGTCCCAGCGCTACCTGCGAACGGGCGAGGGGCGCCCGCCGGCCCCGCGCACCACGGCCGACGGGGAACACCCGCGCCGACGCGCCGACATGCTGGATCCCGAGGTCCGGCGCACGCAGATCCTCGCGGCGACCGCCCGGCTGATCGCCCGGCGCGGCTTCCACAAGGTGCGGGTCAGCGACATCGCCCGCGCGTGCGGCACCAGTACCGGCACCGTGCACTACCACTTCCCGACGAAGGACGACGCGCTGCGGGCCGCGCTGCTGTACTACGCCGAGCGCTTCCACACGCGCCTGGAGGCCGAGTTCCGCACGGCCGGCAGCACGGTCGAGAAGCTGCGCCGGCTGATCGAGGTGCAGTTGCCGGCCTGCGAGGAGGACATCGAGGAGTGGTCGGTGTGGGTGCAGTCGTGGAACGAGGCCATCCTCGACCCGACGCTCCGCCCCGGCCAGAGCGCCGTGTACGCCCGGTGGCGGCAGATCGTGCTCGACCTGGTGCGCGCCTGCCAGCGTGAGGGGCTGGCCGCGGACGCCGACGCCGAGGCACTGACCGGCCGCTTCACCGGCATGGTCGACGGCCTGGCGATCCAGGTGCTGTCCGGCACGGGCGACATGTCGACCCTGCGTATGCGGGACCTGCTCCTGGACGCCTTCGAGCCGCACATCAGCCTCCGCTGACGAGGCGTTGCCGGACCTCCCCCTCTCCCCCGTCGGGGGGGGGGGGGGGTGGCCCCCCCCCCCCCCCGGGGGGGGGGCCCCGGGGCCCCGGGGGGGGGGGGGGGGGGGGGGGCGCGGCGGGGCCGCCCCCAATTATGGGAGGGCGAGAGAGCCCCAC
>NZ_JBICZA010000056.1:0-34400 GCF_043201585.1 Streptomyces sp. NPDC048297
CCGCGGCGATCTGGCACAACCACAAGACTGGGCAGCCGGTCATGCGGTCCCTGATCGCCTACGACCACTGATCACATCGGAATGACTCGTCTAGGACCCGCCACCGTCCTACCAGGACACGCCACCGGCAACAGGACACCATCGGCAGCCGCTTGGAGGAACCGTGTTCCGCAGCGCGTACGCAGACGTTCCGCCCGTAGGACTCCCCATCCACGAAGCCGTCCCGCGCGCGGCCTCCGGGAAGATCCCGCGCCGCGAACTCAGGGAGCACCCGTGAGCGCACTGATCGGACGCACGCGCACGCGTGGCGTCGAAACCCTCAGCCTGGACGCCGTCGGCACCCGCAACGCACTCTCCGCGGCCCTCGTCGCGGACCTTGCCGAGGCCCTCACCGACTGCGCGAAGGACCCGCGGACGCGGGCCGTCGTCCTCACCCACACCGGCACCACCTTCTGCGCCGGCGCCGACCTGCGCGACCCGCCCGACCCCGGCGCCCTCGTGGGCGTACTGCGGCAGATCGTCGAGCTTCCCAAGCCCGTCGTCGCCCGGGTCACCGGACACGTCCGGGCCGGCGGCCTCGGCCTTCTCGCCGCCTGCGACCTCGCCGCCGCCTCCGCCGCGGCCACCTTCGCCTTCACCGAGGTCCGCATCGGCGCCGCCCCCGCGATCATCTCCCTGACGGTCCTCCCGCGCACCGACCCCCGCGCGCTCGCCCGCTACTACCTCACCGGCGAACGCTTCGAGGCCGCCGAGGCCGTACGCCTGGGCCTGCTCACCGCCACCGGCGACGACGTGGACGAGACCCTCGCCCCCGTCCTCGACGGCCTGCGCCGCTCCTCCCCCGAGGCCCTGACCGAGACGAAACGACTGCTCACGGCTAAGGTGCTGGAGACGTTCGACCGGGACGCGGCCCAGCTGACCGCACTCTCGGCCCGGCTGTTCTCCTCCGCCCAGGCCCGGGAGGGGATGACGGCCTTCCTGGAAAGACGGGATGCGGCATGGGTGGTGTGAGGACGACGGCGGACCGCGACCGGGTCCCCGATCGCGTCCCCAAGCAGGACCGCAGCCGGGCCACCCGGCAGCGGCTCCTGGAAGCCGCCGTGGCCTGCCTCGCCGAACGCGGCTGGGCGGGCTCCACGGTCGCCGTCGTCGCCGAGCGCGCCGGCGTCTCCCGGGGCGCGGCCCAGCACCACTTCCCCACCCGCGAGGACCTCTTCACCGCCGCCGTCGAGTACGTCGCCGAACAGCGCTCCAGCGCGCTGCGGGAGCTGTTCCCGGACGGCGCCGCCGACCGCCGCGCCGTCGTCGCCGCCCTCGTCGACCTCTACACCGGCCCGCTCTTCCGGGCCGCCCTCCAGCTGTGGGTCGCCGCCTCCAACGAGGACCAGCTGCGCGGCCGGGTCACCGAGTTGGAAGCCCGCGTCGGCCGCGAGACCCACCGCATCGCCGTCGACCTCCTCGGCGCCGACGAGTCCCGGCCCGGCGTCCGCGAGACCGTCCAGGGCTTCCTCGACATGGCCCGCGGCCTCGGCCTCGCCAACCTCCTCACCGACGACACCGCCCGCCGCGCGCGCGTCGTCACCCAGTGGGCCGCCCTGCTGGACGCGGCGCTGGCCTGAGCGTCACCCGCTATGTGAGCGGCACCCGCTATGTGAGCGGCACCTGCTGTGTGAGTGGCACCCGCTATGTGAGCGGCACCTGCCGTGTGAGCTGCACCTGCTGTGTAGGCGGCACCTGCTGTGTGAGTGGCACCCGCTATGTGAGCGGCACCCGCTATGTGAGCGGCACCTGCTGTGTGAGCGGGGCCACATCCGTACGCGGCGTCCCGCAGTACCCTGTGCCCATGCTTCTGCTGCTCGTTCGCCGCCGCCACGTGGACTACGTGCGCGTCACGAGCATGGGCTGTCGCCGCTCAGCCTGAAGCCAGCCCCCTTCGCGGGCCTGAACCAGCCCAGCCCGCTTCCCGGGCCTGAGGCACCCCCTTCACTTCGGCTCACAGCAGCCTCTTTTTTCCCACCTTTCCGCGGCATTCCGGGCGCCGCCCCCACCCCCGGCGGCCCGCCCGTGGCCCACACACCCTGTGGACGCATCCATGACGACGCACACCACGCACACCACGACGACCCCGTCGTACGCCCAGCTCCCGATCATCGACCTGTCCGCCGTCGACCGCGGCCCCCAGGCACGGGCGTTGCTCCACGCCCAACTGCACAGCGCCGCCCACGACGTCGGCTTCTTCCAACTCGTCGGACACGGCGTGACCCGGGCCGAGACCGACGCCCTGCTCACGGCCATGCACGCCTTCTTCCGGCTGCCCGAGGCCGACCGGCTGGCCCTCGACAACGTCAACTCCCCGCACTTCCGCGGCTACACGCGCACCGGCGACGAACGCACCGCCGGCGCCCGCGACTGGCGCGACCAGCTCGACATAGGCGCCGAACGCCCCGCCCGCGTCCCCGGCCCGCACGAGCCGCCGTACTGGTGGCTGGAGGGCCCCAATCAGTGGCCCGCCGCCCTCCCCGAGCTGCGCACCGCCGCCCTCGCCTGGATCGACAGGCTCAGCGGCGTCGCCGAGCGCCTCCTGCGTGAACTCCTGACGGCCATCGGCGCCCCCGCCGGCTTCTACGACCCGATCTTCGGCGCCCACGCCCACCCGCACCTCAAGCTGGTCCGCTACCCCGGCAGCGCGGGCGACGGCACCGACCAGGGCGTCGGCGCCCACAAGGACTACGGCTTCCTGACCCTGCTCCTCCAGGACACTGTCGGCGGCCTCCAGGTCCACCGCGAGGACGGCCGCTTCCACGACGTGCCCCCACTGGACGGAGCCTTCGTCGTCAACCTCGGCGAACTGCTGGAAGTCGCCACCAACGGCTACCTCCTCGCCACCAACCACCGCGTGGTCAGCCCGCCCGGAGCGACGGAACGCTTCTCCGTCCCGTTCTTCTACAACCCCCGCCTGGACGCCAGGATCTCCCCGCTCCCCTTCCCGCACGCGACGCAGGCCCCCGGCATCACGACGGACCCCTCCAACCCCCTGTTCGCCGAATACGGCTACAACGAACTGAAGGGCAAGCTCAGGGCCCACCCCCTGGTGGCGGAACGCCATCACGCGAGCCTGCTGACCCCTGCATGAAAAAGCGGGCCCGAAGGGCCGCGGTTTTCCAGGGGCGCGGGGAACTGCGCGACAAGCCACAACGGCCCCGCAGTCGCCCGCGCCCCCGAGCCAACTCCTTCAGCGGGAGATGTCCGCTCAGCGGGAGATGATCCCTCAGTGGGCGATGTCCCCGAACCCCACCACATCCTGCGGATCACGCGGACCGGGCCCCACATACCGAGCGGAAGGCCGCACAAGCCGTCCCGTCCGCTTCTGCTCCAGAATGTGCGCCGACCACCCCGCGGTCCGCGCACACGTGAACATCGACGTGAACATGTGCGCCGGCACCTCCGCGAAGTCCAGCATGATGGCGGCCCAGAACTCGACGTTGGTCGCCAGCACCCGATCCGGCCGCCGGCTGTGCAACTCCTCCAGCGCCGCCTTCTCCAGCGCCTCCGCGATCTCGAAGCGCGGAGCGCCCAGCTCACGGGCGGTACGGCGCAGCACGCGCGCGCGGGGGTCCTCGGCCCGGTACACCCGGTGCCCGAAGCCCATCAGCCGCTCACCGCGGTCCAGAGCCTTCTTGACGTACGCCTCCGCGTCCCCGGTCCGCTCGATCTCCTCGATCATCCCGAGCACCCGGGAGGGCGCACCACCGTGCAGCGGCCCCGACATGGCGCCCACGGCCCCCGACAGCGCGGCGGCGACATCCGCGCCCGTGGAGGCGATCACCCGCGCGGTGAACGTCGACGCGTTCATCCCGTGCTCGGCCGCCGACGTCCAGTAGGCGTCCACAGCGGCGACATGCTTCGGGTCCGGCTCACCCCGCCACCGGATCATGAACCGCTCGACGACCGACTGCGCCTTGTCGATCTCCCGCTGCGGCACCATCGGCAGCCCCTGCCCGCGCGCGGACTGGGCGACGTACGACAGCGCCATGACGGCCGCGCGGGCGAGATCCTCACGGGCCCGCGCCTCGTCGATGTCGAGCAGCGGGCGCAGTCCCCACACGGGGGCCAGCATCGCGAGCGCCGACTGCACGTCGACACGGATGTCACCCGAGTGGACGGGGATCGGGAACGGCTCGGCCGGCGGCAGACCGGGATTGAAGGCGCCGTCGACCAGCAGCCCCCACACGTTCCCGAACGAGACGTGACCGACCAGGTCCTCGATGTCGACGCCCCGGTACCGCAGGGCGCCGCCCTCCTTGTCCGGTTCGGCGATCTCCGTCTCGAACGCGATCACTCCCTCGAGCCCGGGTACGAAATCGGACATCAGGCGGCTCCTCATGATTCGGCGGCGGTCACACCGGTGATGCCCCGATCCTCCGGTGGTCACCCAAACCGCGGGGGGATCTGCACGATAACCCCGAGTGCCACCGTTGGGGAGACCACGCGACACTGAGTGCCACTCCCGTTCGATACGGCAGGATGACCGCGTGACGACCGACAGCGAACCCGTCCTCGACCCCGCCGCCGATCCCGCGGCCATGCGCAAGCAGTACCGGGCCCAGGGACTCGAAGAGCAGAACCTCGCCACGCACCCCATGGACCAGTTCGCCCGCTGGTTCGAGGACGCCGCGCGGGCCGCCCTGCACGGCACGATCTACGAGCCCAACGCCATGGTCGTCTCCACCGCGGACGCCCACGGCCGCCCCAGCTCCCGCACGGTCCTCATGAAGCAGTACGACACCGAAGGCTTCGTCTTCTACACCAACTACGACTCCCGCAAGGCCCGTGAACTGGCGGAGAACCCGTACGTCTCCCTGCTCTTCCCCTGGCACCCCATCGCCCGCCAGGTCGTCGTCACCGGCATCGCCCGCCGCACCGGCCGCGACGAGACCGCCGCCTACTTCCGCACCCGCCCGCACGGCTCCCGCCTGGGCGCCTGGGCCAGCGCCCAGTCCTCGGTGATCGGCTCCCGCGACGAACTCGAGTCCACCTACGCCGGCCTCGCCGCCCGCTACCCCGAGGACGAGGACATCCCCGTCCCGCCGCACTGGGGCGGCTACCGCATCGCCCCCGAGACCATCGAGTTCTGGCAGGGCCGCGAGAACCGCCTCCACGACCGCCTCCGCTACACCGCCCGACCGGACGGCACCTGGACGGTCGAACGCCTCAGCCCCTGACCACAGTGCCGTAAACGCAGACGACCCGCGAGCTCGGGTCCTCCGCCTTACGACGGTCAGGGCCGGCCGGACGTACCGGCGAGCTCACGGGTCGGGTGACTGCTTGGGATTGGGCCGGCTGCACGCATCTGTCACGTGCCGGTCCGGCACCGCACTCGGTGTGGTGACGAGCCGCTAGCCCGCAGCCACCTCACGCGTCCGGTATTCATACATCTGCCGAACCACCTCCCTTCTTGTGTAACCCACACCCTAGGAAGCCCCGGGGAACGGTTCAACCGCTTTTTTCGAGGCGCGGCGGCCGACCTGGAACGGTCTTGGAAACGGTGGACGCCCCGCCGCCCGTTTCCCTACGTTGCCGCCCATGACTGATCTTCGGATCGAGCTGGTGGACGGCGATGCCATGCTCGAGCAGTGGCGGTACGTGCACAACGTGGTCGTGCCGGCGGCGGCCATGTCCGTGGAGGGGGCGCGGGAGAGGGTGGGGCGGTTCCGGCTGGAGAACGCGTATCTCGGGGACGAGCTGGTCGGGTGCTCCACGGTGCGGCCGCCGGAGGGGGAGGGCGGGGGCGTGACCGTCATCGCGCGGGTGCTGCCCGCGTACCGGGGACGGGGGTTCGGTGCGGCGCTGTACGAGAACGGGATCGCCCACGCGCGCGTGCTGGGGGCGAAGGCGGTCGAGACGTGTGTGCTGGCGGTGAACGAGGACGGGCTGCGGTTCGCCGGGCGGAGGGGGTTCGTCGAGGTCGAGCGGTATGTGCTGGACGGGGAGAGCGACGAGTGGGCGGACCTGCGGTTGAGCCCGCTTCCCGAAGTGACCGAGAATGATTCCTTCAATATTGCGGGAACATGATGTGGGCTGTGTCACGTTCCAGTTGAATGAAGGCCAGTGAGCGAAATGAGCGCCGTACGTGCGCCGACGCAGCCTGCAGGGGGTCCAGGTGAGTGCTTCGCGGCGGAGTGGGACCACCGACGAGCTGGGACCGGACGAGCCGGACGGGCCGCGGGATCCTGAGGGTTCCGGTGGCCCGGAGGAGTCCGGCGGGTCCGACCTGCTCGCCGCGCTGCTGGACGGCATGGACGCGGCCCTGTGCGCCTTCGACGCCGACGGTGTCGTCACGCACTGGAACCGCGAGGCGGAACGCATCCTGGGCTGGAGCGCGGCCGAGGCGGTCGGGCGGCACGGGCTCGCCGGGTGGGCGGTGCGCAGCGCCGACGCCGAGGAGGTGCAGTCCCGGCTGATGGCGGCCATGCACGCGCCCGGCCGTCAGGTGCACGAGTTCGCCCTGCTCACCAAGGACGGCGGACGCGTCCTGGTGCGGACCCAGTCCGCCGCCGTGCGCGGTCCGGACGGCAAGCCCGCCGGTCTGTACTGCGCCTTCAGCGAGGTGCACGCGCAGATCGACCTGGAGCGTTCGATCGCGCTGAGCGAGGCGCTGTTCGAGGACGCGTCCTGGGGTGTCGTCCTCGTGGACGCCGATCTGCGGCCCGCCGTCGTCAACGCGCACGCGGCGCGCGCCCTGGGCATCGGCCGTACGTCCGCGCTGGGACGGCCGCTCGGTGAGCTGCTCGCGCAGGGCGTGGAGGATCTGGAGAGCGCGCTCACCCATGTGCTGGCCGAGGGCGCGCCGCCCGCGCCCGCCGAGATGTGGGTGTCGCTGCGCACGCCCGAGGGCGAGCAGCGGCGCTGCTGGCGCAGCGGGTTCCTGCGGCTGGCCTCGCCGCTGACCGAGGAGCCGGTGCCGCTCGGTGTGGGCTGGCTCTTCCAGGACGTCACCGAGACCAAGCACGGCGAGCAGGAGGCGTCCTTGCTGCGCTTCCGCACGAACCAGCTGCACCGCGCCGCCCGCGCCGCCGCCGAGTGCGAGGACCCGGCGGAGGCGGCCACCGTCCACCTCGACTTCGCCCTCGCCGGTTTCGCCGACCATGTGCTGCTCGACCGCCTCGCCGGTGCCCCGCGCGCGGGGGACGACGACGACACGACTCCGGTGCGGCTGGTGCGGCGCGCCGCGACACCGGCCGCCGCGCCCGGCCCCAGCCTCCTCACCGGTGCGGCCGGTCTGCCCCTGCGCTACGAACCCGGCCACCCGGCGTTGCAGTGCGTGGAGCGGACGGGCACCGTGCGCGCCGACGCGGGCCCGGTGCCGGCCGAGCGGGCGCGGGAGTGGGCGCGAGAGTGGGCGCGGGCCCGGCAGTGGCCCGAGGACGCCGTGCACGCCCTGTGCGCGGTGCTGCGCAGCCGGGGCCGGACGCTCGGTGTGGTCACCTTCCTGCGCGGGTCAGGACGCAGTCGTTTCGAGCGGTCCGACGCGGCCTACGCCGAGGACGTGGCCGCGCGGATCGCGGCGGCCCTCGACCTCGGGGACGCGGTGCGAGAACGCCCAGGGAGCTGAAGGGGCCCGAGGGGGCGGGCGTCAGCGCTGGTAGAAGATCCGGTCGCCGTACTCGTCCAGGATCCGCGCGTTCCAGTCGTGGCCGCCGTCGACGTTGCCGGAGCGCAGCAGCGGGGGCTCGATGCCGCGGGCGGCGAGTGTGGCGGCCGTCGTGGCGAGGACGGCCTGCATCAGGGCGGAGGTGACCACCGTGGAGGCGGGGGCGAAGGGCGCCGGGATGGTGTCGAGGGTGAGTTCGGCGTCGCCGACCGCGATCTTCGAGTCCAGGACGATGTCGCAGTGGTCCTTCAGGAAGGTGCCCGAGGTGTGCCGTGACGACGTCTGCGAGGCGTACGCCACCGAGGTCACGCCGATGACCTTCACCCCGCGCGCGCGTGCGCCGAGGGCCATCTCCACGGGCAGGGCGTTGCGGCCGGACAGGGAGATGATCACCAGGGCGTCGCCGGCGCGCAGGGGCGAGGTGTCCAGGACGGCGCTCGCGAGTCCGTCCACGCGTTCGAGGGCGGAGCCGAGGGTCGCCGGGGTGACGTCGACGCCGACCACCCCGGGAACGGCGAGCAGGTTCATCAGCGCCAGTCCGCCCGCCCGGTACACGACGTCCTGGGCGGCCAGCGAGGAGTGCCCGGCGCCGAAGGCGAACAGCCGGCCCTTGGCCGCGACGGTGTCGGCGAGCAGGGTGCCGGCCGCGCCGATCGCCTCCGCCTCCTCCTCGCGGACCCGCCGCAGCAGGTTGATCGCGGCGTCGAAGAACAGGTCGGCAGGCGTGCCGTCGCTCATGCGGTGCCCCTTCGCGGCGTCGGTGTCGCGGATCACGGTGCGGTCTAAACCAGTGCGGTGTCAATACGGCCGAGGGGGGGTGTGCGGGCGGTTCTCGCTCGCTCGCGCTGGCGAGGTGCCGCTGCGCCCGTCCGTGTCGCCCCGGCGGCATGATTGCCCGCGGCTGAGTAGGGACACGTTTCAGCCGGCCGCGCCGTGGTTCCCCAGGGGCGCGGGGAACTGCGCGACCAGCCCATCAAGGACCCGCACCCGGCAACGATGCGCACCCCCTACGGAGGTACCCTGCACGCCGTTGCGCCGGAGGCCCCCGCTTGTCAGTGGGATCCGGCAGAATTGACACCAGGGCCAGCGCACGCGCCGGAGCTGCCGGCAGAGGTAATCGAGGGGCACGTATGTCCGGACTGATCGACACCACGGAG
Source organism: Streptomyces sp. NPDC048297 (assembly GCF_043201585.1). Lineage (NCBI taxonomy): Bacteria > Bacillati > Actinomycetota > Actinomycetes > Kitasatosporales > Streptomycetaceae > Streptomyces > Streptomyces sp. NPDC048297. The sequence continues at coordinate 8,809 of NZ_JBICZA010000056.1, forward strand.
ATGTATCTCCGCACCATCCTCGAACTCGAAGAGGAAGGCGTCGTCCCCATGCGCGCCCGGATCGCGGAGCGGCTGGACCAGAGTGGGCCCACCGTGAGCCAGACGGTGGCGCGCATGGAGCGTGACGGCCTGGTGTCCGTCGCGAGCGACCGACACCTGGAGCTGACCGACGAGGGCCGCCGGCTGGCCACGCGGGTGATGCGCAAGCACCGTCTCGCGGAGTGTCTGCTGGTCGACGTGATCGGCCTGGAGTGGGAGCAGGTCCACGCGGAGGCGTGCCGCTGGGAGCACGTGATGAGCGAGGCCGTCGAGCGCAGGGTCCTGGAGCTGCTGCGGCACCCGACCGAGTCGCCGTACGGCAACCCGATCCCGGGCCTGGAGGAGCTGGGCGAGAAGGACGGGGCGGACCCGTTCCTGGACGAGGGCATGGTCTCGCTGGCCGACCTGGAGGCGGGTGCGGACGGCAAGACGGTCGTCGTCCGCCGTATCGGTGAGCCGATCCAGACGGACGCGCAGCTGATGTACACGCTGCGGCGCGCGGGCGTGCAGCCCGGTTCCGTGGTGAGCGTGACGGAGTCGCCGGGCGGGGTGCTGGTGGGCAGCGGCGGCGAGGCGGCCGAGCTGGAGGCGGACGTCGCCTCGCACGTGTTCGTCGCCAAGCGCTGAACGGGTGAGGGCCCCGGCGCCTCGCGGCGCCGGGGCCTGTCCTCCCCTGTACGACCCGGAGCCCCGAGCTCCCAGGGTCGTCCCCTGCGGACCGCTTTTCCCCGAGTGGTCCGCCTCCCGCAAAAAAGATCCCCTCGGCGGCGCCGATCATTCCCCGAGGGGTGTCACTCGAACGAGGGGTGTTGTCCGCGAAGGCAGGCTTTTCGAATGGGTATTCGATATTCTGTCACGCGAGAAGCGTAGGGAACCGCAGTACAACCGCAGTACACCGGTGCGAGGCAGGCGGAGCTGGGGGGTACCAGGCCGATGGCACGGCGTATCGACGTGACGGGAGCGGGCAGGGTGCGCCTGGCCGCGTGGGAGTTCGCGGACCCGCCCAAGACGGCGGACCCGCCCAAGACGGATCCGGAGCCCGGCTCTCCGGGTGTGCTGTTACTCCACGGTCTGATGGGCCGTGCCTCGCACTGGGCGTCCACCGCCCGCTGGCTCGCCGAGCGGCACCGCGCCGTCGCGCTCGACCAGCGCGGCCACGGCCAGAGCGAGAAGGATCCAGGGGCCGCGTACACCCGCGAGGCGTACGTCGAGGACGCCGAGGCCGCCGTCGAGCAGCTCGGTCTCGGGCCGGTCGTCCTCGTCGGCCACGCCATGGGTGCCCTGACCGCCTGGCAGCTCGCCGCGAAGCGGCCGGATCTCGTCCGCGGTCTGGTCATCTCCGACATGCGGGCCTCCGCGCTCGGCGCGACCTCGCAGCGCGAGTGGGCCGAGTGGTTCCGCTCCTGGCCCGTCCCCTTCGCCACGCTCGCGGACGTCCGCAAGTGGTTCGGCGAGGACGATCCGTGGGTGGAGCGGCCCCATCCCTCCCGGGGGGAGTTCTACGCCGAGGTCATGCACGAGGCCGCGGACGGGTGGCGGCCCGTGTTCGAGCCGGAGCAGATGCTGCGGACGCGGGAGAGCTGGGTGTACGACGCGCACTGGGAGGAGTTGGCGCAGGTGCGGTGTCCGGCGCTGGTCGTGCGGGGGCTGGACGGGGAGTTGGGGAGGGCGGAGGCGCAGGAGATGGTGCGGGTGCTGCCGCGGGGGGAGTATGCGGAGGTGGAGGCGGGGCACCTTGTCCACTTTGACCGGCCGGTGGCTTGGCGGTTGGCTGTGGAGCCGTTTCTTCTAGGTGTGCTCGGGGATTGAGGCGCCTATTGGGGTGCGGGGTTTGCGGTGCGCGGGCGGGTGCGGGTGTGTTGTGGTTTGTCGCGCAGTTCCCCGCGCCCCTAGGTATGTGGCAGTGGCTCGTGATGGATTGGCGCCGTCGGTCTTCGCGTAAATTCATCAGCCCCCACTCGGAGTCGTCAGCCCTTGCTCACTGCTGTCAGGATCTCGGGGAGGCGGGTGGTGAGGCGGGGGGCGGCCAGGTGGAGGCCCAGCCAGGTGATGGTGGTGCCGTAGGCGGCGCCTGTCGGCAGGAGGATCCAGGTCCAGGCGTCGCCGTCGCTGCTCACCTTCAGGCAGATCAGCAGGGTGATGACGGGGGAGCAGAGCAGGGCGGCGGCGACCATTCCGCCGAAGATGGAGATCCAGGCGAGGCCGGCCTGGCCGGGGGCGACGTTCTTGTGGCCCTCCTGGGGGATGGAGTAGGGGAAGCGGGCCGAGGCCCACGCGCCGGTGGCCAGCATGGCGCCGAGCAGGGCGAGGGAGAGGCCGAGCACCTCCGGCAGGCGGGGCCAGTCGCCGAGGAGCGCGGTCGTCAGGACGGTCACCAAGGTGGCGTACGGCAGGGTGATCAGGAGGAGGGCGAGCGCGCGTCCGCGCAGTTCGGCGTAGGCGTCCCGGGGCGAGGAGATCGTCTGGGCCACCATCCAGAAGGCGGAGGTGTCCTGCCCGAACTGGTTGTACATCTGGATCCCGAGCATGCCGGCGGCGAAGCACGCGAAGTAGATCGAACCGGTGCCCTGCACCGCGTTGAACACGGGCACGATCAGCCCGATGGCCAGCGAGGTCACCCACGCGGCCTTCGTCTTCGGGTCGCGCCAGATGTAGCGCAGGGAGCGTTCCATGACCGGGCCCGTGCGCCCGCCCGGCAGCAGCCGTCCCAGCCCGGTGGAGGAGCGGTCACGGGTGGCGACGTCGGCGGCCTGGAGGGTGGATCCGTCGGGCGAGGTCATCAGCCGGGTCAGGCTCCGCGCCCAGAGGGCGATCAGTGCGGCGAGTCCGGCCGCGGACACGGCGAGCTGGGCGAGGGCGATGCCGTACGACCCGTCGCTCGCCGAGTGGACCGCGCCCACCGCCGAGGCGGGCGGCACCCAGGACAGCACGTCCGTCACGGGCCGCAGCTGACCGAGCCCGGCCGACCCGAGCCGGCGCGCGCCGAAGTTGACCAGCTGGGTCCCGATCGCGATCACCAGGCCGCTCAGCACGGCCAGATCGCGGCCCTTCCTGCTGGTCAGCAGCCGTACGTTGGCCGCGGCGACGGTCCGTGCGAGCGCCACGCAGACCAGCAGCGCGAGGACGACGGCGACGACGGCGACGCCGTACCCCGCCGCGCCGTGCGCCACCGCCAGCACGCAGCCCGTCAGCACCAGCAGCGTGAACAGCGGTCCGATCCCGACGAGGGAGGCGGCGAGCAGGGCCCGGACGAGGGGGCGGGGCCGCAGCGGGAGCAGCACCAGGCGGGTCGGGTCGAGGGTCTCGTCGCCGCCCGGGAAGAACAGCGGCAGCAGCGCCCAGCCGAGCGCCAGCAGGGCCGCACCCGGTACGGCGACGTCCGCGGCGTGCGCATGGCCGCGCAGCCCCATCAGGCCCAGCAGCTGCAGCAGGGCGACGACCAGCGCGAGGGCGGCCGACGCGACGAACGCGGCCCGCCGGCCGGCCGACTGCCGCATCCCGTTCCGCAGCAGCGACAGCTTCAGGCGTACGACGGTGGCGGTCAGGGCCGCCGCCGCGCCGACGGGCCCGGTCGTACCGGTCGTGCCCGAGGCCGTGCCCGGGGTCGTGCCCGGGGTCGTGGTCGGGTCGGTCATCGGGGGGTCCCGTCGTCGAGCCGGTCCAGATCGGACGCGGTGTCCCGGCCGCTCGCGTCCACCAGCCCCAGCCCCAGCCGTACGACGGTGGCGGTCGCGGCCGTCGCGCCGGCGGGCCAGGTCGCGCCCGCAGCTGTGCCCCGGGCCGTGCCCGCGGTCGTGCCCAGGGTGGTGCCCGGGGTCGTGGTCGGGTCGGTCATCGGGGGGTCCTGCCGCCGAGCCAGTCCAGATCGGACGCGGTGTCCCGGCCGCTCGCGCCCACCAGTTCCAGGAACGCCCCCTGCAGCGTGGGATGCTCCGCGCGCACCTCGGTCAGTGTTCCCGTGGCGCGGATGCGTCCGGCGGCCATGACGGCCACCCAGTCGCACAGCGACTCGACCAGCTCCATGACGTGGGAGGAGAACACGACCGTGGCGCCGGAGGCGGTGTAGCGCTCCAGCACCCCGCGGATGATCTGCGTGGACACCGGGTCGACACCCTCGAACGGCTCGTCCAGGAAGAGGACGTCGGGATTGTGGAGGACGGCCGCCGCGAGCCCGATCTTCTTGCGCATACCGGTCGAGTAGTCGACCACCAGTTTGTGCTGCGACCCCGCGAGATCGAGCACGTCCAGCAGCTGGGTGGCCCGCTTGTCGACCTCCGCCCCGGGCAGCCCCCGCAGCCGCCCCGCGTACCCGAGCAACTCCCGCCCCGACAGCCGCTCGAACAGCCGCAGCCCCTCGGGCAGCACCCCGATCCGCGCCTTCACGGCCACCGGGTCCCGCCACACGTCGTGCCCGACGATCTCGACCGACCCGTGATCCGGTCGCAGCAACCCGGTCACCATGGACAGCGTGGTGGTCTTCCCGGCCCCGTTGGGCCCGACGAGCCCGATGAACTTCCCGGCGGGCAGATCGAGATCGATCCCGCCGACGGCGACCTGTTGCCCAAACCGCTTCCAGAGCCCTCGCACACGCACCGCAGCTTCGGTCATGAATGCACCCTACGGTGACGACAGCGCCCCAAAAGGGCACGGGGCTGTACCGATGTACGGCTCCGATGTGCGGCTCCGCCGCGTGGGCGCGAGCGACCTCATCGAACCCGCACCCACCAACGCGCCGGGCCTCGCGGACGCCTGGGCTACCGGTCCCGGAAACACGCGTACGCGAGCGGCGAGATCAACTCCTCCGCATCCGGCAGCCAGCGGTTCGCGTGCGTCGGCCGGCAGGCCCACTGCACCGCGCCCCGCGAGCCGAACCGCGTCGGCGGCGCCGCCACGAAACTCCCCTCCCCGAGCGGTTCGAGATCCAGCGAGGCGAGCGACCACCCCAGCTTCCGCACCAGGTCGGGAACTTTCAGCGAGGCACCCGGCAGCACGAAGAAGTGCATCCGCCGGTCCGGCGTGAGCATCACCGGCCCCAGCGTCAGCTCCATCCGCTCCATCCGGGCCAGCGCCAGGAACCCCGCGCTCTCCGGGACGGACAGCGCGTCGAACGTCCGCCCCGTCGGCAGCAGGATCGACGCCGTCGGCTGCTTCTGCCACATCCGGCGGGCGACGGTCGCGCTGCCCGTCGCCTGCGTCGTCCAGTCGGGGCGTGCGGGATGCGCACCCGGCGCGGGGCAGGAGACATCGCCGCACGAGCAGCGCTGCACCCCGTCGACGGCTTCCAGCCAGGTGCCCGGGACCACGTCCCAGTGCCGCTCCTCGGCGTAGCGCACGGCGGTCTCCGGCAGCGATTCCCCACGCTGCTTCGGAATCTGAGGGGCTTGGGTACCCGTGATCGTCTCTTCCACGCCCCACTCAACTCCCGCACCCACCACGAGTTACGGCCGCGACATGCGCGGGGGAGGAGCATCGGTCCGGCAGTCGGGGCGCACGGGTGCACGGCCGGGGGCGCGCGGGAGGAACCGGGCCGTGGGAAGGGTAACCAGGAGGAGGGGTGGCAACTGCCTTTACCCCGGCAAACCGCACATGTCACGCATTGACGGTATGTCAACTGGGCAGTGATCTTCCCGACCGGAACCTTTCCGGCCGGCTCTTCACGCTCCAGGGGTTCGCAGGGGGTAGCACATGGCCGCAAGGCCTCTCGTGGCGAGGCAGCCGAACGAACGGCTGCAGGCACTCATCCAGGAAGCGGGGTGCTCCAACGCCGGGCTGGCCCGGCGGGTCAACATGTGCGGCGCCGAGCACGGTCTCGACCTGCGCTACGACAAGACGTCCGTGGCCCGCTGGCTGCGCGGCCAGCAGCCCCGCGGCCGGGCCCCGGCGATCATCGCGGAGGCGCTCGGGCGCAAGCTCGCCCGGACGGTCACGATCGACGAGATCGGCATGGCCAACGGCAAGAACCTCGCCTCGGGAGTGGGTCTCCAGTTCTCGCCGACGGTACTGGGGGCCATCGAGCAGGTCTGCGAGCTGTGGCGCAGCGACGTGGGGCGGCGGGACTTCCTGTCCGGTTCCTCCGTCGCCGCCTCCGCGCTGGTCGAGCCCAGCCGGGACTGGCTGATCTCGGCGCCGGACGCCCAGGTGGCCCGGCAGGCGGGCCCGCGCGTGGGCCAGTCCGACGTGGCGGCCGTACGGTCCATGACACAGGCGCTCACCGACCTCGACCACCAGTACGGCAGCGGGCATGTGCGCCCCGTCGTCGTGCACTACCTCAACAGCGTGGTCTCCGGGCTGCTCGCGGGGTCGTACCGGGAGGCCGTCGGCCGTGATCTGTTCGCGACGGTGGCCAGGCTGACCGAGCTGGCCGGGTACATGGCGGTCGACACCGGGCAGCCGGGGCTGGCCCAGCGCTACTACATCCAGTCGCTGCGCCTCGCGCAGGCGGCCGGCGAACGCGGCTACGGCGGCTATGTCCTGGCCGCCTCCATGAGCCACCTGGCCGCGCAGCTCGGCAACCCGCGCGAGATCGCCCAGCTGGCGCGGGCCGCGCAGGAGGGGGCGCGGGGGCGGGTGACCCCGCGCGCGGAGGCGATGTTCCACGCGGCCGAGGCCCGCGGGCACGCGCTGCTCGGTGACGCCCGCGCGGCACAGTCGGCCGTGGGGCGGGCGGTCTCCGCGATGGAGCAGGCGGACACGGCCTCCGGGGACGATCCGGCGTGGATCGCGCACTTCGACGAGGCCTACCTCGCCGACGAACTCGCGCACTGCCACCGCGACCTGGGCCAGCCCGAGGCCGCGGCCCGCTACGCCGAGCAGTCGCTGGCCGGCCATCCCGAGTCGCGGGCCCGGCGCCGCGCCATCGGCTATGTGCTGCTCGCCACGGCCCAGGTGCAGCAGCGCGAGATCGAGCAGGCGTGCGGCACCGGTCTGAAGGCGGTCGAGCTGCTGGAGACGCTGCGCTCCAACCGGGGCGCGGAGTATCTGGAGGACCTCCAGCAGCGGCTGGAACCGTTCCGGGACGAAGCCGTGGTCAGAGAGTTCGAGGCCCGTCTCGACGTCCAGCAGGCGGCTTGAGCAGGCTTGAACGGGCTTGAGCGGGCTTGGAGATCGCCGAACATCGACGAACATCGGCCCTGGGATCGCGTGAACGCACGGAAAACGGTGTCCACAAGTGCGGCCGGAGCCGTTAACAGCGTGCGGAGGGGTGGTTTTGTTACCGCTGTCACAGGGCAGAAGATCGCGCCCTGAGCTGCGTGGCACCCTGCTCGGGGGACCCGGTAGCGTGAGCCGACGATTCCGAAGGTCCCCCAATCGCAGGAGTCCCGGTGACGCAGAGTGGACAGGGCGAGGAGCCCTCGGCGCAGCCCGCGCACGAAGGCATCGTGCTGCCCTCCGACGGAGGTGAGCCCCTGCTGCCGGGCATGACCCACGTGCCCACGCCCGCCGCGCCCGCCACGCCGGCCGGTGGCCAGGCGTGGGGCGGCTCGTGGGGCCCCGGTCCCGGCCAGGAGCCGGCCCCGCAGGCGGGCCAGGGCTGGTCCCCGGCCCCCGCCCAGCAGTGGCACACCCCGGAGCAGGCCCCGGCCGCGGGCGGCCCCGGCCCGCTGCCCCCCGAGGGCGCCCAGGGTCAGTCGTACGACGCCCAGCCCTACGCGATACCCGCCCCCGGGTACGGCCAGGACGGCCAGGCCCCCGGATACGGTCAGGACGGCCAGGCCTCCGCGTACGGCCCGCAGACGGGCTACGGCCCCGGCGGGCAGCCCGGATACGGCGGCCCCGGCGGGCAGCCCGGATACGGCGGCGCCGACGGGCAGCCTCCGTACGGCGGCGGAGAGCCGTACGGGAAGCCGTACGGGCAGCAGCCGTACGCCGGACACGAGCTTCCCGGTGGTCCGGGCGCGGCGGCGCCCCTGCCGCCCGCCCTGCCGGACGCGTACGGGTCGCCGAGCGCCCCGCTGCCTCCGGAGGCCGACGGCGCCACCCAGTACATCCCGCCGGTGCCCGCAGGCCCCGGCGGGACGCAGCCGCCGGCGTACCCGCAGGCCGTCCCGGGCGCCGCGCCCGAGGGTGCGGCCCCGTACCTGCCGCCGGCCCCGGCGGGCGGCGCCGACGAGGGCGCCACGCAGTACATACCGCCGGTCGGGCCCGGCGCGCTGCCGCCCGAGGCGGCCGGGGAGGAGACCCGGTTCCTGGGCCGCGCGCAGCAGCCGCCCGCCACGGCCGGCCACCCGGACGCGGAGGCCACGCAGTACATCCCGCCGGTCCCCGGCGGGGCGCCCGGCGGCGACCGGCAGCCGCCCGCCGAGTTCGACAACCTCTTCCGCAGCGGGCCCGCGGCCGACGACAGCCCGGCCGGCGCCACGCAGCAGATGCCACGCATCCAGCCGGACGCCTACGCCGGCCCCACGCAGCCGACGCCCCCAGGCATGCCGACCCAAGGCATGCAGATGTCCCAGGGCATGCCGTCCCAGGGCGTGCCGATGTCCCAGGGCATGCCGTCCCAGGGCGTGCCGATGTCCCAGGGCATGCCGTCCCAGGGCGTGCCGATGTCCCAGGGCATGCCGACGGACTCCATGGGCTACGACGGCGGACGCCGGGGCAGCGGGCGGACCGGCTCGCGGGTGCCGTTGATCGCCGCCATCGGTGTCGGCATCGCCGTCGTCGGCATCGGCGCGGGCGCGCTGCTCAGCGGTGGCGGCGGGGACAAGGGCGACGACAGCAAGACCGTCGCCGCGTCCTCCTCGCCCACCACCCAGGAGAGTTCCGCGCCCGCCGCCGACCCCGCCAAGGCGCAGGCGACCGAGCTGGACAAGCTGCTCGCCGACAGCGGCGGCAGCCGTGCCTCCGTGATCCGGGCCGTCGCGAACGTCCGGCAGTGCGACAACCTCGGCCAGGCGGCCTCCGACCTGCGCGCCGCCGCCAAGCAGCGCACCGACCTGGTCACCCGGCTCGGCAAGGTGTCCGTGGACAAGCTGCCGGACAACGCCGCGCTGACCGACGCCCTGACCAAGGCCTGGCAGGCCTCCGCCGCCGCCGACAACCACTACGCGGCCTGGGCCGACCAGGTGGCCCACGGTGGCAGGAAGAGCTGCCGCAAGGGCCACGCCCGGGGCACCGGACAGAGCCAGGCCGGCGACCGGGCGAGCGGCACCGCCAGCTCGGAGAAGAACAAGGCGGCCGGCCTCTGGAACGCCATCGCCAAGCAGTACGGCCTGACCCAGCGCCAGCCCACGCAGCTCTGACACCCCCAGGACCTCCGGTCGGTTTCGGTGCCCGCGACAGGGCGCCGGGACCGTTCGCGTTCCGTGAGGGGCGCCCTCGGCAGTCCGGCTCGACGGCCCGGCTCGGCAGTCCGGCTCGACAGTCCGGCTCGGCAGTCCGGCTCGACAGTCCGGCTGGGCGGTCCGGCTCGGCGGCCCGGGTCAGCCGATGTCCGCCTTCTCCAGGATCGTGGTGACGTCGGTGAAGCCGGCGGCCCCGCCGCTGCGCCCGGCGGCGACCAGGCGGCCTTCGTGGACGACCTGGAGGGTCACGTCGGCGTTGACGAGGCGCGGGAAGCCGACCGAGGCGAGGGCGTTGTGGTCGGGCCAGTGCAGGGTCGGGGTGAGGCCGCCGGTGGTGACCTCGAGACCGTGGTCGAGGGTGCGGCGCACGTTGTCGGCGTTCACCTCTCCGTCGCCGATCTTGTTCAGCGTGGCCCGCAGCACGGTGTAGGCGATCCAGGTGGTCTGCACTCCGGCGTCCGCGGGGTCGATGCGGTTGTCGCCGAAGGCCTCCTCGTTGATCACCTTCTTCATGGTGTCCCAGCGCGCGTCGGACGCCGGCGGGTACCAGCCGGTGATGTACGCCCCCTCGTACGGCCCCGACGCGCCGCCCGTCGCGTTGATCACCGTCTGGTCGACGCTGCCCAGCACGGTCGCGAGCCGCACCTTCGGGAACTCGTCGCGGGCGCGCCGGAAGGAGTCCATGAAGGTGTCGGTGCGGTCGCCGAGCGCGGGCACCACGCACCCCCTGCGGGCGTAGTCACCGGTCGCGTACCGCAGCGCCCTGTCGGCCTGGCCGCCGTACTCGGTGGCGTCCTCAGCGGCGAGCTGGTCGCCCACGCCCGGGTGCCCGCCCGACGTCAGGCCCGACTCCAGCAGCGCGGGCAGCTGGTCGCCGGCGATGCTGTCGGGGCGGATCAGGGAGACCGGGCCGCAGGCGCTCGCCAGGGCCTTGCCGAGACCGGCCAGAAGGGTCGGCTGGCCCCCGTTGACCGGGTACGACATCGGTCCGGTGAACTCCTCGTTGGTGACGCCGTAGCCGCCTATGTAGGGGATTCCGGCGCTCTCCAGCGGGGCGAGGAAGGAGTCGCCGAACTGGCTGTAGGAGCCGACGACCGCGACCACGTTCTCGGCCGCCGCGCGCCGGGCGCACTGTGCCGCGCCGACGCTGTCGTTGTGGTCGTTGCAGGTCAGGACTTCGAGCTTGCGGCCGTTGATGCCGCCCCGCGCGTTGATCCATTTGGCGTAGGCGCGGGCCATCGCGGGCATGCCGGGCTTGTTGGTGGCGTCCGTGTTCTCCGGCGCCCAGGTCATGACCTTGACGGTGCCGTCCCCGTTCCCCGCGGTGCCGGGGACGACTCCGCACCCGGCGGTGAGCGACACGCACGCGGCCAGAGCGCTCGCGGACAGGGCGGTCGCTCGGGCCGGCCGGGAGGAGACCGGCCGGGAGAAGGCCGGCCGTGAGGAGACCGGCCGGAAAGAGGCTGGCCGGAAGAAGGCTGGCCGGGGGAAGAGGGAGCGGGGAATGATAGTGCTGAGAGTGGGACGCCTGCCGGTCATGAACACGCACGATTCCCTCACACCACTAACCTGAGTGTGACCTTCGGTCAACGAGAGGTGACGGCGGGGTGAATTGCGGGGGCCGGTGAGGCTGGTGTGGCGGGGAACGTACGATCGATGACCGTGCAAGGTTCGGAGAACTCTTCCCGTCGCGGCCGTCGCTCCTCCACCATGGGCGTCATGCCACTGAACGACATGCCGTGGTGGCGCTGGCGCAGCAATGTGCGCTCCGCGCTGCACATGCTTTCCGACCCGGTGTTCCAGCGGGACGTCTGGCTGGCCGGTGTGGACGGCTACGGTGACTTCACCGACGCCGTGTACCGGCTGGTGGAGGACACCTGGCTGGACAACTGGTCGGCCGAGAAATACGTCGGCACGATCTTCCGTGACTCGCAGGAGGCGGCGCTCGTCGACACCGCCGTGCTGCGGGTGCTGCGGATCATGCACCAGGTCGGACCGGACGCGCCGGTCGCCACCTACCTGGAGCACGAGGCGTGGCCGGAGGCGGTGCGGGCGGCCCGGGACGCGCACCTGCGGCTCGCCACGAGCGACGGGGACGACCCCGACGCGCCGCCGCGGAGCCTTGAGGTGCTGCAGATCATGACCCGGTCCGCTTAGCGGACATCGGCGGGAGGGGCCGGTCCGGCGTGAGATTCTGGGGTGCATGAGCGAGCAGCCCAGCCGAGCAGCGGCCTCCGTCGACCAGTACGTCCTCACCCTCTCCTGCCCGGATAAAAAGGGCATCGTGCACGCCGTGTCGAGTTACCTCTTCATGACCGGCTGCAACATCGAGGACAGCCAGCAGTTCGGCGACCACGACACGGGTCTGTTCTTCATGCGCGTCCACTTCTCGGCGGAGGCGCCGGTGACGGTGGAGAAGCTGCGGGCGAGTTTCGCGGCGATCGGTGACTCCTTCCAGATGGACTGGCAGATCAACCAGGCCGACCAGAAGATGCGGATCGTGCTGATGGTCAGCAAGTTCGGGCACTGCCTGAACGACCTGCTGTTCCGGGCGCGGACCGGTGCGCTGCCGGTCGAGATCGCCGCCGTGGTCTCCAACCACACCGAGTTCCAGGAGCTGGTGGGCTCGTACAACATTCCCTTCCACCACATTCCGGTGACGAGGGACAACAAGGCGGATGCGGAGGCGCGGCTGCTGGAGATCGTCCGGGAGGAGGGTGTCGAGCTGGTGGTGCTGGCCCGCTACATGCAGGTGCTCTCCGACGACCTGTGCAAGAAGCTCAGCGGCCGGATCATCAACATCCACCACTCGTTCCTGCCGAGCTTCAAGGGTGCGAAGCCGTACCACCAGGCGCACGCGCGCGGCGTCAAGCTGATCGGTGCCACCGCGCACTACGTCACCGCGGATCTCGACGAGGGGCCGATCATCGAGCAGGAGGTCGAGCGGGTGGGCCACGACGTCACTCCCGAGGGGCTGGTCGCGATCGGGCGGGACGTCGAGTGCCAGGCGCTCGCGCGCGCGGTGAAGTGGCATGCCGAGCGGAGGATTCTGCTGAACGGGCGTCGGACGGTGGTGTTCGCGTAGGGCTCCGCCCGTTCGGCTGAGGGGCGCCGTGGGCCGTCTGGCTGCCGTTCGGCTGCGGGCCGTCCGTGGCTGTTCGCGCAGTTCCCCGCGCCCCTTAGGTGGGACTGGTGCGCCGAGCTGGTCTGTGGCGGCTTCTTCCGGGGGATGTGGCCTGCGGCCTGGCGGTGGTGTTCGCGTAGGGCTCGGGTTGTTCGGTTGTCGGGTGGCTGCGGGCTGCTCGTGGCTGTTCGCGCAGTTCCCCGCGCCCCTTAGGTGGGACCGGTGCGCCGAGCTGGTCTGTGGCGGCTTCTTCCGGGGGATGTGGCCTGCGGCCTGGTGGTAGAAGGCCAGGCCGTCCGTGGCTGTTCGCGCAGTTCCCCGCGCCCCTTCAGGTCGGTGCGCTGGTCCCACCTAAGGGGCGCCCCTACATTCGGCTCAAGGAGGCCGTGGCGAAGAGGACGTCTTTGATGGCTTCGCGGTCGCCGATCTGGCCGGCGGCGGCTTCCTCGGGAGGGATGTGGCCGGCGGCCAGGCGGCAGAACTCCAGGGCGTCGAGGGCGATGTGGGCGACCTCGAGCTCGGCGGAGCCCACCGCGCCGGGGGAGTCCAGGGGGATCAGCCACTCTCCGCCGGCCGCGCCCTCGATCTCCAGGCGCAGGCTGCGGCCCGGTGTGCCCGCCGGCACGAGATGCGGGGTCCGCGCGGGCGCGGACAGGCCCCTGCGGCGGCGTTCGGCGAGCGCGGTCGGCAGCGTGCGGGCCGCGAGGTCGATCATCTTGTGCAGGTGCCGCGGCGCGGGCGGCTGGTACGGGTAGTCCACCGCCTCCGCGATGTCCTCGGCGTGCGTCCAGCACTCGAAGGCGCGGTCCAGCATCGCGTCGTGCAGCGGCAGCGCGAACTCGCCGTACGACACCGCGAGACCGCCCGTGCCGCTGCCCGTGAAGGACACGGTCCGCACGAGATGGTGGCTCTGCTCCCGCCAGGGCGCCCGTACCGCGCGCGTCGGCGGGAAGCGCGAGGTCCGCCAGAACTCCTCGGTCCGCTCGACCGGCCCGCTCACGCCCCGTCCACCCGTGCGGCCGGCCCCGACGATCTCCGCGAGCGGGTCGTCCAGGCCCAGCGCCGTAGCGACCAGCCCGTCCACCGACAGCAGGTGCGCGATCACCCCGGCCACGGTCGTACGACGGCTTGTCGTCGTGTCGTCCTGGAACCAGCGCAGCCGCACGGGCGCGTGCCACTCGGAGTCCCCGAAGTCCTGTAGCAGGGCGTCCAGCCGCGCGGTCTCGGCGTCGTACGGCACCGACCAGCCGGGGACCGGGATGCGCGGCGGCCGGCGGACCAGGCAGCTCTCCAGGACGCGGGTGCGCAGCGCGGGATCGAGGTCGAGGCTCTCGGGCCGCTGCAGCAGCCCGACCGCCTCGCGCAGCCGGCGCGCCTCGTCCGCGCAGGCGCCGCAGCTGCCGAGGTGGTCCTCGACGGCCGCCGTCTCCGCCGCCGAGCAGGCGGCCAGGGCCCAGGCGCCGAGGAGCGATTTCAGGACGTCGTGTGTGAGGTCGAGCGGCACGGGTGCGAGATCCCCCAGGTCGGTCAGATCGGGCAGCGGGCGTCCGCTGTCCTCGACGGAGGCGCGGGGCATCGGGATGCGCGCGGGCTGGTCCGGCCCCGCGCCTTCGTTCTCCCGCTCCCCGTCCCCCGGGCTGCCCGGCCCGTCGGACCGCTGCTCGGGCAGGCGTTCACGGGGCGCGGAGTCGGCTTCGTACGGCCCCTGCCGCCCGCCGTGTTCCCCGTGCCCGCCGTGGCCCCCGTGTCCCCCGTGCTCGCCCTGCTCCTCGTCGTCGTCGCGCCCGAACTCCCCGCCGTGCGCGCCGTATCCTCCCGTGCCGCTCACACCGCACCCCCGTATCCCGGTGGCGTGCCCGCGTCGTGGGCGGTGGAGAGCAGTTGCAGGCCGAGCCGGAGGCGGCGGCGCGCCTCCTCCTCCGTGACGCCGAGGTCGACAGCGGTCTGGCGGTAGTCGCGGCGCTGGAAGTAGGCCAGCTCCAGGGCGGCGCGCAGCGGCGAGGGCATCGAGTGGACGATGTAGTCGGCGCGGGCGGCGACGGAGGCGCGGCGCACCTTGCTCTCCAGTTCCTCCGGGGAGCCGCTCTCGCCCCGGGTGAGCGCGGCGGACTCGCTGTCGCGCAGCCGCCGCACGGCGAGCCCGTGGGTCACGGTGGCCACCCAGGAGCGCAGCGGGCCCTGTTTGGGGTCGTAGCCCTCGGGGTGCTCCCAGATGTGGGTGAAGACCTCGCGGGTGATCGCGTCGGCGGCCTTCTCGTCGCCGAGGACGCGGTGGGCGAGGCTGTGCACGAGGGAGGCGAACCGGTCGTACAACTCGCCGAGGGCTGCCGCCTCGCCGCGCGCCAGCCGCTGCTGCATCTTGCGGTCCCAGCGGGGCGGTACGTCCTTCTTCGCCATGCGGTTCCTCCCCTCACCCGTCCTCGGCGTGTCGTCGCCGACGCCCTCGAATGTAGTCGGCACGTCCGACAGCGCACGTCCCTTTGTGTCAATGTGCGCCCCGCGAAGGCCCGCAGGTGATAGTGCCCTCTTCACATAACCTTCACGCATGGGCTGTTCATGTCCGATCGAACTAGATCGGTACTGACCGAAACAAGTCCATTGATGATTGCGCGCTGTTTGCTGTTCGGGGTTTCAGGGAACGGCCGCTGGGCAGCCGCGCGGAATGAGGAAGAAACGTAGGAACTGATTCCGTTTCTGGGCGGTTCCGCGAGGTCCGGCGAGCGGAGGGACATGGCCGTGGCATTCACAGTGAGAGGCGTCGAGCAGGGCGAGTGGGCCGTGCTCCAGGTGTCCGGGGAACTGGACCTGGTCACCTCGCCGGTGCTGCGCCAGCGGGTGCACGACGTGGTCGCCGACGGCCGCCACAGCCTGGTCCTCGACCTGTCCGACGTCTTCTTCTGCGACTCCAGCGGGGTCGGTGTCCTGATCGCCGCCCGCCGGCTGATCCGCTCCTGCCAGGGCCGGCTGCGGCTGATCCTGCCGGACCAGGGCGCCGATGGGGGCACCTCCCGCTCGAGCGAAGCCGAGAGTGGGAGAGGGGCCCATGTCAACCGGGTGCTCGGCGCGCTCGGCGTGCGCCGCCTCTTCGACGTCCACGCCGATGTGGAATCCGCCACCACCGACGAGGCCGGCCCCCTCTCCGCCTGACCCCTCTCTGTCTGACCCCCTCTCCGTCCGCCGCCTTCTCCGCCTGACCCCTTCTCCGCGGATTTCCGGTCTCCGCCACGAGATCGTCGCGGAATTTCCCCGGTCCCGGCACAACAGCCTCTTTCACGTCACTTCCCGGCCGCCCGCGACGTACGCTCCCAGGCAGACAGACCCCCACGTCAACGTAAGGCGGCCCGAACAGACATGGTCAGCACCGAGTACGAGCGCAGGATCGCCGCCCGGTTCGGCACCTTCGACCAGGACGGCAACGGCTACATCGACCGCGAGGACTTCAGCTCGGCGGCCAAGGCCCTGCTCGCCGAGTTCGCCGTCCAGGCCCGCTCGGACAAGGGACAGGCGCTGTACGCCGGCGCGGAGGCGTTCTGGCAGGGCATGGCGGGCATCGCGGACCGTGACGGCGACCAGCGCATCACCCGCGAGGAGTTCGTCTCCGGCGCGGTCAAGCGGCTGCGCGACAACCCCGAGCGCTTCGCCGAGATCGCCCGCCCCTTCCTGCACGCGGCCCTCGCCGTGGCGGACCCGGACGCGGACGGCCGCGCGACCCTCGCCGACACCGTGCGGGTCCTGCGGGTCTTCCACGTCCCGGACCGGATCGCCGACGCCATCGCCGCCGCCCTCGACACGGACGGCGACGGCATGGTCGGCGAGGCCGAGATCATCCCGGCGTTCGCGCGCTACTTCACGGTGCCGGAGTAGTCCGCGCGCGGCAGCGCCTGAGGGGTGCCGTGCGCGGGGGCGCCCGGCCCCGCCGCACCGCACCCCGCCGCTCAGGAAAAAAGCTCCCGCAGCCGGTACTTGAGCACCTTGCGCAGGGTGTCGTTGCGGGGCAGGGCGGCCAGCACCTCAAGCCGTTCGGGCAGTTTGTGGACGGACAGCCCTTCGGCCCGCAGGTAGGAGACGACCTCCGGGAGCGTCAACTCGTCCGTGCCCGGCCGCTGTTCGATCACCGCGCAGACCAGTTCGCCGCGCTCGGCGTCCGGCAGGCCGATCACGGCCGCGTCCGCCACCGCCGGATGCGCGGCGAGCAGGTCCTCGATCTCCTTGGCCGAGATGTTCTCGCCCTTGCGGATGATGATGTCCTTGAGGCGGCCGGTGAGGACCAGGTGTCCTGAGCCGGTGACATGGCCGACGTCGCCGGTGCGCAGGAAGCCGTCGGCGTCGAAGGCGGCGGCCGTCTGGGCGGGGTCCAGACAGCCCTGGCAGACGGCCTCGCCGCGCAGCCGCACCTCCCCGTCGACGATCCGGATCTCCATCCCTTCCGGCGGGCGGCCCTCGGTCGTGGCGAGGTTCTCGGGGGTGTCCCGCGGATCCCCCATCGTGATCATCGGCACCTCGGTCATGCCGTAGCCGTGCGTGAGCTGGGCGTCCATCTCGCGGACCACGCTGTGGTGGACCTCCGGCGGCTTGGGGGCGCCGCCGCCCGCGAGCAGCCGCAGGGAGGGAATCACCTTCTCCCCGGGCCGCTTTCGCTGCTCGGCGAGGAACATCGAGTAGAACGCCGTCGACCCGCCGGCCACGGTCACCCCGTGGCGCCGGTACTCCGCCAGCGCGTCCGGCAGCGCGAACTGCTCGAACATCACCGCCGGGAAGCCGTACAGCAGGAGCATCACCGTGTAGTCGGGTCCGGCTATGTGTGCGTAGGGGAACGCCATCGAGCCGACGTCGTCCGGGGTCAGGCGGAGCGCGTGGGCGAGGCGGGAGCCGCCCGCGATCAGGGAACGGTCGGTGTGCAGAACGCCCTTGGGGTCGGAGGTCGTCCCCGAGGTCCAGTAGATCCAGCGCACCGAGGTGCCCTCGGCGGGCGGTGCGGGCAGCACGGCCGGATCGCCCTCGGGCAGGTCGTCGTACGCCTCGAACACGCCCTTCGCGCCGAGCCGGCGGGCCATCTCCGTGTGGTCGTGGCCGCGCCAGACGCCCGGTACGGCGAAGAACTCGGCCCGCGACTCGCGCAGCGCGAAGCCGACCTCCCGGTCCCGGTGGAAGGGGATGACCGGGGACTGCACGGCGCCCAGGCGGGCCAGCGCGAAGGACAGCAGGGCCGTCTCGATGCGGGTGGGCAGCTGCCAGGCCACCACCGTGCCGGGGCGGACCCCCATGCCGTACAGGCCGGCGGCCACCCGCTCGGCGCGCTCGCGCAGGGCGCCGAAGGTGAGGACCCGGTCCCCCTGGAGCAGGACCGGCCGGTCGGGGGTGAGGCGGGCCCGGCGGTCCACCAGCTCCCACAGGGTGCGTGCGGAGCCCAGGGAGTGCGGGGAGTGCGCGGAGTTCAGGGAGCGTGCGGAACTCAGGGAGTGCGGGGTCTCGTTCACGGGTGCCGTGCCCCCTCCTTGGCTGACGACTCGTCAGCTGCCATGCTATCTGACGGGTCATCAGATAAGTACTGTCCGGCGGAGGGGAACCATGACCGAACTGCCCCGCATCATCAGCGTCGACGACCACGTGATCGAACCCGCCCACCTCTTCGAGACCTGGCTCCCGGCCAGGTACCGGGACCAGGGGCCCAAGCCGCTGACCGCCGGGATCGGTGAGCTGGCGTACGTCGGCGGGAAGTACCAGATCACCATGGACCCGGCCGGCCAGCCCACGGACTGGTGGATCTACGAGGACCTGAAGTTCCCGTACAAGCGCAACATCGCCGCCGTCGGCTTCGACCGCGACGAGATGACGCTGGAGGGAATCACGCGGGAGCAGATGCGGCCCGGCTGCTGGGACCCCGTCGAGCGCCTGAAGGACATGGACCTCAACCACGTCGAGGCCAGCCTCTGCTTCCCCACCTTCCCGCGCTTTTGCGGGCAGACCTTCGCCGAGGCGCACGACAAGGACGTCGCCCTCGCCTGCGTGCGCGCCTACAACGACTGGATGGTGGAGGAGTGGTGCGGCGACAGCGGGGGCCGGCTGATCCCGCTGTGCCTGATCCCGCTGTGGGACGTGGACCTGGCGGTCGCCGAGATCCGGCGCAACGCCGCGCGCGGGGTACGGGCCGTGACCTTCTCCGAGATCCCCACCCACCTCGGGCTGCCGTCCATCCACTCCGGGTACTGGGACCCGTTCTTCGCCGCGTGCCAGGAGACCGGCACGGTCGTCAACATGCACATCGGCAGCAGCTCCCAGATGCCCGCCGCCTCCCCGGACGCCCCGCCCGCCGTCCAGGCCTCGCTCAGCTTCAACGACGCGATGGCCTCGATGATGGACTACCTCTTCAGCGGGGTCCTCGTGCGCTTCCCGACCCTCAAACTCGCCTACTCCGAAGGGCAGATGGGCTGGATCCCGTACGCCCTGGAACGCGCCGACGACGTGTGGGAGGAGCACCGCGCCTGGGGCGGGGTGCGCGACCTGATCCCCGAGCCGCCGTCGACGTACTACTACCGGCAGATCTTCTGCTGCTTCTTCCGCGACAAGCACGGGGTCGCGTCCCTGGGCGTCGTCGGCCGCGACAACGCCACCTTCGAGACCGACTACCCGCACGTCGACTCGACCTTCCCGCACACCAAGGAGGTCGCCCTCGACCATGTGAAGGGCCTCGACGACGAGACCGTGCACAAGCTGATGCGGGGCAACGCCATCCGCATGCTCGACCTGGACCTCGACACATAATGGACCTCTCGTACACGCCCGAGGAGGAGGGGTTCCGGGCCCGGCTGCGGGAATGGCTCGGCAAGGCGCTGCCCACCCTGCCCGCCGCCCCGTCCCCCCTGGACTGGCCCGCCCGCCGCGCCTTCGACCTCGGCTGGCAGCGGATGCTGTACGACGCCGGGTACGCCGACGTCCACTGGGACGCCTCGCCGACCCTGCGGCTGATCTTCCTGGAGGAGACCGAGAAGGCGGGCGCGCCCTATGTCGGCGCGAACTTCGTCGGGCTGCTGCACGCCGGGCCGACCATCGCCGCCGAGGGCACCCCCGGGCAGCGGGAGCGCTGGCTGCCGCCGATCCTGCGCGGCGACGAGGTGTGGTGCCAGGGGTTCAGCGAACCCGGCGCCGGCTCCGACCTCGCCGCGCACGCGCGCGCGAAGGGACGGCGACGACTACGTGGTCACCGGGTCCAAGATCTGGACCTCGCACGCCGAGGTCGCCGACTGGTGCGAACTGCTGGTCCGCACCGACCCCGACGCGCCCCGGCACCAGGGCATCACCTGGCTGGCGATGCCCATGGACGCCGACGGCATCACCGTACGGCCGCTGCGCACCCTCGCCGGGTCGACGGAGTTCGCCGAGGTGTTCCTGGACGAGGTGCGGGTGCCCGTGTCCCACCGGGTCGGCGCCGAGAACGACGGCTGGCGCGTGACCATGGTGACGCTCTCCTTCGAACGCGGCACCGCCTTCGTCGGCGAGGTCGTCGCCTGCCGCCGCGCCCTCGGCGAACTCGCCCGCACGGCGCGGGAGAACGGCCGCTGGGACGACCCGGTGCTGCGGCGCCGGCTCGGCAGGCTCAACGCCGAGTTCCGCGCGCTGTGGCGGCTCACCCAGTGGAACGTCAGCGAGACGGAGGCGAGCGGCGGGGTGCCCGGCGTCGGCGGCTCCGTCTTCAAACTGCGCTACTCCCAAGCCCGCCAGGAGCTGTACGACACCGCGGCCGACGTCCTCGGCCCCGGCTCCCTCGACCTCGGCCGGCCCTGGGTCCCGGGCCGGCTCTCCTCCCTCTCGTGCACCATCGCCGCCGGCACCTCCCAGATCCAGCGCAACATCGTCGCCGAGCGCATCCTCGGCCTCCCGAAGGGACGGTGACCGTGCGATTCCGACTGACGCGGGACCAGCGGGCGTTGAGGTCCGCCGTACGCGAGCTGCTCGCCCGGCACTGGCCCGGCGAGGCGCTGCGCACGGCGGCCGACGCGGGTATGACGGCCGGCGCTGACTCGCCGCGCCTGGACCGGGTGCTGTGGAAGGCGCTCGGGGACGCCGGGTTCTTCGCCCTGCGGCTGCCCGAGGCGGACGGGGGTGTCGGGCTCGGGACGGCGGAGGCGGTGCTCGTGTTCGAGGAGGCGGGGCGGGCGCTGGTGCCGGGCCCGCTGGTGGCGACCCACCTGGCGGCCGGGGCCGTGCCGGGCGCCGCGTCCGGGGAGAGTGTCGTGGCCGCCGTCGACGGCGGCCTGGTGGAGTGGCTGGACGCGGCGGACACCGTGCGCGGGGACGCCCGGGGAGCCGTACCGCTGCGGTCCGTCGACCCGCTGACGCCCCTGCACGAGGTGCCCGGCGCGCCCGCGCCCCGTCCCGACCCGGTGGCCGTGCTGCTCACCGCCGCCGAGCAGCTCGGTACGGCCACACGGGTGGGCGAGCCGGCGGTGCAACACGCCCGGACCCGTGAGCAGTTCGGGCAGCCGGTCGGGGCCTTCCAGGCGGTCAAACACCTGTGCGCAGACATGCTGGTGCGCACCGAGACCGCCCGCGCGGCGGTCTACGCGGCCGCGGTCACCGCCCACCCGGCCGACATCGCCGCCGCCCGTCTGCTCGCCGACGAGGCCGCCGTCCGCGGCGCCCGCGACTGCCTCCAGGTCCACGGCGGCATGGGCTTCACCTGGGACGCGGACGTGCATCTGCATCTCAAGCGGGCCTGGGTGCGGGCCCGACGCGGCGGCGGAGGCACGCAGAGTGAGGAAGCGCTCGCCGCCGATCTGGTGGCGTGAACGCCCGGTGGAGCGCTGCACTGGGCCGCCCGGAAATCGTTGGCCCAAGATGTCACTGATCGTGGCATCGCGGCGTCACGGAGCGTTGTCATCGAGCTGTGTCCATCACGGGGCTCGTCACGGCCCGGAGTCGGCGGTCGCCTCCGGTACCTTGTGTGGGATGCGAGTGGCTGCGAGCGCGAGCCGTGCCGGTGTCGCCCCCGAGGTGACGCCGAAGTCGGCCTGTTCGAGGTGTCGCGGAGAGCGTCGCACAGTATGCCGCACGCGTACTCCTTCGCGCTGGAATATGCCCGAAGCGCTTGTTGGGGTGACTGTACGTCAACCATGCTGGCTCGTAAGGGATTCACGTTCCGTGATCCTCGCTCTGGCTGTTGTTCTGGCCATGCAGAAAATGGCTACGATCGTGGCCCTCGTCGCGACGCGTGCGTGGCGCGAGGTCATGTGTCCGCCGGTTCGGATGGTGTGAGCGGTGCAGGTGCTTCAGGTGCAGCTGGAAGTCCGTCCCGACCCCGCGGAGGTGGGGCGAGCCCGGAAGTGGGCCCGTTCGCGCCTGGCCGGGTCAGGCATAGAGGCCGACGAACCGCTCGCGGAGACGCTGATCCTGCTCGTCTCCGAACTCGTCACCAACGCCGTGGTGCACACCGGCCGTCCGGCCGTGCTGAGGCTGTCCCTGCCCGCGGGCGCGGTCGAGTCCGCCACGGTCCGCCTCGAAGTCGCCGACGCCAGCTCCCGCGCGCCCGTGCCGCGCTGCGCCGGCGGCGAGTCCACCGGCGGCCGGGGCCTGGCCCTCGTCGACTGTCTCGCCGACCGCTGGGGCTGGAGCCCCGAGGGCGCGGGCAAGAGCATCTGGTGCGAACTGGACCGCTGCTCACAGTCCCGGGAGGGGGCGGCGGTGGCCTACGGGAGCGGGTCGGCCGCGTACGAGGATCTCGCGTTCCAGGCGGTGTAGGCGCCGGGGCCGCGGGTGTGCCGTGGGTGTGCCGGGGTGTGCCGCGAGTGCGTCGGGCGCGTGTCCGGCGGCGCGCTCGGGGTGTCTTCGGTGGTGCGCTCGGGTGTCGTCGGCGGTGGGCCAGGGGCGTGTTCGGCGGTGCGCCGGGCGTGTGTTCGGCGGTGCGCCGGGGGTGCATCCGTGCGCGGCCCCGGCGAAGAGGGCATTCGTGAGGAATCGCCGTACCGGCGTTGACGCCGCCCGGCCGTTTCCCGACGCTGGTGGACGACGATTCGCCGCGAGGGGACGGCGAGGGCCCGGGTGACGGAGGTCCTCGTCGAGTGTGGGTCGCACCGGTTGGCGGCGCCATGCGGACGCACGGGGAGGTGCGCCGCCAACCGGAGTCCCTCAACTGCCCCCTACAGCACCGCGATCGGCGCCACCGGTGTGCCCGTCGCGCCGACGAACGGCTCCGGCATCGCCGACAGCAGGAACGCGTACCGCCCCTCTTCTCCACAGGCTGTGGACAACTCTTCGAGGTTCCAGTTCTGGCCCTGGAGCATCCCCATCTCCACCAGATCCAGGGCGTGCACCGGCAACCAGAGATTGTCGATCTCGGGCGGAAAGATCTCGAATGTGAGCGTGTCGTTCGCGACCGCGGCCACGTCGCGCGCGTGGAACCACTCCGGGCAGCGCACCGAGAGCCCCGGCGACGGATAGCCGTACCCGTGCTTGTCCCCGGCCAGCAGGACCCGCACCTGCCCGGTCCGCACCAGGACCACGTCCCCGGCCCGCACCCGCACCCCGCCGAACTCCTCCGCCGCCTCCAGGTCCTGCGGTGTGACCGCCTGCCCGCCCGCCAGCCGGTCCACGCCCCGCGCACGGGCCACGTCCAGCAGCACCCCGCGCGAGACGACGTGCCGCGCCTTGTCGATCCCGCCGAACTCGGCGCCGCCGTGCGCGGTGACCGTGTCCGCCGGGCGGCCGTTGTAGAGCTTCCCGGAGTGCGAGACATGGGTCAGCGCGTCCCAGTGGGTGCCGGCCTGCAGCCCCATGGTCACCGTGTCGTCGCTGCACGCCACCGTGCCCGGACCGAACAGCTCCTGGTTGATCTGCACCATCGCGTGCAGCGGGTCGACCCGCCCCGGGATCATCCCGGTCTGCACGCCGCCCTGTCGGAGCGGGAGGGCGAGCGGGACGCGCCGGCCCGTGCGGACGCAGGCCGCGGCCTCGCGGACGACCTCGCCGGTGATCAGGTTCAGGGTGCCGATCTCGTCGTCGGCCCCCCAGCGGCCCCAGTTGTTCACGCGCTCGGCGATCTCGTGGAACTCGGGATGAAGAGTCGGCGTCGACATCCGGTGCCTCCCCGGGGGTTGTGTCCGTGCGTCCGGTGCGCCATAGAATCTAACGGACCGTCAGAAACCGCGGGAAGGGACCGGGCGTGGGGAACTTCTTGGCAGGCAAGGTCGTCGCCGTCACCGGCGCGGGCCGGGGCATCGGGCGCGCGGTCGCCCTCGCGGCGGCGGCCGAGGGCGCGAAGGTCGTCGTCAACGACTACGGGGTCGCCACCGACGGCACCTCGCCCACCAGCGAGACGGCCGCCGCCGTCGTCAAGGAGATCGAGGCGGCGGGCGGCGAGGCGGTCGCGGTGGCCGACGACATCTCCACGATGAACGGCGGCCGGCGGGTCGTCGACGTCGCCCTGGAGTCGTACGGGCGCCTCGACGGGGTCGTGTGCGTCGCCGGGATCCTGCGTGAACGCATGCTGTTCAACATGACCGAGCAGGAGTGGGACCCGGTCGTCGCCACCCACCTCAAGGGCACGTTCACCGTCTTCCGGGCCGCGTCCGCGGTGATGCGTCAGCAGCGCGCGGGCACGCTGATCGGCTTCACCAGCGGCAACCACCAGGGATCCGTGTCGCAGGCCAACTACAGCGCGGCCAAGGGCGGGATCATCTCGCTCGTGCGCAGCGCGGCGCTCGGGCTGCACAAGTACGGGGTGACCGCGAACGCGGTGGCCCCCGTGGCGCGTACGCGGATGTCGGCGAACGTGCCGACGGAGCTGACGGAGATCGGGGAACCGGAGGACGTGGCGGCGCTGGTGGTCTATCTGCTCTCCGAACGGGCCCGCGAGGAGCGGATCACCGGGCAGGTGTACACGATCGCCGGGCCGAAGGTCGCGGTGTGGGCGCAGCCGAGGGAGCTGCGCGCGGCGTACGCCTCCGGCGGGTGGACGCCGGAGAGGATCGCGGAGTTCCTGCCGGGGTCCGTCGGTGTGGATCCGATGCCGATGCTGTCTCGGCTGGTGGCGATGGAAGAGGCCGCGGTTCGTGGAGATCGGCCCAACGGCTAGGAAATCAGGGCGTGTTGTGGGTTCGCGGGTGCGGGTCGGTCGTGGTTTCTCGCGCAGTTCCCCGCGCCCCTGGGGTGACGGACGTGCCCGGCGTTGAGAGGAGGTCCCGTGGATTTTGGATTCAGTGCTGAGGACGACGTGTTCCGGGCCGAGGTTCGGGATTGGCTCGGTGCGCATGTCGACCGGGCTGCGGGCAAGCGCACATGGGAGAAGACCCTGGGGGCGGCCGGCTGGATCGGGATCGGGTGGCCCGAGGGCGGATACGGCAACCGCACCGCCACGCTCACGCAACAGGTCGCCTGGGCCGAGGAGTACGCGCGGTCGGGGGCGCCGGCGCGGTCCGGGCACATCGGGGAGAAGCTGCTCGCCCCGACGCTGATCGCGCACGGCTCGGACGAACAGAAGCGGCGTTTCCTGCCGCCCATCGCGGCCGGGGAGGAGTTGTGGTGCCAGGGGTACAGCGAACCGGGCGCCGGGTCGGATCTGGCGGGGATACGGACGGCGGCGGTGCGGGAGGGGGAGTTCTACCGGATCACCGGGCAGAAGATCTGGACCTCCCTCGCCCATGAGGCCGACTGGTGTTTCGTGCTCGCCCGTACCGAGGAGGGGTCGCGGCGGCACCACGGGCTGAGCTTTCTGCTCGTGCCCATGGACCAGCCCGGACACGTCGACGTACGCCCCATCCGGCAGTTGACCGGGACCAGCGACTTCAACGAGGTCTTCTTCGACGGGGCACGCGCACGCGTGGAGCACGTCGTCGGGGGAGAGGGGCAGGGGTGGCGGGTGGCGATGAGCCTGCTCGGGTTCGAGCGGGGTGTGTCGACGCTCGCGCAACAGATCGGGTTCGCCGAGGAGTTGGCGGGAGTCGTACGGACGGCCCTGCGGACGGGCGCCGCCCGCGACCCCGTCGTACGGGAGCGGCTGGTGCGGCAGTGGGCCGAGCTGAAGGTCATGCGGTGGAACGCGCTGCGCACCCTCGGCGGCTTACTGATCGTTTCAGAATGAGTTGCGCTGCGGGCCTTGTGCTCGACGATCTTGGTCGGCAGGGTGTCCGGAGTGCGTGCTGATCTTGTTCCTGACG
>NZ_JBICZA010000057.1:0-33447 GCF_043201585.1 Streptomyces sp. NPDC048297
GGACGCTTCCTGTCCACCGACCCCGTCCCCGGCGGCAACGCAAACGCCTACGTCTACCCCAGCGACCCCATCAACGCCTACGACCTCAACGGCAAAAGTCGCTGGGGCTGGGTCAAGAAGGGCTGGGGAATAGCCAAGCGAGGATGGAAGAATAGGAAGACGTACTGGGGCAACGGCAGGAAGCGCATCCGCCAGGCTGTAGAACTCGGCCGCCGATACTCCAGTGTCGGATCGTTCCTCGGTTATAGCGCTGGCACAGCGTACGGCGTGGGATATTGCGCTTGGAAGCGCCCGGGATGGCGTTCCTGTGGCGTCCACATAGCCGGAGGGTTCCTCGGTGGTGGGGGATTCGGAGGAAGCGCAGGAGTCGGATGGGGGTGGTACAAGATTCTCAGAAATCGAAGCTGGTGGAAGATCTAGAAGGTAAGCGGTTCGCTTAGGCGATCGCGACTCTCCCCAGAGGGGGCGAATGCCAAAATTCGCCCCCTCTGTCTAATCTATTAACGATCTCGCGCTTGCCGCGTGCGGCGGTTGGCTGCATCCGACTGAGACGGCAGGCGTGCTCACGATCTCGGTAGCAGGCTCTTAATCGAACACTCCAGCAAGAGTCGTGCGTGAGGACCTGCAGACCGCCTACCGGTGCACGAACGTCAGACCCTGATCCGCGTTGACTCTGCACGCGGAACCCGCGACTCCCGTATCGGCTCGCCTAGTGCGGGGCGTCGCAGGCCTGTCGCTCAACGTGCCTGCAGATCACGCACGGACGACCTGCGCGCGTAAACGTGGCCGCGTCAGCGAGTGGCTCAATCGGCGACTAGTTCGGCCAGTTGGAAGACGTATTCAACTACGTTCCGACTCCCGCGAATGCGCACAAAGTACTGACGTTCGGAGTATCTGTACACCTCGCGATGAATGACCTTTTTGATATCGGGACTGCATGTCTTCACGATATCAAGGAGTCCTTGGAGGGCTTCCGCCTCATTCCCCTCCATGTTCAACACCGTGCGCATCGCAGGCGGTGGGTCAAACGTGTGTGCGGTGACTATCCACTTGGGCATGATGACCTTTTTTCAATTGGGTACGAGAATTTTATTGCCATATGGGCCATTTTTGAATGGCGTTCGCCGATAGCTTCAAGCGTCGTCGCGCTCCGGAGCTTACTTTAGCCACAATCCTCCGTAGAGTTTTTCAAGTCATACGAGTTTCCGCCATCACGTGCTTCATCGAGTCACCGCCAAACTGGGCATTGTTACCATGACGGTACTGATCCTGTGTCTGTTGCACATCGCGGACCTGGAGGGCCGGCAACCGGCTACGACCCCCTTCCCTGCCAAGGCTCCCAACGCTCAGCATCGAGCAGGCCACACCCGCCCAGGTCCTGATCCAGTACAAGGGCCAGGGCACGGTCGAGCGCCGCTACGCGGACTTCAAGGGGCCGCTCGCGGTCTCCCCTGTCTTCGTCCAGCACAACCGGCGTGCTGCCGCACTGATCCAGGTGATCTGCCTGGCCCTGCTGATCTTCTGCTTGATCGAACGCCAGGTCAGACGGGCCCTGGGGCCGGAGCAGACCATGGCCGGGCTCTACCCGGACAACCGCAGAGTGCGGCCGACCGGACGGATGATCCTCTACCACCTCGGCGAGCTCAGTTTGCGGATCGGCAACATCACCGACCCGCCGACCGTGCAGATCACCCGCGGCGTCCAACTCCACCTCCTCGAACTTCTCGGTGTCCACGTCACACGAACCCGCTGGCCACAGACTTGAACCGGTGGTCTGTCCAGCACGGCCTACACTCTTTCGTTGTGACGGCCATGGAGTCAGTGATCCGCCCGGCGGTCGTGGCCGACCTGGGCGCCGTGGCCGAGATCTTCACGCACTACGTCCGGCACACCGTGATCACCTTCGAAGAGACTCCACCATCGGTGGCTGTTTGGCACCAGCGGCTCGACGACCTCGCCGCCCAGGGGCTGCCCTTTCTGGTCGCCGAGTTGTCCGGCGAAGTCGTGGGCTATGCGTACGCGGCCCCTTGGCGCCCCAAGCCCGCCTATCGACACACCGTCGAGAACTCGATCTACCTCGCCCCCGACCGGACGGGCCGAGGTCTGGGCGGCGCCCTGCTGGAAGCCCTGCTGGCCGCATGCGCCCAGACTCACGTACGGCAGATGATCGCCGTCATCGCCGACGCCGACACCGAGGCCTCGGTCGCGCTGCACCGCCGTTTCGGCTTTACCGACGTGGGCCGGTTGACTGCCGTTGGCTACAAGCAAAACCGCTGGATCGACACCGTGCTGATGCAACGAACGCTTGGCCACACACCGGAAAGCACACACCCGGACTGACTGAACGGATGCGGATGTCACAGACCTGAATCGATGACCTGCGAAGTACGGGGCTAAGGCTTGTCCCGTAACTGCTGGTCACGGGTGAGATGATCTTGGTGTGGCTGGTGTGATCACGGCGTCGGAGCCGTCTTGGATAGCCCCGTTTACGGGACTGAGTCCGCGTCAGTTTGGCAAGCTCCTCACCGCGTTGCGACGTGAAGGTGCTGACCCGGTCCGCAAGGGGCGACCCTGGAGCCTGCCGCTGGAGGACCGGGTCTTGTTGGTCGCCGCGTACTGGCGAACCAACCTGACGCTGCGCCAACTCGCGCCGCTGTTCGGGGTGTCGAAGTCTGCGGCGGACCGCATCGTCGACCACCTGGGGCCGGCGCTAGCACTGCAGCAACGCAAGCGGTTCCGGAAGGACACGGTGCTGATCGTGGACGGAACCCTGGTGCCCACGCGCGACCACACGGTGGCCGAGCAGTCGAAGAACTATCGGTATTCGACCAATCACCAGGTCGTCATCGACGCCGACACCCGGCTCGTGGTCGCCGTCGGACGGCCACTGCCCGGCAACCGCAACGACTGCAAGGCGTGGGAACTGTCCGGCGCCAAGGACGCCGTCGGCAAGACCACAGTGATCGCGGACGGCGGCTACAGGGGCACTGGTCTGGTCATCCCGCACCGCCGCGAGAGGGGCCAGACCGAACTCCCGGCCTGGAAAGAAGAACACAACACCTCCCATCGCAAGGTCCGCGCCCGCGTCGAGCACGCCTTTGCCCGCATGAAGAGCTGGAAGATCCTCCGCGACTGCCGCCTGAAAGGCGATGGCGTCCACCACGCCATGCTTGGCATCGCCCGACTGCACAACCTCACTCTGGCTGGATGAGGGAGAAACGAGCAGGTCACTCACCACGTCAGAGATCATTTACGGGACAAGTCTTAGGACGTGTCGTCAAATGATCTCGGATGGTGGATCATGGTCAGGTGATACGCCGCCATGAACTGTCGGATGCTGAATGGGAGTTCGTCCGGCCGCTGCTGCCCGCTTCCTTGCGGGGGCGAAAGCGGTTGGACGATCGAAGGGTCCTCAACGGAATCGTGTGGAAGTTCCGGACCGGGACGGCCTGGCGGGATGTGCCCGAGCGGTACGGGTCGTGGGCCACACTGCACACCCGCTTCCGTCGGTGGGCGGCGGACGGCACCTTCGATCGGATGCTCAAGGCCGCCCAGGCGCGAGCGGACGCGGCCGGGGACATCGACTGGCTGGTGTCAGTCGACTCGACCGTCGTCCGCGCCCACCAGCATGCCGCCGGGGCTCGAAAAGGGGGATCCGCAGCCCGGGCCTCGGACGCTCCCGTGGCGGCCTGACCAGCAAGATTCATCTCGCCTGCGACGGCGTCGGTCGCCCGCTCGCCTTCACCCTCACGGGCGGCAACACCAACGACTGCACCCAGTTCACCGCGGTGATGGAAGCGATCCGGGTGCCCCGCATCGGCCCGGGACGGCCCCGCGTCCGGCCCGCCCATGTGCTGGGCGACAAGGGCTACAGCTCCCGGGCCATCCGCAGCTGGCTCAGACGGCGCGGCATCGCCCACACGATCCCCGAGCGGGCCGATCAGGTCCGCAACAGGCTGAAGCGCGGCGGTCGTGGCGGGCGTCCACCGGCCTTCGACAAGCAGCTCTACAAGCGGCGCAACGTCGTGGAACGCTGCTTCAACCGACTGAAGGTGCGACACGAAGTCGCACACGGTAAGTGGGAAAGCCACGAAGGAAGGAGAGATGTGCTGACCCCGGATTAGTGTCCATATCCGTTCCCACGCTCACATGCGTCGCCGGTAACGGCGGGGTGTGAAGCTGAGCGTTCAAGCCCAAGGGCTCCCCGACCACCGGGGAGTAACAGGTGAGGGAAAGGCTGGACGGGTGATCCGCGTGAACCCCCGTTGATGTCTCGTAAGGTTGAAGCCGCCTGGTGGTTTGCAGTCAGCGGCTACAGAACCCGACGCTGAAAGACGTCAGGTGACTTCCGGAGACTTGAGACCGGAAGGAGGACACCGCCGGTTCCGGGATAGAGGGGGCGCCCACCCCAGCCGCAACTTACGTGTGTGGAACGTGGAAACCCCGATGGAGTCCGGGTCACGGCCCGGTAAGCCGACCGTGAGGAAGGCCCAACCCTCCAGCGGGAACAGGATGGCCCAAGAAGCGAAGGCCGGTTGATCGAAAGATCGGGGGAAAACTGGAGGCGCCCTTCACGCCTCCGGCCATAACTCGCCGGATACGGGTCCCGGTGGCCCGACCCGAAAGGGTGCCCACGTGGGCCAGGTGAGCCTTTGAAGTATCCCGAGTAAAGAAGCCAGAACCTGGCGGGCAAGTTAGACGCGAAGGAGGAACGTGCAGTCGGAGTTATCCAAGCCTGTTCGGACTTCCAATGCGAACGGACCCCAGGGCGGGCATCTCGTCTGGCACAGCGTCGACTGGGCCGAAGCCGAGGAGAACGTACGGCGTCTGAGACAGAGGATCTTCAAAGCGACACAGGAAGGGGACCTTAAGAAGGTCCGCAATCTGCAAAAGCTCATGCTGAGAAGCCGCAGTAACACGCTGGTGAGCGTGAAACGGGTGACACAGCAGAGCAGGGGCCGCAAGACGGCGGGCATCGACAGGGAACGTGCCCTCGCTCCCCAGGCGAGAGCACGGATGGCGGTTGAAATCGACGGCCAGATACAGCCTTGGCGAGCCAAGCCCGTCAGGCGGGTCTACATTCCGAAGAGCAATGGAAAGCAACGACCACTCGGCATCCCGGTCATGCGTGACCGGGTGGTCCAGGCACGGGTGAAAAATGCGCTGGAGCCTGAGTGGGAAGCCCGGTTCGAATCGCGCTCCTACGGATTCAGACCATGCCGCGGCTGCCACGACGCCATACAGGCGATCTTCAGCACCGCAAAGGGCAAGGCGGCCAAGCGACAGTGGGTACTGGACGCTGACCTGGCCGCCGCGTTCGATCGCATCGACCATAACCACCTGCTCGACGCCGTCGGACGGTTCCCAGCCAGGGAACTGATACGGCAGTGGTTGAAGGCGGGCGTGGTCGACGAAGGACGCTTCACTCGGACCGATGAGGGCACCCCTCAGGGCGGGGTGATCAGTCCTTTGTTGCTCAACATCGCTCTGCATGGAATGGAGGAGGCTGCAGGAGTCCGTTTCGCCACCCGAAAGGGGAAGGTCATGTGGGCCGCGAAAGGAACTCCGATCCTGGTGCGTTACGCCGACGACTTTGCCGTGTTCTGCACGAGCAAGGAGGAGGCAGAGACCGTCAGGTCGCGTCTGGCTGAATGGCTGCAACCCCGAGGTCTTCGCTTCAATGAAGAGAAGACCGGAATCCTCCACCTCTCGGACGGATTCGACTTCCTGGGGTTCAACATCCGCCGCCATGGCGACAGCCTGATCATCACGCCCAGCAAGGATGCGGTCAAGAGAGTCCGGAATCGACTAAGATCCGAGATGCAGGCCCTGTTGGGGCAGAGCATCACAGTCGTATTGCGTCGACTGTCCCCTGTCGTCAGAGGCTGGTCTGCGTATTACCGGACGGTGGTGTCCAGCCGCACGTTCTCGGCACTGGACAGCTATGTGTGGACGCTCACCTACAAGTGGGCCAAGCGCACCCACCCGAAGAAGTCGAAGCACTGGATCGTGAACAAGTACTTCGGCAGGCTCAACCGGTCCAAGATGAACAACTGGGTATTCGGTGACCGTGCCACAGGGGCACACCTTCCCAAGTTCGCCTGGACCAACATCAGACGGCACCAGATGGTCAGGGGAAAATCGTCACCGGACGACCCCACGCTCCGCGACTACTGGAGCCAACGCCGCCAAACGCGCACACCGCCACCAATGGATAAGAGCAGCCTCACTCTGGCAGCCCGCCAGAGGGGAATCTGTCCGCTGTGCGGCCAGGCGCTCATCGCCGGCGCGGAATACGAGCCCGACAGTCCACGCGAGTGGATCGAATGGTTCGACGCGATGAAGAAGCGGTTGCACAAACACCACTTCACCTACCGGCGGCATGGCGGCTCCGATGAGAGCAAGAACCTTCGCCTCGTCCACTCGGAATGCCATCGCCAACATCATTCAGGCGATAGTGACCGGAAAAGAGCAGAACCTGTGAAGCCTCCGGGCTTGCTTGAGCCGTGATGCCTGGAAACAGGCACGTCCGGTTCTGAGGGGGCCGGGTCACGGCGACGTGACCCGGCTACCCGACCAATGGCGCGGCATCGCCACCCGGTACGAAAAGACCGCCGAGTCCTACCAGGCAGCCGTCACCCTCGCATCGCTCCTGATGTGGGCGTGACATTTGAAGACAACTCCTAGTACTGCAATCACAGTTGTGGGGTTTGGCCTCGGCGTTTGTAGTGGCTGAGGCGAGCGCGGGTCTGACTGAGCCGTCTCCACCATGACCAGCGTAGATGGTGGGTCGGGGTGAGGTGTTGTGGGTGGATGAGCAGTCCGATCAGGCGGCGGATCTCCGCGACGGACAGGGGTATCAGGCGGGTTTGTCCAAGATCGCTGCCCCCTTTGACAGTTCCTGGGCACGGATGGCGGTCAGCGCGGCGAGCGCGGCCATGGACAGGGTGATGTGCCGGTACCAGGCGTCGTAGCGGCGGACCTGGTAGTGGTCCAGGCCGCACTCATTCTTTGCGGCCTGGAAGCATTCCTCGACCTGCCATCGGGCACCGGCCACCCGGGCGAGGTCCCTCAGCCGGGTGCCGACCGGGCCGTAGCAGACGTAGTAAGCAATCTCGGTCGGGGCACCGACGCTGCGGCGGGCCAGTATCCAGTGACCGAAGCCGTTCTCCCACCAGATCCGGATCGGTACCCGGGCCCAGTCGTAGAACCTGTGCCCGTGTGCGCCGGCTCCTGCCGACACGCGTTTCCACGCCTGCCGGGGCAGGCCGGCTACCAGGGCGTCGACCCGGATGTCGGCGCCCCGGGTGGTGATGACGGTGTCGTTGACCTTGGTGGCCAGCACGTGCGCGACCGCACGCTGCTCCAGCCAGTACCGCAGTCGCTTGACCTGCCCGTATGCCTCGTCTGCGGTCACCCACGCGAACGGCACTTTCGCACCCAGAGCACGCTGGAGCATGGCTTGGAAGTGCTCGATCTTCGTGGCGAACGGCACATCGTCCGGGACGCCGGCCGCCCGGCACCGCTCCCGGTCGTCCGTCCAGGACTTCGGCAGATACAATTCCCGGTCGATCAACGCCCGCCCTCGCCGGGAGGCGTAGGCGAGGAAGGTGCCGATCTGGCAATTCTCGGTGCGGCCGGCGGTGCCGGAGTACTGCCTCTGCACTCCGGCCGAGCGGACTCCCTTTTTCAGGAACCCGGTGTCGTCACCGATCAGCACTGCGTCCTTGTCACCGATGCTCTCGATGACGAAGTCACGGAGGTCGTCGCGGACGCCGTCAGCGTCCCAGTCGGCCTCGCCCAGCAGCCGCTGCATCCCGATCGGATGCACCTCACCGGCGCGTTCCGCCAGCGACCAGCCGTTCTTGCGCTCCAACGGCGCCACCAGCCCGGCCATGTACTCCAGCGCCCGGCCCCGCGGCTCCGAGCGGGCAAACCGCGACGCGAACCGCGCGTGTAACCCCGCCAACACCTCACGCCAGGACTCGACTTGACGCACACCAAGATCCATAGTCACCAGGACACTCAATCACACCAAACCCCATAACTGTGATTGCAGTACTAGGGGGCCCGGGGCACTACCGGGAGCCTGGTTCAGCCTCTGGCTTACGCCACGCGGCCGGGGTCAGACTTTGAAAGGCCCTCACCAGATGGTGAGGGCCTTCAGCTTTTGCCGCTCCGCCCGGCAGACGTCAACCACCGGACTCCGAGGCCACCCGTCTTGGTGATCTCCAGCCTGAGGGCCGTCGCGATGATGCGGCCGTCGCCAGACTCGCGGTCGTGACCAACCCGAACACCCCCGATCTCGCCTCCGAGGCCTCCCCCGATGAGTCAGGCCGGACGGTTGGCGGCATCGGCCGGGTCCGCTTTCCGCTTGTGCGGTGGGTGCTCGCCCCGCGCACGACATGGCAGGCGCGGCGCCTGGCCGCCGCCTTCGGTGAGGGGATGGACACCCGAACTGCGTGGGTGATGGCGCGCCTGGCCCGCCACCCCGACGAACGCAGCTACGCCATGGCTCATCTGGACGACGACCGCCCCGCTGGCAGTTAAGCGGAGCGCAGGCCTGACGACCGCCACCCGCCCCTCGCTGGCGTGGGCGTGCTGCGCTTCCCAGTCCGTCAAAGCCTCGCGCAGCGTGGCGGCGGAAGCGTCCTCGCTCGGTGGGAGTCATCCCCGCCGCGGCCGCGCGCGAGCTCGCCGCGCACGTCCAGGCCGTGCCCGCCCCACAGACCGCGACCGCGCCCCAAGCACCGGTGAAGACCCGCGACACCGCCTCGCCCGGCTACCACCAGGCGCTGGCCGCGCACTGGCTGTCGCCCCCGGCAAGCGGGGGGACCCGGGCATCGCGGAGGCAGTCGAGCGGCAGACCAGGGCCATGCGCGAGCTGAGCCGGCGGGCCTTCCCCGAGCCGGAGGCGTCCTCGGACGACCAGCCGACCCCGATTGAGGCGGCCCGCATCCAGCGCCGCCGCGCGTCCGAAGCCACCCACACCCTGGCGCTGCGCCGGGCCCGGGCCGACCGAGCGGCCCGTCAGACCGGGACGGCGGCCGCCGCGCCGCAGCACCCGCCGGTCCGGCGTACGGCGTGAATGCACAGGCCAGGACCGACGAGCGGACAGCCTCACCGACGTGCCGGTTGATCAGGGCGATCGCCACCGCCTCCGTACCGCCCCACCAACTGCTTCTCGTAACTGGATCATTCGGCGCATTGCCGACTGACAAGATTGAGGACCTGCCAGGCGCAGGCAACGATCGGAGACCACAAGCGATGCCGAAGAAGCGTAAGAAAAACCGCAAGGCGCCCCGGCAGAACAGCCCCAGGCGAAGCACTTCCCCGCACCAGGCAGGCTCGCAGCCCACCGACTGGGAACCCGATTGGGAAAGCCTTCCCGATGAAGACTTCGCCCCGCTCAGCGCCCTGGCCGACCGGTATCCGACTCCGGCTGACGCGGGGAAGGCAGTCCAGGCCGGCGAGCCGGTGGAGTGGATCGGCGACGTTGAGGGCGCCAAGATGCGCCACCGCGTCCTCCTCGCCGACAGCGGTGAAGCCGTAGTCGAGCAGGCCGTCTTCCTCGACGGCACCCTGGAGCAGATGGTGCTGTGCGCAGCGCACCAGGCCGGCGAGCACGGCAGAAACCAACTGCACACGGGCGTGCTCGCCGCACTCGACGCCCTGCACACGGTGATCCGGCCAAACGTGGAAGCCGGCGTCCGTAAGGTCCGCCCCGACTACACCGCTGCCGTACTTGAGTCCTTCCACGAGGCGCCCGAGCCGAACGGTCCGGGCACACCGGTGTTCGGATGGCGTACCTTCCACAGCGTCGGCCCGGACACCACCTGGGACGACACGACCGACACCGCCACCTGGAACAGCTCCACCCTGATGTCCGGCTTGGTCGGGGACTCGGACGACGTACCCGAGCTCCAACCTCACCAGCTGGCCCGGCTGCTGCACGACCATGGCGTCCCGGTCATCCTCTGCGCCAATTGCGGCGACCCCATCACCGACCGTCACCCACGATGGAGCGGTGTCTGGGTCTCGCCCAGCAACGACAGCGGGCCACTGTGTGAGGCTCCCGTCCCTGCACTGCAGCGCCCGGCTCCCAGGCTCGGGTGGCTCACCGACGCAGAGTTCTGCTACCCGCACCAACCCGCACCCATGGGCGACTGACGACGTGCCAAGACGCCGCGGGGCAGGGGCCAGCCGAAGCGCCGGGACCTGCCCCGCAGCGTCACCGGCTATTACAGTGGAGCCGCTCCCAGGGCGGGGGCGGGCTCTTGGATGCCGTCGAGCAGTTCCCCAAAAGTGCTGGTTCGGCCGCCGCCGCAGACACCGCTGAGCCGTACGGACCGAACAGGCGATCGCTCCCGCTGAACGGTCGGAAGACGCAGGTGGGTGCGGCGGTCGGTGACCAGCGTGCGCCGGCGCTCGCGTACGGCGTCCTGGCTGTCGATCCGGCGGGTGCGGCTGGGCGGAAGTGGTGCGGTCCCCTCTGGTCGTTCCTGAGCACGAGGGGACCGCCTGGCCTTCCAGACGGGAAGGTACGACGCCGGGGGAGGCGCCTGTATTCCATGATGCGTCATCCGGCCGGCGCCACAGCGAAAAGTGCAGTTTCGCCACCAAAAGGACTTGTTCCGCCATGATCTGCCCGCGCTGGTGACCGTCGTGACGTAAGGAACCGGCGTTGCCCGGTGCGCTTGACGCGGCCACAGCGTCATTGTTCCGAAAGTGCATGATCACGTTGAGTGTTGTGCATCCGGCGCTCCATGCTGTCGTTCAGCTCCTTCCGGGGCGCTTGAGCACCGTCCCGGGAGGGGCCTTTCCAGACGCTTCTTCCGTTCAGGGAAGGTCACATGACAGCAAAGCAGGTGATGGGCGCGGTCGTACCGGCAGCGGCCCTCACATGGAGCACGGTGATGACCATGCCGGGGCAGCCGGCGGCCGTGGCAGTGCTGCCGCCCTCGCTGGGGCCTCTCATCCAGCAGATCGCCTCCGCGTCCAGCGGCACGGACACACCGTCCCGGACCACGCCGGCGCCGAATGGAAGTGAGGCGCCGTCACTGTGAAGCCACCCCCGGTGCCCGGTCAGCCCGCTGGGGAGCCTTACCAGCGCCGAGGCCGCCGCGCCGACCCGATCTGTGAGAACACCGGTATGGCGCACCGGTCGTGGCTGGAGCCGCTCCGCAGCCGGTTCAGCGCAAGCGGCTTGACTCTCGACGAACTCGTCGGCCTCTCCGGGTACTCCAAGACCCGTCTGTCCGAACTCCTGCGCGGCAAGGGCTATTACCCCACCTGGGAGATCACCTACAGCGTGGTACGGGCGCTGGACGTACCCGTCGGCCCGCTGCGCCGGCTGTGGAAGGTGGCCGCCAAGGAGGCGGACAAGGACGCCGTCTGGATCAGGAAACGGATCAGCGACGTCCCGCCCGGCGACGGCGACATCCAGCCGGTCGACCACCAGGGGCTCTGGCAGATCATGTGGCAGCCCTACACCGCCTACGCGCAGGCCTTCCTGCAGTCTGAGAGCCGTGCCCGGCAAGTGGCCGGCGAGACCTTCGACATTCTCTGGGTGATCTGGGACGAGGCGCTCGCCAGCCCTGACACGCCACGCTACGCCTGGGAACTGCTGCGTAAAAAGGTTCTCGCCCGTACCCCCACCAGGGAGCCCCACGGGCACCCCGATCTGCGCGCGGCGGCGTTCTTGACCGTCGGCCAGGCCCAGATCCCCGACCTTGCCGAGCGCCTGGCCCACATCGAGGTCTTCGTGAAGTTCTTCGACGCGATCGCCTCCTTGCCCCCCGACCAGATGGACATCACTGTCCTGCGGTACCTCTGCGGCATCCACCCGGACGCCATACCGGGCATCGTCGGCTTGCCCCCGGCCATCACCCACACGCTGGACCACCACGCCCGAGGGGCATTGAACGGTCTCTTCCCTGACACCAACACCGACACCAACACCGACACCGACACCGACACCGACACCGAGGAGTGACCATCCCCTCATGAGCACCATCGAAGACCTCCTCGCCCGATCGCTGCTGCTGCACCAGCCCCACGTCCCTTCCGACGTCGTCCCCTACGAAGACTGCCTCGACGACGACCGGCTGCCGGACGACTTCCTGTGGGACGAGCCCCGGACAGGCCCGGTCGACGAAAACGCGGCACAGAGCCTTGCCGCCCTGTGCGAAGCAGTTCTCGCCCACAGCACCGCAGACCAGCTCGCCGACTTCCTCACCGACCAGGTACCGCAGCCACGCACCGCCCGGATCCTGGGCTGCGCCCTGCAACTCGCCGGCGCTGACGACGGCGCCCGCTTCTGGTGGCAGTACGCCGCAGGCGCGGACGACACCCCCGCCTCCTACTGCCTCTACCTGCAGCACCGTGCCCAGGGAGACCCCCACGCAGCCGCCCTGTGGCGCACCCAGGCAACCGCCCTCACCTCATCCGAATACACCGACTGCGATGAGGACGAGTCGGTCCCCCGTGTGACGCCCGCCGACGCCAGCCCGGCCACCGTCCTGCGCATCCTGAGCGGTCTCACCCGCACCACGCCACGCAGGCACACCCCGACCGCGCAGGCCGTCATCGAATTCGTGGCCGCCGCAGTCGCCATCGGCTACGCCCGCCACCCCGACCTTGAGATCCCCCTGCCCGGAACGAACTTCGCCGAACAGTTGGAGGTCATCATCGCCGCGGCATCCAGCACCCGCGAGCACAGCTACGCCACGGAACAAGAAGCAGCGCCCCTTGATCAACTTCCCAACCGGCTGCTGGCCTACAACGCCAGCAGACGCGCACCCGTCAAAACAACGAGACAGGACCCGGAACATCTGCTGGTAAAGGTCACCACCGTCAACCATGAACCCGCATCCGCATCCGCGCACAATTTCTTCCAGAGAGCGGCAGCCATCTGCTGGAAAACCGCCACCGCCGCCGACAACACGGGCGAATGTGGCACTCGCATCGCCTACCACCTGCGCCGCTTCGCGCAGAGGTATGCCCCCGCTCCCTCTGGGTTCGGAAGGACCAGAAGCGCCTCACTGTCCAGCGCCGCTCACTATTTCCACGGTTAGCCGGCCCTCGTCGAGAATCACTCGGCTTGTCGTCTATCCAGTCTGGTGCGGTTTTGTGCCACACCTTGTGGTGGGCAGGTCGGTTGAACGCCTCGCCGGTGGCCAGGACTTTACCCACGTCGTGGCGGGTGACGGGTATGGCGGTTTTTCGAACCAGGTGGCCAAAACGTCCGGCGTGTCACTCAGCCGCCCTGGAGGACCTCGTTGCGCAGTGCGCGCAGAAGGGTCAGGGCGTCGTCGTTGTCGGCATCGGTGAACGCGTGGATCGCCAGGAGGATGGACCGGGCGATCAGCTTCGCGGTGGCGGGGTCGTCACCGGCGGGCGCGGCCTGGTTGTACAGGGCGTCGGTCAGCGTGAACACGAGGCGGGCCATCGGGTCACTGTTGATCTCCGCGACCAGGCGGCCCGTCTCGTCGTGGTCCATGGCGGCGTCGATACCGAACGCGGCGATCAGGATGCGGTGGAGGGTGTGCTGTCCGTAGGCGGCCAGCAGCGCCGGCAACGGGCGCTCACCAGACCTGCCCACCAGGGCCGTCAGGGCGTCTTCGTCGTTTCCGACAGTGGCTTCCAGCGCGGCCAGCGCCCGCAGGTGCTCATCGTCGGTCAGCTCGATGTCCATGGCACCGCAGGGTAGGCAGACGCCCGGAGCGCGCGGCGGCGTCCGCTGCGAAACCACCCGTCAGGGTCTGGCGACCCTGTAGCCACCGGTCAAAGTCCAGTGGCAAGCGGTCACCGGGCACCGGTCCGGGGGTGCTGTGCACCGGCGGCAAACTCGCTCGCACACAGTGCACCAAAGGCATCGTCCCTGGTAGCCCTCTGGTTTGGCGGGCAGGCCACACTCCGGGGTTCCAGAACACAGCTGAGGGCCGCCCGATTGCCGGGCGGCCCTCGCTCAGTTCCTCGCGAGCTTGGCCGTGGCTGGCCGTCCGGCCCGCCATCACCCGTTCGGGCGACTGGTCAGGTTCCGGGAACGTTGCTGTCGGGCTGTCGCTCGAGGCGACGGAGCACCAGCTCTGTACGGATGAGCGCGATGAGGCCGGTGACCGTGGCGGCGAGCATGACCAGCCATGCAGCGCCCTGCCACGTCGATTCGGTGCGCAGCACGTACGGCGTGAACACCGCCATCACGACGGCGAGCACACTGATCGCGGCCAGCCAGACGAGTCTCATCACGTTCTCCTTCGGGCGTCGTCAGGACGGGTTGGCGGCCGGCGACTTTTTCGGGCGCAGGGTGTCGAGCAGCCGCGGTGACAGGGCCGGTGGCAGGAGCCACAGGCCCGTGATGCCGATGATCGTGACCATCACGGTCAGCAGTACGGCGACGGCGTCCTGGTGCGCGGAGCCGAAGAAGCCGGCCATCAGGGACAGGGCGACGACGAAGACCATCATGAACCGCCAGTGCTTGCGGCCCAGGAGGAACGGACGGCCCTCGGTGCTCCACCACCAGGACGTGCTGGACATCGTGGTGAAGCTGAACGCGGCGAGCGGGACGACGACTGGCAGCCAGAAGCGCAGGTCGTCGCCGGCGGGCAGTTGCCGGCCCCAGCGGTCGCCCGCGTGGTGGAGGAACCACAGGTACAGCGGGATGCCCACGAGCGTGTACAGCCACAGCAGCACCCGCATCACCCAGTCGGCCAGGCCGGTCTTCCCCTTCTCCATGGTCACGACGGTAATGACCAGCGCCTCGGGCCGGTGCGTGTTCGTGAGAACCGGCCATCCATCCGGCCGGAACACCCGGCGACGACCATGGCGCGGCCACATCGACCGGTAGGCCAGGGGCTGTCTCACCGGGCGACTGATTGATGATCGGCTGGCCATAGTCCGGGGGCAGTCACGTGGAACGAGCACGACGTGGGGTGCGGGGCGATATCGTGGGGCCTTCTTATCTGCGGTTTTTGTGATCTGGCAGGAGTGCGCGCGTGCCCGAGGACCCCATCGCACAGAGCGAGGTTGCCGCGCTCACGCGCCGTTTCGAGGAAGTCTCGGAGCGTACCGATCGGGAATTCGGCATCGTCAAGAGCGACCTGACCGCTCTGCGCCTCCAGGTCGGCAACCTTGACCAGAAGGTCGGCAACCTCGATGAGAAGGTGGGCGAGCTCGCCGGTGCTGTCCGTGGGCTGAGCGAGAAGATGGACCGCAATCAGGCACAGATCGTCGAGCTGCTCACCCAGTTGGTGGGCCGGCACCCGGACGCCGGCTGATTTCTACAGGCTCAGCGCCCTGCCCGTACGTGCGGCGGCCCCGACCGGATACTTCTGGACGCTAGCGTCCGGATACTTCTGGTCGGGGCCGGCGCACATTGAGCGTCAGTTTTCGCTGAGCAGGTGTTCCTGCCGGGCCTGGACCAGGCCGCGCCATGCGGAGCGGACGGTGTCTTCGCTGGTGGTCCAGCGGGTGGTCGACGGCTCCGGCAGGGACAGGGCGGCCATGAAGTAGGCGATGTCGATGAAGTAGGCGAAGTCGCCGGTGGCGGTGAGCGTGCGCAGCAGGCTGATGACGGCAGCCAGCTGCTGGTCCTCGCTGCGGACCGCGTGGTGGAAGGCGAGGGCGAGCTCCACGAACCGGTGAAGGAAGGGGAGACCTGCGGCCTCGATGTCTGCGTGCAGGTGCTGGGCGCGGTCGGTGACGCCTCCGGTTCCGGCGTCCTTGATCAGGGTGACGACCTGGGCGAGGAGGGTGTTGGAGCGCTGGTCGAGGCCGTCGAGGAGCTGGTGTGCGAGCGCGAGCTCGTCGTCGGCCCGGTCGGGGTCGGCGAAGGAGACGGCGAGGGCGAGGCGGACCTGCATCATGGCGCGCTCGCCGGCGGCACCGTGCTGCTCGGCCTCAGCGCGGCCGGCTTCGAAGGCGGTGACGGCGGCAGCGGTGTCGGCGTGGGACCAGCGGATGTCACCGAGGACCCGGTGGTGGCGGCCCTTCCAGCCGAGGGTGGGGACGGCGGCCAGGGCGGTGGGGAAGTCTCCGGCGAGGCGGGCCAGGTTGGCCAGGCCGCGGCGGGCCTTGGGGGCGAGGCGACCGTTTGTGTCGGCGACCCGCTGCATGCCGGTGCGGGCGGCGTCGTTCTGGCTGAGGTCCTTGTGGGCCTTGGCCCGGTAGTACCAGGCCATCTCGGTCAGCTCGTCGGGCAGGAGGCCGGTGTCCAGGACGGTGGTGAGGCGGTCGGCGGTGCGCTGGCGGTGTTCGTGCTGGCGGCGGGTGATCGCGGTGAGGAGTTCGGCCACGGCGTCGGCGGGGGTGTCCGGGGCCTCGGTGGTGGCGGTGGGCGGGGTGAGGGGTTCCCAGACGGAGTCGTCGGTGTAGGCGAAGGCGGCCTCGATGAGCCAGCCCAGTTCGGCCAGGCGGTGGTCGCGGGCCAGGCGCAGCCCTTGGCGCAGGCATGCCACCAGCAGCACGCGGCTCGGTGTCGTGGCCGCGGCGGTGTTCCATTGCTCGCCCAGTGCGTCCAGGGCGCGGGTGGAGGCTTGCTGCCAGTCGGCGTCGGTCCAGCGGTCGTCGCTGTGGTCGTCGGTGCGTACGACGCTGCGGATCGCGCGGTGCAGGTGGTAGGGCCACAGGGCGAACGGGTCCTCGGTGACCAGTGGGCGTTCCACCAGGTGCCGGGCCGCCGCCTGGTGGGCGAGGCCCGCGGCGCGGGTGGCGAGCTGGAGGTCGAAGCTGTCCAGCAGTGACACGGAGCGCAGGACGGTGCGCTCTTGCGGGGTGAGGTCGGACAGCACCCGGGCCAGGAGTGCGGGGAAGGTGCAGTCGAAGTCGTCCGGGGCGGGGGTGCGGCCGATGCGGCGGATCTCCAGGAAGCGGCTGACCGCGAGGTCGAGGTGGAGAGGCAGGCCGTGCGAGCGCCGGGTGATCACGGCGCGGATGTCGGGGCCGATGAGGGGGCGGCCGTTTTGGACCAGGCGGTGGGCGAGGTGGTGGTCGCAGTCCTCGGGGGACAGGTCTCCGATCAGGTGCTGGCG
Organism: Streptomyces sp. NPDC048297; assembly: GCF_043201585.1. Taxonomy (NCBI): domain Bacteria; kingdom Bacillati; phylum Actinomycetota; class Actinomycetes; order Kitasatosporales; family Streptomycetaceae; genus Streptomyces; species Streptomyces sp. NPDC048297. The sequence goes on from NZ_JBICZA010000057.1 coordinate 17,031, forward strand.
CGGGCCTGCCGTTTCGCTCCGGGGCCCGGGCAGCGGGCCGGCCGTCGCGCCAAAGCCGTGGGCCAGGCCGGGCCAGGCGGCGGGGCCGGTGTGGTCGAGCTGCCCGTGCAGGGCCGGGTCGGCCCAGGGCAGGCGGGAGCGTCCGCTGATGACGAACAGGGCGCCGGGCATCAGCCACACCAGGCGCTGCAGCAGGCGTTCGAAGTCGCGGTGGCGGTCGGACACGTCCTCGAAGGTGTCCATCAAGATCACCGGCGTGACCTGCTTGCCCGCCGGTATCCGGGCCAGCTCCCACGCCAGCAAGTGCGGGTAGAAGGACAGCGTCTCCATGTCGGGCTCGGCCTCCAGCAACGGCGCGAGCCGCGCACAGCCGGCCAGCGCCTTCACTGTCTGGCGTCGCTCGCGCAGCGCGCTGATCAGGGCGCCGGTGACCTGCCCGGCCACCGCGCCGACGGTGCCGGGCAGCAGCAGTGCCTGGGCAACGTCGCTGAGCGCGCTCTGGGTCTGCTGCGGCAGGGCCTTGCCGAACCGGCCGGCCAGCCCCCCGCGTTCCAGGTAGGCCTCCAGCGGCTCGCCGGGATGCCGCACCTCCCAGTACCGGCGCAAGGCGATATCGAAGGCGGGCAACGGCCGGGCCACCGCCGCGGCGAGCGCGGCCCGCACGGTCAGTACGACGTCCTCAAAGCTGGTACCGGCGGAGCGGGACAGGTCGATCCGGACCGGCAGGAGCGTGTGCCCGGCCCACACCGGCTCGCCCCACTGGGCGGGACGCTGCCCGGGGTGGGCGAGGGTGGCTTCGAGCTTGCGCAGGAAGGTGGACTTGCCCACGCCGCCCACCCCGTAGAAGGCCACCACGTTCCTGCGCGGCGCCTCGAGGCCGGCCGGGTCGAAGCCGCCGGCACCGGTGTGCCGCAGGTGTTCCTCGATCGCGGTGGCCACCAGTTCCCACTGGCGTTGCCGGTTGGCGAAAGCCTCGCTCGTGTCGATGGGTTCGTTCGAGCTGAACAGGGCCCGCAGGTCACTCACTTGATTCCCCCCGCCGAATGATCGCCGGTGGTCAGCCTATGCCCGTGCCGTGCGGCCCGGCAGTGACCGCCCAGCCGCTGCCGGGCAGGGATGCCGGATTCCGGCCCGGTGAAGGGGGCGCGGCTTGCCGGGGCATGGCACGGAGCCGAGAATGACGTCTTCTTGTTCTTCTCCCGACTTGGTGGCTCTTGTGCACGACCCCGCGCTCCCCGATCCCGACCCGCAGCCCGCTCACGACGTACCCGGGGCCGCGCCGGCAGACGGCCAGGGGGAGGAGCTTGTCAGCGAGACGGCGGCAGTGGCGCTGCTGACCGAGGTGATCGCCCGGTACGGGCAGCTGATCCAAGCGGGCCGTCGGGACGGGATGGATCCGCAGCGTCTCGATGAGCTGGTCGCTCAGTGGCAAGCCTGTATGCGGGACCGTACGCGTCTTCAGGAAGCGGACGCCGGCGAAGTGGCGCGCCTTGTCGCCCGTTACGCAGCTCGGCTGAAGGAGCTGAAGGCTTCGTAGGGGCGGGCGGGCAGGGCGGCCACCGCGGCGGGTCCACGCAGCCGCTGCGGCAGCAGGTGCTCTGGCATCAACGTCCGGGCCAGTGAAGCGATCTCCTCCAGATCACGGTGGTAGTGCGGCAGCTGCATGCGCAGCCGGCGCTGGATCGCCCAGAACCGGGCGGCCTCCTGATCGGTGTAGGGCCGGTAGTGCTCAGCCACCAGGGCGTGGCGCGCACCTGCAGAACGCTCCCATGCCCCGCCGGGCCCGCGCTCGTTGCGGTAGAGCACGCTGCCGTCCCGTCGCATCACCGTCACCAGGTCGGCCACCGGCACGTGCTCTGCGGCCGCCACCGCCTCCTGGAGCGCCGCGAAGTGCTCGTCGTGCCCGCCGGCGGTGGTGAACCGGCCCGCTGCGCCCAGCCGCAGCAGCTGAGCGCAACGATCGGCGGTGCCCTGGCGGGAGTCGGGGGCCCGTACGGCGAGCACCGCCAGCTCCACGCGGTAGCCCGCCTCCCGGTACAGCAGCGCCGTGTTGACGAACGCGGCCGCGCCGGAGGGGGCGATCTCAATGACCGCGTCGCTGCGCCGCTCGCGTACGTACTGCTCGGCCAGGACCTGCCAGGCCCGGTAGTCCGCGCGGATGCGGGCCCCGGCGGTGCGCGGCTCCTCCTGCAGCAGCCGGTAGTAGTCAGGGTGGGCGCTCTTGAAGTCGTCACCGCTGATCCGGGTGGGCCTGCCGCGCAGGGAGCGCAGCACCATCCGCGTCATGCTCGTCTTACCGGACCCGGGCTGGCCCATGAGGTAGACCACGACGGGCCTGTCCTGCGGGCTGGTTCGCTCGGCCAGGACCGGCAGGATCAAGTGATCGAAAATCCAGCGGTGCTCCTCGCCAGTCAGCCGGTGGTAGTCGACGCCGGGCGCCTCGCTCCGGGGCTGGGCGATTCTGCGGACGGGCTCGGCCAGCGCGGCCGCACGTTCGGCATCGCGTCGCACGGCCAGGGCCCAGTCCTTTGGCAGGCGCGGGTCGTAGGCACGCCGGTCGGCCTCGGCAAGCTGACGACGAAAGGCGCCGGTCTCGGCCGGTGTCCACTTACGGGCACGCTCGGCCAGCAACGCCTCGCGTGCGCCCGGCGGGCGGGCCCACCGCCCGCCGGGCGCACGCTCGTTGACGTACAGAACGTCCGCGCCGCGCCGCACGACGACGACCCGGTCGGCCAGGTCGCCGGCCTCGATGTCGGCCAGGACGACGGCCAGCGCCCCGGCGCAGGCATCGTGGTTGTCCCAGGACACGTACCGGGCCCGGCCTTCCTCGGCCAGGCGCAGGTAGCGGTCCAGCACCCCGAGCTGGCTGACGGCCTCGGGCACGGCCAGGGCCACGAACTCGATCCGGTACCCCGCCCTGCGGTACGCGGCAACTGCGGCCCTGAAGGCGGCAGGCGCACCCAAGGCCTCCTCAGCGACCACGTCGTAGCGGTGCGCACGGGCGTGCGCCTCAAGCTCGGCCTGCCACCGGTAGGTCTCCGGCCGCACCCGTACCCCGGCCGTACGCACGTCTTCCTTCAGGAAGCCGGCGTACTGCGGGTGAACCGCCTTGTAGGCGTCGCGCTCCACCCGGACCGCGCCGCCGCGCGAGGCCAGGGCCGCGTGGACTAGGTCCATCACGAGCGTCTTGCCGCTGCCCGCCTGCCCGGCCACGAACACCGCCACGGGGTGCTCCTGTGCGACCGCGCCCGCTGTCGCCTTCGGCACGGTCACCTCGGTGAGCAGCCCGCCGTACTTCTCCACCAACGTCTCCCGGCCGCGTTCGAGCTCTTCTGTCCGATCCGGTCTGCCGTTCCGGCAGCGACACCGCCGCGGGCCGGACCGGCCAGAGGCCGGCTACTTGGCGTCCAGCTCCTGGCGCAGCTCGTCCAGGGTGGGTCCTTCGGGCGTGTGCCACAGGGTCCAGCCGTTGATGACGTTGCCCGTGACGGCTTCCGCCGCCTTCGACGGTGAGGGGAACGGGGAGGGGTGGCCGTCGACGATGAGCTGGCCGTCAGCGGTCACGACGGCGCGGCCCGATCGGTTGGCGCGGCGCTGGTGGAAGGTGAGGACCGTGTCCGGCTTCAGCAGACCGGCCTGCATCAGCGCGGCCAACGGCCCGTGGGGGACGACGGGCACAGCCGCTTCGGTGACGGCTCCGCCACCGAGGGACAGGGTGACGTGGATGGTGTCATCACCGCTCGCGCTCGTGAGCCGGGCGATGACGGCGGGGTCGAAGTGGATGCTGAGCGTGGCCATGCGGCCTCCTGCCACCAGTGGCCCAAGGGCCTGATTCGCTGACTTTGACTTCGACCTTAAGCAACACAAGCAGCTCACGTCAACTCCCTGATTCAGCGACTCAGCAGAACTTTACCAGGCGCACGGAACGTCACTTCTCTACGCAAAACAATCTCCGATCGAGTTAAAGGAACGGGTTAAATGTAGGGGGTGTGGCTGCTAGTGTTCGTGGTGGAGGTAGACATAAATGGCATCCGAGGAAGAGCTGTTCGCGAACATCGACGCGTTGCTGGAGGAGGAGCCGCAGCTCCCGCCCCCGGCGGAGCGCGCCCGGCTTCGCGAGGCCGCCGGCATCACCCAGGCCCGTCTCGCGCAGGCCCTGAAGTCGACCGTGCAGACGGTCAAGAACTACGAGAACGGCCGCTCCGAGCCGAAGTCGCCGCGCCTGGAGGCGTACCAGCGGCTGCTGAAGGGGTGGGCGGCGAAGTACCCCGCGGGCGGCGCCCCCGCCGCGCCCGCCCCGGCTCCGGCTGTCGCGCCGCAGCCGGAGGTGCCCGAGACGCTCACCGGTCCGGCCGCCTCGGAGCAGGCGGAGACCGCCGCGCCGGTTCAGGCCCCAGCCGCTCCCGAGCGTCCCGCCCGAGCGGCAGCGCGCCCGGCGGCGTCGTCCAGGCGCCCGGCGAAGAAGGCCGCGGCGCCCGCCGTCGACCCGCGCTTCCCCCACGGCCCGCTCGCCGTCCTTGATGGCGACGGCTCCGCGTACGGGGTGGACGGCCTGGTGCTCGACTGCCCGGCGACCACCGTGGTGGAGCTGGTGGAGTGGACACTGCGCGAGTCCGGCCTCGGTGCACCGAAGCTCAGCCGCCACGGCAAGGACGCCGATCCGCTGATCGTCCTCACGGCGGCCGCGGCCGTGAAACTCGGCCTGCCCGAACGCCTGGAGGACCGCCGGGGCCTGCGCCTGCCGGAGGACCATCCGGTCGTCAAGCACGTGCTGAAGGCGAAGTGGCAGCTCACCCAGCGCGGGTTCGGCCCGTGGGCCCGGATCTACCGCAAGGCGCAGGGGCGTGAGCGGCAGTGCGTGCAGCTGGCGATCCTGCCGTGGGACGCACTCGACTCCCGCGCCTGGCCCGGCGTCGCCGGGATGGAGCCGGCCGACGTCGCCCGCGTCCTCGGTGTCTACGCCCAGCGGGTCATCACCCCGCGCGGGTCGACGGCCGTGTCCGGGCTGGAGCTGATGACCGCGCTGCGCCCGCCCACTCGCCCGGTGCGCGACGAGGAGACCGGTAACTGGGTGTCCGGCCCCAACCCCGGCAGCCTGGGCACGGAGCCGATGGACCCGGCTCCGCCGGAGGGCCAGCCCGAGCACCCGGCGGTCTTCCACTCCGGCTGGAAGGGCGGCTTCCTCCACGAGGAGGCGTACCAGTGGGTGCGGCCGGTGGATCTGCTCACCGATGAGGAATGCACGCTGCCGTACGCGGTGGGCCTGGACCTGAACACCGCGTTCCTCGCGGCCGCCGCCCGCCTGGTCGTCGGCCTCTCCGCCCCGGACCACTTCCACGCCCCGAAGTTCAGCCCGAAGATCCCCGGCTCCTGGCTGGTCGACCTGTCCCACGTGGAGCTGGACCCGCGCCTGCCCAGCCCGTTCACGCCGACCGGTGAGCGGCCGACGGGCCCGGCCTGGTACCAGACCCACACCGTCGCCTACGCCCAGGAACTCGGCTACAACGTGGAGCCGATCGAGGCGTACCTACGCAGGGAGACCGGCGCGTACCTGGATCCGTGGCACGACCGCCTCAGGACCGCGTATGTCGACACCCTTGCCGACCTCGGCGTCACCAAGGACCTGTCGGATGCGGAGTTCCTGGCGGCGATGGAGCGGCACAAGGACGTCGACCCGGCGATGGCCGCCGTACTCGCGGCGATCAAGGCAACGGTGAAGGGCGGCATCGGGAAGCTGTTCGAGAACCCGCAGGGCAAGGGATACAAGGACGGCGACCCGTGGCCGGCCATGCAGCGCCCGACCTGGCGCCCGGACATCCGCGCCGCCGTCATCTCCAAGGCGCGGGTCAACATGCACCGCAAACTGCTGAACATGGCCAAGATGACCGGCCTTTATCCGCTCGCTGTCCTGTCCGACTGCGTCGTCTACCCCGCGCCCAGCGCCAGCCCGCTGGACTTCCTGCCCTACGCGGAGTCCGGCAAGCCGAAGCCCGGCGCCTTCCGGCTCGGGCCCACCCCGGGCCTGGCGAAGCTGGAAGGCGTCCAGTCGATGCTGTGGGCGGTCGACCTGATGGAGCAGGGCCTCAACCCCGCCCGCCACATCAAGGGCGGCGACGCCGTCCTGGACGAAGGGGAGTAGGCCCGTGGCCGGAGAGATCGACGACGCGATCGAGCGGGCCGACCGGGAGTCCTTCACCCGGGTGCCGCCCAAGACCCTCAAGGGCCAGATCGGCTACCTGCTCAAGCAGTTCGGCAGCGCGAAGGCGGTGGCGGCGGAGCTCGGTGTCACCGCCGACTCCGTCAACCGCTACCGGCGCGGCGCCCGCAAGCACGCCCGCGCCGACGTCGCCGCGAAGATCGACGACGCCGTGAGGCAGCGGTGGCAGCCGCAGGTGCGCAAGCGCCGGCAGCGCCAGGCCGCCACCACCGGCGGGATCACGGTGGAAACGAGGGCCCGGTTCGGCTACACCGCGCCGGTCGGCACGACCGACGACGGACGCTTCCGGCGACTCACCGTGCACCTCCCCCCGGAGTACGCCCGCCGCCTGTTCGAGGCCCGCGACGCGGGTGCCAGCGACCAGCAGATGCGTGGGATCATTGCCGAAGGGTTTAAGGATGTGTATTTCCAGGACGGCGGCGGTCGCGCTATGGGACTGTCGGACGTAGAAATCAACGACATCGACTACCTCGATCTGGATTACTGATTTAGGAGCAAATGCATGACCCTCGAATTACCGGCTATCGACCGCGACAAGACTCCACTGATCGACGCCGACCACGACCCGGTCCGTATCGCCGACGCACTGCTGGGCAGCCCGCACATCCTCGCCGCCGACGCCGAACCCGGCGACGACACCGTGCGGTTCACCACCGTGGACGGCATCAACTACACCCTCACCCTGCGGGACGCAGAGCCCACCGACGACGACCTCCTGCCCGAGCCGCTGCTCACCGAGGCCCTCGCCGCGGCGATCCTCAACGCCCCGCACTTTGTGGTCGCCACGCCGGACGAACCGCGCGACGACACCATCACCGTCCAGACCCGACGCGGCATCCGCCACCTCTTGGTCCTGGGCGTCGGCCGCAACGACATCGACGAACCGCAGCAGTCCACCCCGGCCGCCGCCGTCGCCCTCGCCGCCGACCAGCTCCTCATCAGCGACCCGAGCGACGCGGAGCGCGCGACGGCCGAACTCCTCAACTACGTGGCGACCACCTGGGAGAAGCAGGACCTCCCACTGCGCCAGCACGCCCAGGCTGTCGCCCGTCACCTGACCCGCTAGACCCGCGCCCAGCCCGGCCTTCGGTCCGGCTGACCGCACCACCCACGGCTCGGGTCCCTGGCATGTCAGCTGCCAGGGACCCGAGCCTTCAGTGTTGCGCAGTCAACCCGCATCCACACCCCAACCCCTCATCAGGAGGAACTCGTGCCGTACGACCACGACGACCCAGACAGCATCGTCCACACCCGAAACCGGCAGGACAGCCAGCTGGCCCACATCAACACCTACTACCAACTGCCCGAGCGGTTCGGCGTCCGCGCGGCGATCGGCGTCCGGATCCGTCACGAGGAGCGGGAGGGCGCGATCGTCGACACCGCCGGGCAGTACCTGCGTGTGCTCCTGGACGGCGACACCGAGCCGGTCACCTGCCACGCCACCTCGAACATGGCCTACTGGTCGCCGGCGGCGGGATGGGTACGGGCGACCCAGCTCCCCGACCCCTGCGCCACCGCCGGCAGCAGTGGAGCGTCCCGGTGACCGCGGCCGCCGCCCCGAAGGCCCGTCGTCCGCACTTCACCGCCTGGCGGGACGTCCCGGCCGGGACCTACGCGACCGCCGCCCAGCTCAAGGGCATGGATCTCCCTCGTCAGCCGGGCCCGCCCGCAGCCACCGTCGACGGCCAGGACGGCATCGGCCGCAGCACCACGATCACCCTGTACCGCATCGACCAGTCGGCGCCGACCGCGTCCACGGCCGCCCAGCTCGCCGCCGCCCGGGCCCGGTCGGAGAACTCGGTACGGGCGAGGGTGTGCACGGACTGCAGCGCCCGGCCCGACCGCGCGCCGATCGCGACGGAGTCGTACGGCGCGCTGTGCCCGACCTGCTGGCACATCCGAGGCCTGCGCCAGCGCCAGGAGGAAGCCGCCCGCGAACGCGCCGGTGCCGCACGCACCGCCCGCAACCTGCTCCGCATCCCGCAGAACCGACCGCTGGGCATACTGCACGTCGACTACACCGAGCGCGGCCACACCCCGGCGGGCACCCGGCGCAGCCCGTCGGCCGCCAAGGTCACCGTCATCGGCGCGAACGGCCTGGTCGTCGCCGAACCGCTGCTGCGCCTGGTCTCCCCGAGGGCCAAGGGCATCCCCGACGGCGCGAGCGACCCGGTCCAGGGTGCGGAGATCCTGGCCGCGATCCTGTCCCAGCTCACCGTGCTGATCTGGCGCTACCGCGACCTGGACGACCTCTCGGCCGGGCTGCGCACACAGGGCGCCACCTGGCCCCTGCCGACCGACGAGCACGTCCGTGAGATGTCCCTGCTGGCCACCGCATGGCGCGGCGAGGTCACCACCGACGGCGGGCGGCCCGTGGCCGTCGCACCCGGCCGGGCTGACCGGATGCTCTACCTTCTGCGCCAGATCGCCGACACCGAGCAGGCGCCGGCCATGCCGACCGGAGCCGCCTCGTGATCACCGACGTCCGTCCCGTACAGCTCACCGACATCGAACGCCGCGCCCGCGCGGCCGTGGCCGACCGCCTCCACCGCGCGGTCGACGACACCATCCTGACCATCACCCGCGATCCCGAGCACGAGGACGCGGCGATCCTGTACGTCGACTCGGGCGGCAACGCCCTCGTGTGCAACCAGGCGCTGCACCTCGGGGCCGGCTACACCTGCGAACTGCTGCCCAGCCCCGGCGGCTTCGGCATGCTGATGCGGATCCGGTCCGGCGACTCCGAACTGTTCCGCCGCGCCCTCGCCCTCTTCCGCAGCTTCGCCCAGACCTCCTACGAGCCGGGCCTGTCCGCCGACGTGATGCCGGTGCTGCGCGAACTGGTCCCGCCCGAGCCCGGCTACCTCACCCGGCTGGAGGCCTTCGCGCACGAGCACGAAGAGCGCCTGGAACACCTCTACGACCGGCTCGGCACGGGCAGCGAGCACGTGACGACCAGCCGGTACGCCCTGGTCCGCCAGCCCGAGGGCCTCATCGTGATCGAGCAGCTGGCCACAGCCCGCCACGACGTCCTCGCCGCGTTCGACGGCGAACTCGAGGACCGCTACCTCACCGACGTCGCCAAGGCCTGGGGAGTACGGGTATGACCACGCGCGAGAGCCCCGACCAGCTCGCCGACCGGGTGCTGTTCGACCTGGAGAGCGCCGGCCTCACCCCCAAGCAGGCCGACGACGAGGCCGGCGGATTCGCCGTCTACATCGCCGAACAGCAGGTCCACGTGGACTGGTTCACCCACCACCGGCTCGACTCCGCGGGCCTCGACAGCCTCGTCCTGGCCGACGGCCTGTTCACCGACGTGACCCACCGCTACGAGACGACCGCCACCACGATGCACAGCGCCCTCGGCTCGATCCTCACCGCCTTCGGCTACCGCCCCCAGCGCCGCGGCTTCGGGTTCGGCTACACCGTCACCTCAGAAGGGACTCCCACATGACCACCCCCGCCAACACGCAGCTCGCCGACTCCGCAGCCGTCGACCCGGCCACGCGCCCGTTGCTCGATGGCTACGACATCGTCGACATCGCCGAAGCGCTGCGCCGCAGCCCCCACATCCGCAGCGTCGACGACGTCTCGCCCGGCGACAAAGCCGTCTGGTTCAGGGACGCGGGCGGCAACGGCTTCACCCTGTCCCTGACCGACGTGGAGCCGATCCCCGAGGACGGCCCCGGGGGCGAGGCGTACCCGTGGGACGCCGTCGCCGCCGCGATCGGCAACCACCCGGCCTTCGCCAGCGCGGAACTCATCAGCAGGCCCCTCGGCCTGAACCTCGACACCATCACCGCGATCACCCGCACCGACTTCGAGTACACCCTGAAACTGACCGCCACCTTCCGTCCTCGCCCCGACAGCCCGGAGGAACCGCCCGCCCCGGTCGACCGCATCCTCCAGGCCGTCGGCCAGCTCCGCTCCCGAAGCGACCACAACCCGGACGCCGTGGTGTTCGACGCGTCGGCCGACCTCCTTGAGCACATCGCCGGGACCTGGGACCAGCAGGATGACCAGACGCGTCAGCGCGCCTTTGCCCTCGCCCTGGCCCTGACCTGGTAGGGAGACGAGATGCTCGCAACGGTTCCCGCGACTGCCGGTTTCGGCGTCGCGGAGCTCCAGCTCGACATCGACGACGCGGAACACGAGCGGCGTCACGCCGTCGGCTTGGGCGTCGCCACCGGTTACGGCTTCGGCGGCCTGGACGTGCTGATGGCGTTGCCCCACGGCCTGCCCGTCCCGCTCGCCGCCCTCTCCGATCAGCAGCGCGCCTACGTCCTCGGGGCGCCGACCGGGATCTGCACCGTCGCCGACGGCCAGGTCGTCCGGCACGTCGTCCGTCCGTGCCGGGTGCGGCTGGCCACGGTGCGGTCGGCGAGCGCCTCCCAACTGGCCTGGGACGCGGCAGGGAAGTTCACGGAGTTCTGCGCCCGCCGGGTGATCATCACCAGGGCTCCCAGCGTCAACTACCCCGAGAAGCTGCTGGAGTTCGGTGTCTACGGCATCGGCGTCAGCCTCCAGCACCCCGACGGGCAGCCGGAGACGCTGGTGGAACCGCGGCCGTGGCGCGCGAAACACACGCCCGAGGCCTGGTGGTTCGCGGAGACCGCCTACGGCCAGTTCCTCAACCAGCAGTCATCCCCGTACGCCCCCACGCTGTCGCCGGCACCCTGATCCGGCAGAAGGGATCTGTCCCATGCCCGCATCCACGGCCACCCGGCACGCGTACCGTGGCGGTACGACCTGCCGGGAGGACCAGATGAGCGCGCAGCCCGACCACGCACCCGTCACGCCGTACGCCCCCGCTCCCGGGGCTCCGGCCGAACTGCTCGCGCAGCTGCGCGCCGACAAGCGCGCCGACACCTGGGTGCCGGCCTTCGAGCGGGAGTGGGCGGCCGCCCTCGAGGAATCGCGGCGCACGTTCTCCCTCGGCGAGCTGTACGAGGTCGTCCAGGACTGGCAGGGCCGTCTCGCCTCCGCCCCGGCGGTCGACGCGTTCGTCGCCTCCGCATACGACGACAGCGAGTTCATCGACATGGCGGAGCTCCGCGGAAGGCGCCGGTGACCGAACAGCAGCCGTACGCGGTCCGCTTCTCCGCCCCGGCCGCCAAGGTCCTCGACACCCTGCCCGAGCACGTTGAAGACATGGTGTGGGACGTCCTGGACGCCGCTGCGGCCGATCCGTGGGGCTTCCCGCAGTGGAACGCAGAGGACCCCGAGGGCGAGGACGTCCGGCACGCCTCCGTCGGCCAGCTCTCCCTCACCTACTGGGTGAACCGTCCGCTGCGCCGCCTGTCCGTCCTCACCATCACCTGGCTCGGATAGCCACCGGTGACAACGCCCTGACCCCGGCATCGCAACTGCCGGGGTCAGGGCGTTTCCGATCGTAGCCACGGCCGTATCCACGGGTTGCCACCCCGGCGGCAACCCGTAGTCACCAGCCGCCGCGGGGCCGTTCAGCACCGAGCTCGACCTCCCGTCGGCACTCCGGGCAGTCCGGCAGACCCTTCGCCCGGCGCGGCCTGTCGCCCTTCACCCAGTAGAACCCGCACAGCGCCGTGTTCGAGTAGAGGTCCACCTGATCGTCCTCGGAGGCGTGCGAGCCGTAGCCCGGCACCATCCAGGTGAACGTCGCCTCCCCGTCGTACGGTGCGCCCTCGGGCCAGTCGTAGACCAGCTCGGTCGTGGTGCAGCGCATCCGCAGATCAGGCCCCGTCCAGTCCTTGCCGTACCGGATCTGTGAGCTGGCATCGACCGCGTCCGCGAGGCGCTCGAAGGACAGGTCGTAGTCCCTCATGTGATCCCACGAGCCGGGCTTCTGCTCGCGCATCAGCGAGCGGAACATCAACAGCAGCCGCGCCAGGTCGTGCTGATCGACACGAACCGTGCGCGTCTCCGGGTCGTAGCCGTACGTCGGGTCGTGGGCGGGCTTCTTCGGCATCGGTCCTCGTTCGCGTTGCTACAGCGGTCGGCGCCCCGCCACAGGGCGCCTGCGGTGCGGCCGGATGCCCAACGACCCGGGCTCGCCGAAGCCACGCTGAACTCCGCCGTCCGTGCACCGGCCGAACCCGCCGTGGGCTTCGCGTCTCAGGCCGGCGGCGGCGTCGCTCCGGGCTGGCTCTGACCGGAGAAGGCCCACCACTGCTCGATGGTCCACACGGCGACGCTGGAACGGTCGGTGGACATCCGCAGCCACACCTCCTCACCGCCGGGCATCAGCGCGACCTCCAGGTGCGCCTCATCCCACGTGCCCACCGGGTACATCCACTCGATGCCGTCGGGCCACGTCCGCATCGCCACCGTCCGCACGCTCAGCGCCGCGGCGAAGGCGTCCAGCGCCGCCTTGGGTATCCGCACCTCCGCCGGCTCCCGCTCGATCCCCGCCACCCGGCCCCCTTCGCCTCGTGCGGCGGGGCCCGCGCCCACCGTCGCGGATCAGCGTGACAGACCCGCGCCCCGCACGGTGTCACGCTGTGAGACTGGCAGGCTCACAGCCCGTTTCCCCAGGTAGACGAGGTGAACTATGAGGCTGTGAGGGTGTGAGGCGGGGATCGCGCCAGTGCTCCCGCACGCCCTGGCGCCGCCCGCCAGCTCGGAGGACGATGGAGTCGTGGGCGAGCAGCACGAGGACCAGGAGCACGGCGCCGAACCGGCGCGGCCGCCGCTGAGCGAGACCCGCGCCCGGGAGATGACGGCCGGGCTGCGCGAAGCGATGGACGACGTCCGGCGCTCCGTGGCGGTGCTCGCCGCCCGGGTCCGCGACGCGCACGCCGCCCGCGTCTGGGTGCCGCTCGGGCACAGCAGCTGGGAGTCGTACTGCGACGCGGAGTTCGGCATCAGCCGCGCACAGGCGTACCGGCTCCTGGACGTCGCCCACGCCCTGGCCGCGATCCACAGCGCCGTCGACGCCGGTACCGAGACGTCTCGCACGCGAGACACCGACCCGGGCGCGGCCGCGCTCGACTACGGCCTGTCCCAGCGCGCCCTGATCGCCGTCTCCGGCCGTACGGACGTCGTCGCGGAGCTGATCACCCGGCGTCTCACCTCGCTCGCCCACAGCGGCCTCCAGGCCCTCGATGAGCCGACGGTGCGCGCGGTGGTCCGCCAGGCCGTCCGCGACGTCCGCATCGCCCCGCCTCCGCCGCCCGCCGAACCGTCAACGGATCCCCTGGTCGTTGTGGGGCGCCAGCTCACCAACGACCTCTTCGCCAGCGCGCACGAGATCGGCGAGCTGATGCTTGAGGTCGCGCCGGCCTACCTGTCCGACACCGAGGCGGCGACCGGCGTCCTGGCCCTGCTGTGCGAGCAGATCGGCGAGCCCCTCGAACACGGCCTCGCCGCCCGCCGCTACGCGATGTCCGGCGACCGCCGCGCCCTGCACGGCATCCTCTGACCGCCGCCGCTCACCTGACACCCGCTCCTGCTGTGAGCCACACACCCCGTTTTCCCTGGTGAACAGGGCGCGCCGTGAGGCTGTGAGGTGTGAGGCGAAGGCCTGCGGCGGGGACCTGGTGCTGCTCCTGGTGGTGGTCGTCGGGTGGCGGCAGGGTGGTGTCGTGGGTGCAGCGCAGCATTTACATGGGCCCGCGTAGCACAAGGGTGCTGCACGGGTCGGAAGCCAGTCCCGTCCCGTACAACGGCGGGCAACTGCTGCACGCAGCGCCACGGTGTGGGACCGCTGCACGGATGTCCCGCAGAGGGTTCCCACTGCTTGTTCTGGAGAACCAGAACAAACCGGTTTACCTGGTGCTACCGCCCACCAAGCCACGCTTCCCTGAGCTGCGGCTTTCCCGTGGAGGGGAACCATGTATCGCTGAGCACACGAAAACGACGCTGCACCCAACGTGGGTACAGCGCCATGTCGGCCATGCGGAGCGCCTGGGATCAGGAGACAGCCTTGAGGGCCTGGCGGCGCTTAGTGTCCTCGCGGCGCCGGCGCTTCTCGGCGAGCTGGTCCTGGTAGGCCGTGACCGCGTGACGGTAGCGGTCGACGAAGCCCGGGGAGTTCAGCCGCTCGCTCTTCGGCATCGCCTTCACGGCCGCGATGGCGTCCTCGGGCGAGAGGTAGGCCGCGAGCATCGGGTTGAGCTGGTAGACGCCGGCGCGCTGCTTCTTCACCAGCTGCGCCAGATCGAGGTCGCGCAGAGCGGCGTTGACCGCGGCCCGGCTCAGCCCGAGCATCTGGGCAATGGTGATCTGGTCGATCTCGATCCGGCCGCCGGCCTCGCTGTGGGCCCGCAGCTTCAGCAACACCCGGTAGGCCGCGGGCAGCAGGTCCAGGTCGGCGACGACACCCTCCGCGTTCACTGCGGCGAAATGCAGACCGCTCACTGCTGTGCCCCCTTCTCCTTGCGCGACGCCAGTTCCTGACGACGCTCAGCACGCATTTTCGCGCGTTCTTCCCGCAGCCGCTCGATCTCCTGGCGCATCTTCTCCAGGGAGGGGAAGCGCACCAGGTCGGGCAGGCTCTCGTCGGCGCGGATCCTGGCGATCGTGTCGTGCTGATCGACCTTGACGTACTCAGCCTCCACCGTCTCGGTGCCCGGGATGAACTCAGCCACCCGATAGGAGTACGGCGGGTTGAACTGGTACACGCCACGCTTCACCCGAAAGACGATCCCATGCGACGTGACCTCGCCCAGGGCCTGGTTGATCTTCGTACGGGCCACGTCCAGGACGTGCGCCATCTCGTCCTGGGTCAGATGAATCCGGCCGCCGGCCCTCTGGCAGGCGATCATCAGCAGGATCAGCCGCAGCGGCAGCGCCTCGCGGAAGAACTGGCTGATGACCAGGAAGAACTCCAGGCTGTCCATGGAGAACGCGTTCGGCTCGTCCGGAGGCCCGTAGAACTCCAGCGGCTTGCGGTGACTGTCCAGCGTGAGCTTCCGGCCCGGGTACTGCCGCGCGACGTCGTCAAGGTCCTTGACGGGCCGTAGCGGCCGATCCCAGGCATCAGCCGGATCCTCCAGAGGCAGGCTCGGCTGCGGCGCCCCACGGGCGCTCGTACGGCGACGCTGCGGCTCACTCGGCACGAGGCTGCTCTCCCACGCTCTCGATCTTCGGACTCTCGGCAGTATGTCACCTCCACTTGACACTCATGTCGCTTCGACACGACATGCCGCGCAAGTTGTGTCCCCCCAGGGGGGACAGATCTCCCCCCTCCCCGCACCACGGACCTCCCCCGAACACAACGGCCCCCGCGTGTCGCCTCCAGTTGACACGGCCGCGTGGATCATGTCGCCTCCAGTTGACTTTGAAGGCCCGATGTGCCCCCTCAGTCGGGACACATCGGCGGCGATACGTCCCATCAGCCGGTGCATATCGCGCGATCTGCAACGCCCTGACCTGCACGTTCTTGATCTGGGTAGGTATAAGTGGCTGAGGTCCACCGGCAGCCGCCCGCCGGACCCCGCCGCAGCTGAGGCGGCTACGCGTGCGGGCCCGTGGGCCCGCGCAGGCAGTGGGCGGCACCAGCGGCTCTGAGTCTCGGGCGGCTGAGGCCATGACGGAAAAGCAGCAGCAATAGGCGGGGCTGATCTCCATCGTGGTTCCGCCGCCCGGCCCGGGGGCCGTTCGGCTCCGGTACCTCCGTACGCCGAATTTCGGCACCCCCATATCGGAGCTTCCTTTCCGGGGCTGAGCAATTCGAGGCAGCGCAATTCTGAATTCCACCGGTAGTTTTCGGGAGGGGTGTGAGGTGGTGAAGCCAGGACCCAGACGCTACACAGGCAGCAACGATGATGCATCACGGGTGCCCCCTTGTTCGCTCTCCCGAGTGATTCGTTACCGCAATCCGGCCCGTTGTCGTGGACTGACGTGTATGCTGGCGGGGTGTTCGTGAACATGCCGGAGCGAGTTGGGATGCTGGGGAGGGGTTCGGGTGGAGCGCAAGCGAAACCCGTCACGGCGGTGGGGCCGGCACTTGTCGAACCGACAGCCCGTCACATCCGTTGCGGGGATGGTGACCTGGAACCCCAGGGGCTACACAGGCCCGCACATGATGCACTTCCCCTTACTGCCGGCCCCGGCGACCGTGCTTGCGCGGTCGCCCTCAATTCGCGCTTGCGCGAATTGACTTCCCGTCGGAATTCCGTAAACGGAATTCCATTCCCGCGTAAACGCGGGAATCCGAATTGCGCTTGCGCAATTCGCGCTCTATGCCCTGGCTTGCCAGGGCATATCCCGCTCCGCGGG
>NZ_JBICZA010000058.1:0-19642 GCF_043201585.1 Streptomyces sp. NPDC048297
GAACCCGCCGGGATCGACAGATCCACCCCGTCCAGCACCCGGTGCTCGCCATACGCCTTCCGCAGCCCGACAACCGAAATCGCCGCACTCGTCATTTCAGTTTCTCCTCGAAAATGTGGGGGTGTCGCAGATCGGATACGCCGGCCGAAGAATGCCGGCGGTGGGGCCGTCTCACGAGAGAACGGAATTCGGTGCGCTCTGCTTGGACACTGCTGCGGGGACGGCCGCGCGGCGCCGGACACTGCGCTGGGAAAACCTGCGCAGACCGGTCGTGATGAGGCGGGCCGCGGCCATGGACGTGTGACGGAATCCCACGTCGAACATCGGGGGAATCACGACAGCCTCCCGATCAACTCGGCGGTTTCGCGGTGCCTGGTGCACGCGCTCTCACCGAACGACCGCCGGACGCGGTCACGGATCTCGGGCCGCTGTTCCTGGCTGAGCTTGAACATTCCGTCGGCGCCGGTGACGGTGAACCGGAAGGCGCCGACGGCCGGCATGATCTGGCGGAAGTAGGAGATCGACCCGGTCATGTCCCAGTCGGCGCCGAAGTCCTTCTCGAAGGCCCGCACCGTGGACTTCACCACGTGCAGCGTCTCCTCGCCGGGCTCGGCCTCCTCGATCTTCTCGAGCGTCCCGTGGACATGCACCGAGGTGAAGTCCCAGGTCGGCGCGGCCGGCGTCGTGCCGTACACCGTCGGCGACACATAGGCGTGCGGACCGGTGAAGGTCAGCAGCACGGTGGCGTCCGGGCGCAGGGCCGCCCAGTGCGGGTTCGCGCGGTTCATATGACCGAGCAGGGTGGCGCCGGCCAGCTCGGACGGCCCGTCGGCGGGCGCGTCCGGGTCGGGGATCACGGGCAGGTGCGTCGCGTACGGGACGCTGTCGGGGCCGGCGCCGTTGCTCACCAGCAGGGCCAGCGGGTTGGCGCGGATCAGATCGGCCGGCCAGGAACCGTCCGGTTCCCGGTAGGGCGGCGGTACGAACATCGGGTTCCGCTCCTTTCGGCTACGGATGAGCTGTGGACGAGCACGGTCGAGCTGTGGCTGTGCTGTTGAGCTGTGGCTGTGCGGTACGCCGAGAAAGCTAGCCAGCAGACTTTTCGGGTCGTTATCGATCGGACTTCGGGGGGAGTTGAACGCGGAACACACGCGGAACACCGGGCGGGTCCGCAGTCCGCCGAAAACGCCCGGCGATCTTCGGCCACAGCGGCGCGACGGCGTTGGCTGAAAAGACTTCGATAACGAAAAGGAAAGCGGCCCGGATAACTTCGAGGACCGAGTCACTGCCCAGGGTCGAAGTCAGGAGAGAACATGTTCCATGTGAATTCTGAGGTCGGTGCGCTGAAACACGTGATCCTGCACGAGCCCGGCCTGGACTTCGAGCGTCTGACGCCGAGCAACAAGGACCATCTGCTCTTCGACGACGTCGTATGGGTGTCGCGGGCCCAGGAGGAGCACCGCGCCTTCCAGCAACTGCTCCGCGACCGGGGGACGACCGTCCATCTGCTGCGGGACCTGCTCGCCGAGACCGTCAAGGACGAGGCGGCGACGGCTTTCGTGCTCGACCGGATCCTGGACGACCGCCAGCCCCACCTCGGGGCCGGCCTCGCCGACCTGACCCAGCGGGTGCTGGCCGCGATGGGCCCGGACGAGCTGGCCACCCATCTGCTGGGCGGCCTGAACAAGCGGGAGCTGGTGCGGGCGCTGGGCGAGCGCCCGTACGGCCGCTCGCTGGGCCTGGACCTGCTCGCCGACGACGACTTCATCCTGCCGCCGCTGCCCAACTCGCTGTTCACCCGGGACACCAGCTGCTGGGTCTACGACGGCGTCTCCGTCAACCCGATGAGGAAGGCGGGCCGCAAGCGCGAGACCGTCAACTACGAGGCGATCTACGCCTTCCACCCGATGTTCGCCGACTCCGGCGCGCACCGCTGGATCGACGGCGAGGCCATGGCGCCGGCCGCGATCGAGGGCGGCGACGTCGAGGTGATCGGCAACGGCACCGTCCTGGTCGGGCTCGGCGAGCGCACCACGCCGGCCGGTGCGGAGATCCTGGCGCGCCGGCTGTTCGAGGCGGGATCCGCGCGGCGCGTCATCGCCGTGGAACTGCCCAAGGCGCGGGCGCTGATGCACCTGGACACCGTGCTGACGATGGTGGACACCGACGCCTTCACGCTCTTCGTCGGCCTCGACCGCCGTGCGCTGCGGTCCTGGACGCTGACCCCGGGCGCCGGGCGCGTCCCCGTCGTCACCGAGAACGCCGACTTCTTCGGTGCGGTCGCCTCGGCGCTGGACCTGGACGCGGTGCGCGTGCTGCAGACCCGTCAGGACTCCTACGCCGCCGAGCGCGAGCAGTGGAACGACGGCTGCAACCTGCTCGCCGTCGCGCCCGGCACCGTCGTCGCCTACGAGGTGAACGACGCGAGCAACCGGATGCTGGAGGAGAACGGCATCGAGGTGCTCCGCATCCGCGGCGACCAGCTCGGCCGGGGCCGCGGCGGCCCGCGCTGCATGAGCTGCCCGGTCCAGCGGGACGCGGCATGAGCACGCTGACGCTGCCGCGCCGAGCAGCACCTCCTGAGCCCTGCGGACCCGCGACGGAACCTGCGACGGAACCCGCCGCGGAGCCTCCCACGGGATCCACGGCCGGACCCGCCACGGAACCCGCCACGGAACCCGCCGCCGAACCCGCCGCGGAATCCACGGCCGGACCCGTCACGGAACCCGCCCCGGCCCCGGATCCGTATGCCCCGGCCTGGCACCTCTCCCCCCACCTGCGCGCCTGGCACCTGACCTCGCCCGTGACCCCCCGGCGCGCGGGCCCCTACATCCCGCCCTGGCACCCGGCCCCCCACCTGGCGGCCCCGCGCCCGGCGCCGTCGTACGAACAGACCTCGCTCCACCACCGCCCGTGTCCGGCGTCCTGAGCGGGCCGCCGCCGCCGGAGGCCGCCGCGGAGGAGCGGTCGCACCGGCCCGCGCGGCACGAGACCCCGTCACACCGACCGGACGGAGCGAGCCGACCGGACCGAGCGGACGGAGCGAACCGACCGGACCGAGCGGACGAAGCGAACCGACCCAACCGAGCGGACGGAGCGAACCGACCCAACCGAGCGAGCCGACCCAACCGAGCGAACCGAGCGAACCGACCGAGCCGACCGAGAGGAACCACTGCCTTGTCCCCGACGACCGCGCCCGTCCGCGAGGCCACCCCCCGGCACTACCTGATGTGCCGCCCCACCTACTTCGACGTCACCTACGCGATCAACCCCTGGATGGACCCGGGTAAGCCGGTCGACCCGGAGCTGGCCGTCGAGCAGTGGGAACAGCTGCGCCGGCTCTACCTGGAGCACGGCCACACCGTCGACCTGATCGAACCGGTCGACGGGCTGCCGGACATGGTGTTCGCCGCGAACGGCGCCACCGTCGTGGACGACCGGGTGCTGGTCGCCCGCTTCCGGCACGCCGAGCGCGCCGCGGAGGCGCCGGCGTACTACGCGTGGTTCATGCTCCAGGGCTACGACGACGTCCACCACGCCGAGTACGTCAACGAGGCCGAGGGCGACTACATGGTCCTCGGCGACACGGTCCTCGCGGGCACCGGCTTCCGTACCGACCCGCGCGCCCACACCGAACTGGAGGAGGTCCTGGGCCGGCGGGTCGTCACCCTCAACCTGGTCGACCCGCGCTTCTACCACCTGGACACCGCGCTCGCCGTGCTCTCGGACACGGAGGTCATGTACTACCCGGGGGCGTTCTCCCCGCAGAGCCTGGCCGCCCTGCGCGAGCTGTACCCGGGCGCCGTCCTCGTCGACGAGGCGGACGCCGACGTGTTCGGTCTCAACGCGGTCTCCGACGGGCTGCACGTCTTCCTGCCCGACACCGCGACGGGACTGGCCCGGACACTGCGCGAGCGCGGGTTCGAACCCGTCGGCGTGGACCTGTCCGAACTCCTCAAGGCGGGCGGCAGCGTGAAGTGCTGCACGTTGGAGATCCGCCACCGGGCCGAGGCGTGATGCGCCCCGCCCCCCACCCGGTGTCGGCGGACGCCGAGCACCGTCACCTGACCGTCACCCACGAGCGGGAGAGCACCCATGAGTCTTCGTGAACCCGAGACGTACGACGTCGTCGGCGTCGGCTTCGGACCGGCCAACCTGTCCCTGGCGATCTCGCTGGAGGAGCACCACGCCAACGTCCTGACCTCGCCCGTCACCTCGACCTTCTTCGAGCGTCAGCCGCGCTTCGGCTGGCACCGCAACATGCTGCTGCCGTCGGCGACCATGCAGATCTCCTTCCTGAAGGACCTGGTCACCTTCCGCAACCCGGTGTCGCGGTTCAGCTTCGTCGCCTTCCTGCACGAGCAGGACCGGCTCGCCCAGTTCGTCAACCGCAAGGAGTTCTTCCCGACCCGCCGCGAGTTCCACCAGTACCTGGAGTGGGCCGAGGCGCGCATGTCCAACGCCGTCTCCTACGGCTCCACCGTCACCGCGATACGCCGGCCACCCGAGCCCGCCCGAAGTCCGGCCGGCGACCATCTGCAGGTCGAGGTCCGCGACGCCGTGGGCGGCGGCACCCGGGTGGTCAACGCCCGCAACATCGTCGTCTCCACCGGCCTGCGTCCGCGCATGCCCGAGGGCGTGGAGCGCGACGAACGGGTCTGGCACAGCTCGGAGTTCCTGGAGAAGTACGGCAGAGTCAAGCCGGAGGAGCTGCGCAGCGTGGCGGTGGTCGGCGCAGGGCAGAGCGCCGCGGAGATCACCAACTTCTTCTACGAGCAGCTCCCGCACGCCCAGGTGCACGCGATCCTGCCCGCGTACGGCTACTCGGTCGCCGACGACACCCCGTTCGCCAACCAGATCTTCGACGCGGACGCGGTCGACGACTACTACTTCGGCGAGGACCGGGAGCGTGACGCCTTCTGGCGCTACCACCGCAACACCAACTACGGCGTGGTGGACGACGCCGACATCCGTCACCTCTACCAGGTCGCGTACGACGAGGAGGTGGCCGGCGTGAAGCGGTTCCACTACCTCAACCTGACCAAGGTGCGCTCCGTCGAGCGGGCCGGCCGGGGCCGGACGGTGCACCTGCGCTCCCCGCACGGCCGGGGCCTGCGGAAGCTGGAGGTCGACGCGATCGTCTTCGCCACCGGCTACGACACGATGGACCCGGCCGAGCTGCTCGGCGACCTGGACCGGCACTGCCTGCGCGACGAGTCGGGCAGGCACCGGGTCACCCGCGACTACCGGCTCGTCACCACCCCGGAGCTGAGCTGCGGCATCTACCTCCAGGGCGGTACGGAGCACACGCACGGCCTGTCCTCGTCGCTGCTGTCCAACATCGCGGTGCGCAGCGGTGAGATCGCGGACTCGATCGTGCGCCGCCGGGCGCGGCAGGAGCTGGTGCCGGCCGGTGTCGTGCCCTCCGGCGTCACCGGCTAGCCGCGCCCCCGCGCACCGGACCGGCCCTCGGGAATCCGTCCCGGGGGCCGGTCGGCCGTGCTGCCGTAAAAGTGCTGCCGTATGAGTGCTGTCGTATGAGTGCTGTCGTATGAGTGCTGTCGTGAAAATGCTGCCGTAAAAGAACGCTCGGACATCATGGAAGTGCCGTGGAAAGGGAGGATTTCCTCCATGGTGCGGCCATTCCCGGTTCGGTAAATTCATGGTGCATCCACATGGGAGCGGGTCCGGATGCGGGCCCGGAGGGAGGCGGAACAATGGATTCCACGGCTGGTGCGCTGCTCGCCGGATCGGTGCTGGTCAGCACGACGTCGCTGCTCGCCGCGGGGCTGTTCTGGACCGCGGCCACCTGGAACGGCCGCCGCGCCCAGGCCGACGGCGTGGACACCCACGCGCGGGAGCTGCGCGCCGAGGTCGCCGAGCTGGGCCGGCGGGTGGGGGCGCTGCAACGGCTCCTGGAGGGAGTCGACTGACACAGTCGGCTGACACAGTCGGCTGACACCACCGGGCCCAGGGCCGCCCAGGACCGCTGCCGCGGATCGTTATCGCCGCGGGTCGCCGCGCGTGCCGTGACGGAACTGGCTCGATATTCCGCCGATAAGGCCGCCGCATAACGTCGTTGGCACATGAAGACGTGATGCCGGAGCGGCTCACGGTGGAGTGGACGACATCCCAGTGGAGGCGACACGCATGACCGGTGCAGACAACCGTGAGAACTCCGGGCGGCCCGAGACCGACAGCGAGCACCGGCTTGCCGCGCTGTGGGCCGACGTGCTCGGTGTCCCGGTCGAGCGGATCGGGCGGCAGGACAACTTCTTCGAGATCGGCGGCACCTCGCGGGCCGCGGCCCGGCTGGTGATCGCGCTGGAACAGCGCCTGACCGTCGGCGAGTTCGCCCGCACCCCCACCCTGTCGCACCTGGCGGGCCTGCTGGACGGACGTCCGGCCGCCGTCGGGGCCACGGCCGTCGGCGGATGAGATGCGGACCTCAGCGAAGGTGCCCCGCGAGGGCACCCCGAGGCCGTGCGTGACCGGGCTGCCCCGCGCCACGCGGGGCCGGTCCCCCCACTCGTCCCTGCTACCGCCGAGCCGGCCGGGCGACCCGGACCGGCCATGGCCGAGGAAGTGATGCGCCATGAGACTGGTCGTCGCCGAGGGTTCGGCGATCCTCAGGGCCGGTCTGGCCCATGTACTCGGCGAGCACGGCCACCAGTTGGCCGCGGTCGTCCATGACGCCCGGGTGCTGCCCGCGCTGGTCGCGAACCACCGCCCCGACGTCCTCGTCACCAACGTCCGGCTCGCGCCGACGTGGACCGACGAGGGCGTGGGGGCCGCCCTCGACGCCCGGCGCCGGAGCCCCGGCATCGGCGTCCTGCTGTTCTCCGCGAGCCCCGAACCGCAGCATGTGGCACGGCTGTTCTCCGGTGACGGCAGCGGTCTGGGCTATCTGATCCAGGACCGTATGACCGACGCCCCGGAACTGCTGGACGCCCTCACGCAGGTGGCCTCCGGCGGCACGGTCGTCGACCCCCGGATGGTGGGCCGGCTCGCCGCCGGCACCATGCACGGGCACGGCCGGGGCGACGGGGGCGGTGGCGGTGGCGAACTGGACGTGCTCAGCGAACGCGAGCGTGAGGTGCTCACGCTGATGGCGCAGGGCCGTACCAACAGCGCCATCGCGGAGCGGCTGATCGTGTCCCGGGGAACGGTGGAGAAGCGGGTGGCGTCCGTCTTCGACAAGCTCGACATCCCTGGCAGCCCGGAGGACAACCGGCGGGTGCTGGCGGTCCTGAAGTACCTGACCGACCAGCAGAACCGGCCGGCGCGGGAGCGCCAGGTCCTGCCCCGGGCGGTCGGCTTCGGCGGGTCACCGGCGCGGCGGATCCTGGATCGGGTCGCATGATCGAATTGGTCTGTCGCCCGTAATATGCTGTGCCGGTCCGAGCGTGCCGCCGGTGTACAGCGCGAAAACTCGAAGCCAGAAAAAGGATAAGCGGCCGGGATCGCGCAGGTGATCTTGACAACAGAACTAAGTGACTGCTTCCCTGGATTTCGTCCGAGTTAAATAGCGAAGTAATTCAACCGCGTGCAAAAAGGCCAGACGGGGGGTCGTGTACGTGATCTTGGCAAATAGTGCTGAGGGTGGAATGAAGGCGCCGCCGCCGAACCCGACACGGATGTCGCGGGTCATTTCTCCACCTCAGACCGGGTTTCGCAGAGGTCAGCCCCGCGCGGATCAGGTGCTCACCACGCGCGTGGGGCTGCAACTGCCGGACGTACTCAGCTTCGAGGAATGGGAGAGGGCCGGCCGCCAATTGGCGGGAGTGCTGGATTCCTCCTCGTGGTGGCTGGGCGACTGGCTGACCTACGGCAAGGACCACTACGCCGATCGCTACGAGAAGGGCATACAGTCCGCCGGGCTGCGCTACCAGACGCTGCGCAACTACGCCTGGGTGGCCCGCCGGTTCGAGCTGGGGCGGCGCCGGGGACGGCTGACCTTCCAGCACCACGCCGAAGTGGCCTCGCTGTCGAACGAGGAGCAGGACAAGTGGCTCGTCCGGGCCGAGGAGCGGTCCTGGACGACGAAGCAGCTGCGCAACGCGGTGCGCGAGGCGCGCGGCGGCAGCTGCGCGAAGCCCAGGGCGGTGGCGCCGGTCCGGCAACTCGCGGTCCCCACCGACCGGTTCGAGCGCTGGATCAGGGCCGCCGAGTGCAGTGGCGTCGAGGTCGGTGAGTGGGCGCTGGGCATCCTCGACTCCGCCGCCGCCCAGGCCATCGAGGCAGGACCCGAGGTCACGCAGGCCCTGGAGTCACGGCCCGGCGCCGACGAGGCCCGTGAGGCGGCCCGGGTCGGCGGTTGACCGGGCCGGGTGAACCCCGCCCCCTCGCGTCACTCGCGCACGTCCGTCATCACCTTCCCGCCACGCACCACCCAACCCCCCACCTTCCGGCCGGCTGTCCTGTCGCCAGGACAGCCGGCCTTCGTGCGAGAACGAGTGCGAGAACGAGTGCCAGCGCGGGTGCGAGAACGAGTGCGGGTGCGAGAGCGGGAAATCCTGACGCGATATTGATGCCGATCACCCTTGATTTCCGGGGTCGTGCGGCGGTATATCCGACCGCTCTTCGTCATTCGCCACGAAATATATCCGGAAGCTCATCCGGTTTTTCGATCCCGAGAATACCACCGGAATCCGGGAGAGCTCCCGGATTCCGGAAGTCATGAGAGGCGGCAGCCGGCTGCCGGTAGTCGGGCTGCCGGTTTCCGGCCGTGAATGGGTGCCGGTTTTCAGCCAGTCGTTCAATGTCGAATCGAAATCCCGGACCGGGGCCATGGAGCCTTCGGCCGGGGAGGGAGTCCTTGCGATGAGTGTTCTCGACCGGATCGTCGAAGGCGTACGGGAGGACATGGCCGTACGGCAGGCCCGCACCTCCGAGGCGGAACTGCGGGAACGGGCCCTGGCCCTTCCCGCACCGCGCGACTGCGCCCCCCTGCTGCGCCGGGGTGAGCAGCTGCGGGTCATCGCCGAGGTGAAGCGCGCCAGCCCCTCCGCCGGCCCGCTCGCCGAGATCCCCGACCCCGCCTCGCTCGCCGCGGAGTACGCCGCCGGCGGTGCGGCCGCGGTGAGCGTGCTGACCGAGGAGCGCCGGTTCGGCGGCTCCCTGGCGGACCTGGCGGCCGTGACCGCGCGCGTCGACGTCCCGGTGCTGCGCAAGGACTTCGTCGTCGAGCCGTACCAGATGTGGGAGGCCCGCGCCTACGGAGCCGAACTGATCCTCCTGATCGTCGCCGCCCTCGGCCCGGCCCGCCTGTCCGAACTCCTCGCCCAGGCCAAGGAGATCGGGTTGACCCCGCTCGTCGAGGTCCACGACGAGCCGGAGGCGGACATCGCGGTCGCCGCGGGCGCCACCGTCATCGGCGTCAACAACCGCGACCTCAGGACCCTCCACGTCGACCCCGCCACCTTCACCCGCATCGCCCCCCGCCTCCCCGAACACGTCGTCCGTATCGCCGAGTCCGGCATCCGGGGCCCCGGGGACGTCCTCGCCTACGCCGAATCCGGCGCCGACGCCGTCCTGGTCGGCCAGGCCCTCGTCACCGACGGCCACCCCCGCACGGCCGTCACCGACCTCCTGACGGCGACGAGTCGGTCGGCATCGAGCCGGTCGGTATCCAGCCGGACGGCATCCAGCCCGTCGGCATCCAGCCCGTCCGGCGTCTGACGGCGAGGCCGTTCACGCCGGCCGGCGCCCACCCGCGGCGGCGACCCACCGCTCCAGCACCCTGCGCGCCGCCCCGGAATCGACCGCCTCCGCGGCCCGTTCCACCCCCGCCGCCAGCCGCTCGGTGATCGACCCGGCCCCCGCACTCCCCGTACTCCCCGCACTCCCCGTACTCCCCGTACTCCCCGTACTCCCCGTACTCCCCGTACTCCCCGTACTCCCCGTACTCCCCGCACTCCCCGTACTCCCCGTGACCTCCGTACTCCCCATGACTCCCGCACCCCTCGTGACTCCCGCACCCCTTGTGACTCCCGCACTCCCCGTGACCCCCGCACTCCCCGTGCCCTCCGCCCCGACCGCCACCAGCCCCGCCGCCGCCGAAAGGAGCACCGCGTCCCGCACCGCCCCCCGCGCCCCGCCGGCCAGCACCTGACGCGCCACACCCGCGTTGTGCACCCGGTCGCCGCCGCGCAGCGCCCGCGCAGGCGCGAGGGGGATCCCGATGTCCCGCGGGTCGAAGGTCTCCTTGCGCACCTCGCCGTCCGTGACCGACCAGACCGTGGAGGTCGTGGTGACCGTCAGCTCGTCCATCCCGTCGTCGCCCCGGAACACCAGACCCCCCGAGCCGCGCCGCGCCAGCAACCCGGCGAGGAGCGGGGCGAGCCGCGCGTCGGCCACCCCGATCGCGCTCGCCACGTCCGGCGCCGGGTTGAGCAGCGGGCCCACGGCGTTGAAGACGGTCCGCACCCCGAGTTCCCGGCGCGGCACCGCCGCGTGCCGCATCGCGGGATGGAAGGCCGGCGCGAAGCAGAACGTGATGCCCGCCTCCTCGGCGACGGACGCGACGTCCGCCGCCGGCAGCTCCAGGACGACGCCCAGTTCCTCCAGCACGTCGGCCGATCCGCAGCGCGAGGAAACGGACCGGTTGCCGTGCTTGACCACCCGCACCCCGGTGCCCGCCACGACGATCGCCGACATGGTGGACACGTTGACGCTGTCCGACCCGTCGCCGCCGGTACCGACGATGTCCACCGCGGGTCCGGCCACGTCGAGCGGCACGGCATGCCGGCGCATCGCGGACACCAGCCCCTCGACCTCCTCGACAGTTTCGCCCTTCGCCCGCAGCGCGACCATCAGCCCCGCCAGCCGTACCGGCCCCGCCTCCCCGGACATCACCTGGTCCATGGCCCAGTCGGTCTCGCGCGCCGACAGGTCCTCGCCGTCGAGCAGCGCGTTCAGCAGCGCGGGCCAGGACGGGGCCGGCGAACCGCCGTACACGGATGCGGCGTTCGCGGACGCGCCGGTCACGGGTGCGGCGTTCGGGGACGCGGCGGGCACGGGTACGGCGTTCACGGATACGGCGGTCACGCGAAGTCTCCTCGGACGTCGGACAACAGGGCAGTCGGACAACAGGACAGGAAGGCGCCGGAAGGGAACGCGCACGCACAGCCCACTGTGCGGCCGCCCGCGAACCGGCCGCCAGACCACTGCCCCCCGGGAACTACGGTCCACTGCGGGCCGGTTCGGAAAGGAGCACGCGGCCATGGCCCTGCACATGGCGGTCGAGGTGGTCAGGGACTCCGAGGTCTCCCTGACCGCGCAGATACAGAGGTTCATCAAGCGGGAGATCACCCACGGAGGCCTCCACCCCGGCACCCGCCTGCCCTCCAGCCGCCGCCTCGCGCACGACCTGGACGTCTCGCGCAGCGTCGTCGTGGAGGCGTACGGCCAACTCGTCGCCGAGGGCTACCTGGAGGCCTCGCAGGGCGCCGGCACCCGCGTCGTACGGCATCTCGCGCCCGCCGGGACGGTCGTACCGGCCCTCCTCGACGAGGACCGCACCCCCGGCGTCCGCTGGGACCTGCGGCCGGGCGGCGCCAACCAGCCGCCGTTCCCGCGCGCCGAGTGGCTGACCTGCTACGAACGTGCCGTGCGCGCCGCCGCCCCCTCGGCGCACGCCTACCCGTCCCTGGCCGGGGACCCCGGGCTGCGCCTCGAACTGGCCCGCTACCTGGGCCGGGCCCGGGGCGTGCGCACCGCACCCGGGCAGATCGTCGTGCTCGGCGGGTTCTCCCAGGCCCTCGGCCTGCTGTGCGGGGTGCTGCGGCGCGCCGGAGCCGACGCGATCGGCGTGGAGGACCCGGGCCACCCCGGGCAGCGCCGGTTCGCCGAGGAGTGCGGGACGCGGCCCGTGCCGCTGCCCGTGGACGAGGCCGGCCTGGACGTCTCCGCGCTCGCCGCCTCCGGCCTGCGCGCCGTCCTCGTCACCCCCGCCCACCAGTACCCGACCGGCGTCACCCTGCACGAGGAGCGCCGCGAGGCCCTGGTCCGCTGGGCCCGCGACACCGGCGGTCTGATCGTCGAGGACGACTACGGCGGCGGCCTGTGGTACGCCCGCGGCCCCCGCCCCCTCGCCCTCCAGCGCCGCGCCCCCGAGCACGTCGTCTACGCCGGCACGGCCAGCAAGTGCCTGGCCCCCGGCCTGCGTCTGGGCTGGCTGGCCGCGCCCGGCGACCTCGTCGGACCGCTGCTGCGCGAGCGCGCCCGCTACGACCTCGGCGGTGAGACCCTCACCCAGCTGGCCTTCGCCGAACTGCTGCGCTCCGGACTCCTCGACCGCCATCTGCGCCGGCTCAACACCCAGGTCCGCTCCCGCCGCGAGGCGCTGGACGAGGCCGTACGACGCCATCTGCCCGGCGCCCGCGTCCTCGGCCCGGCCGCCGGGCTGCACGCCTGGGTCCGGCTGCCCCGGCACACCGACGAGGCCGCGCTCGTCGCCGCCGCGCTGCGCCGCTCCGTCGCCGTCCGCGGCGGCGCCGCCTTCCGCGCCCGCCCCGGGCCCGGCGCCCCCGCCCTGGTCCTGGGCCACGCGCACCTGCCCCGCTCGGGCGTCACCGAGGCGATCCGGGTGCTCGGAGAACTCACCGGCGACCCCAACACCCGCCGCTGACGAGACAACCCGCTGACGAGACAACCCGCTGACGAGAGAACCCGCCGACGAGAGAAGCCGCCGACAGGACAACCTGCCGACAGGACAACCGGCGCCGTCCGCACCCCCTGCCGGACCGGCCGACCCCCGCCGGACCACTTGCCCGGCCCCGATACGGACCACTTCACCATCGCTTGACGGAGCCGGGTGACCCCCATTGAGCTGAACGAAGTTCCGGCCGACGAAAGGGACTTGGGATGAACGACTCGCCCGCCGACTCCTGGCGCGCGTTCGCGGCGGCGCAGCAGCCGCGATGGCCCGACGCCGGAGAACTCCGTCAGGTGACGGACCGGCTCCGCGCCGCACCGCCGCTCGTGTTCGCCGCCGAATGCGACCTGCTGCGCCGGAAGATGGCCCAGGTCGCCCGCGGCGAGGCGATCCTGCTCCAGGGCGGCGACTGCGCGGAGACCTTCGACCGGCTGACCGCCGACGCCATCCGCGGCAAGCTCCAGACACTGCTGCAGATGGCGGTCGTCCTCACCCACGCCGCGGCCCTGCCCGTGGTCAAGGTGGGCCGCATGGCCGGCCAGTACGCCAAGCCGCGCTCCAGCGACGTCGAGGAACGCGACGGCGTCGCCCTGCCGTCGTACCGCGGCGACGCCGTCAACGGTCTGGAGTTCACCGAGGAGGCCCGCCGCCCCGACCCCTGGCGGATGAAGCGCATGTACGAGAGCTCGGCGATGACGCTGAACCTCGTCCGCGCCCTGACCATGGGCGGCTTCGCCGACCTGCACCAGGTGCACGCCTGGAACCAGGGCTTCGTGGCCGCCTCCGACTCCGGTGCGCGCTACGAGGCGATGGCCGACGAGATCGACCGCAGCCTCGCCTTCATGAAGGCCTGCGGCGTCGACATGGGCAGCGTGGCGACCGCCGAGTTCTTCGTCGGACACGAGGGCCTGCTGCTGGACTACGAGGCGGCCCTGACCCGTACCGAGCCGGTCACCGGACGGACCTACGCGGGCAGCGGCCACCTGCTGTGGATCGGCGAGCGCACCCGGCAGCTCGACGGCGCCCACGTCGAGTACTTCTCCAAGATCGCCAACCCCGTCGCGGTCAAGCTCGGCCCCGCCTCCACACCCGACGACGTGCTCCGGCTGATCGACCGGCTCGACCCGGCGCACGAGCCGGGCCGGCTGACCTTCGTCGTCCGCGCGGGCGCCGAGCGGGTGCGGGACGTGCTGCCCGCGCTGGTGGAGAAGGCGAAAGCGGAGGACGCCCCGGTGTGCTGGGTCAGCGACCCGATGCACGGCAACACCGTCACCGCGCCCAGCGGCCACAAGACCCGCCGCTTCGAGGCCGTCCTGGACGAGGTGCGCGGCTTCGTGGAGGTGCACCACGCGCTGGGCACCCACCCGGGCGGCATCCACGTGGAACTCACCGGCGACGACGTCACCGAGTGCACCGGCGGCGGCAACGCCGTCCTTGAGGAGAACCTGCACCACCGCTACGAGACGGCCTGCGACCCGCGCCTCAACCACACGCAGTCGCTCGACCTGGCCTTCCTCCTGGCCGAGACGTTCCGGCAGCACCGGGCCTAGCCGGGCGTGCTGGGCCCAGCCGGGTCTGGCCGGGCACGGCCGGGAACGCGAAAGCCCGCCTCGACGAGGCGGGCTGAAGCGTACATCTGGTCGTGGTGCCCCCAACGGGATTCGAACCCGTGCTACCGCCTTGAAAGGGCGGCGTCCTGGGCCACTAGACGATGAGGGCATTATGCGCCAACCCCTTGCGGGGCTAGAACAACGTACCGGATGGCGGGGACGATCGCCAAAACGGATTCACGGCGCGGACGGGCCCGCCGAAGCGGAGGCCTGCGGGCCGGCTGAAGCGGAGGTCAGGGGCCTGTCGAAGCGGAGACCGGCGGGTCTGTGGGAGCGGAGGCCGGAGGGTCTGTGGGAGCGGAGGCCGGAGGGTCTGTCGGAGTGGAGACCGGCGGGTCTGTCGGAGTGGAGGCCGGAGGGTCTGTCGGAGTGGAGGCCGACTGGTCTGTCGAAGCGGAGGCATGCGGGCCGGCCGGCGCGGAGGCGGGCGGTCCCGAGGACCCCGCCGGGCCCGGTGCGGCGCCCGGCTTGTTCTCCTTCGGCAGATGCCGGCTGACCTCGGCCGTCGTCTGCCCGAGACCGCCCAGCCGGATCTCGTCCCACGCCTGCAGCCGCCGGCTGTCCCGGTCGAAGTAAAGGACCGACGCCTCGATCGGCGCCGGGTACTGGCGCTCCACCGCGCGCAGCCCGCTGCCGCCCGTCGAGCCCTCCATCCGCAGCCGGGTGCCGTACGGCAGGATCTCCGTCCCCTCGTGGTGCAGATGCCCGCACAGCACGAGCGGCACCTCGCCGTCCGTCCCGCGGGCCGCCGCCGGCTCGTGCGCGACGGCGACGTCCACCGGGGTCCGCGCGGCCCGCTGGCCCCGCAGCGCCGTCGCCAGCCGCGCGCCCGCCAGGTCCTCCGCCGCGTCGCCGCCCGGTACGACGGCGCGGTCCGGGGTGAACTGCGGGTCGCCGATGCCCGCGAACCGCAGCCCTGCGACCGTCTCGGCCCGCCCGTCGTCCAGCACGTGCACGTTCTTGAACCGCTCCAGATACCGCTGGGTGATCCGGGAGTCGTGGTTGCCCCGCACCCACACATAGGGCGCGCCCAGATCGGCGACGGGGTCCAGGAAGCCGTTCTCCGCCGCCGTGCCGTGGTCCATCGTGTCGCCGGAGTCGACGATCACGTTCACCTTGTACTGGTCCACCAGCGAGCCGATGATCTTCCAGCTCGCCGGGTTCAGGTGGATGTCCGACACGTGCAGGACGCGGATGGTGGAGGGGTCCGGCTGGTAGGCCGGGAGCGTGGACGTCACGTCGTACAGCTTCGTCACGTTCGTCACCAGACGGGCCAGTTCCTGCTGGTAGACGTCGAACTCGGTGACGATGCTGCGCGCGTTGCCCACCACGGACGGCGCCGAGGACAGCAGCCCGGAGAACCGCGGCTCCAGCACCGAGTCCTTGTTCCACGTCGCGTACGCCGACGCCCCCGAGGCCGCGAGCAGCGCGAGCGCCAGCCCGCCGGCCGCCAGGGCGCGGCGCGGGCGGCGGTAGACGGCGAGGCCGAGCGCCGTCGCCCCGGACACGACGGCGACGCACGAGCGCACCGCCAGGTCGAAGGTGCCGTGCCGCACGTCGTGGGCGACCTCGTCCTGCAGCCCGGACAGCCGCTCCGGGTGGTCGACCAGCGCCTGGGACCGCTCGGGGTCCAACTGGTCGACGTTGACGTCCAGGCGGACGGGCGCGACATGGCTGTCCAGGGTCAGCGAGCCCAGCGGCGACACGTTGATCTTCGTACCCCCGCTGAGCGAGGGGCGCAGCGCCATCGTGGTGTCCATCGGCCCCACCGGCGCCCGTACGTTCCCGACGATCAGCAACCCCAGCCAGGCCCCCGCGAGCACGACCGCGACCAGCCCCAGGACACCCACCCAGGAACGGCGCCTCACCCCCAGCTCCAGCACGGGCAGCGCCCGCCCGGACACCCGTGCTCGCCCGGACGTCCTCAGCCGTCCGGGCATCCTCAGCCGCCCGGACACCCCCTCCGGGATCCGGTTCAGCAGGCGCTCCAGGGCTGCGACGGCGACACGGGACATTGGGGCCGTATGCCCACGCCCGGAAGCGGATATGCGACGGGCGTGCCGTACCGGACAACGACCGGGTGCCGGACAATGACCGTGTGCTGGAGATGACGCGCGAGGAGTTCGAGGAACTGGTCGCCGAGGCGCTCGACCGGATCCCGCCGGAGCTGGCGAGGCTGATGGACAACGTCGCGGTGTTCGTCGAGGACGAACCGCCCGCCGACGATCCCGAACTGCTCGGCCTGTACGAGGGCACCCCGCTCACCGAGCGCGGCGAGTGGTACGCGGGCGTCCTGCCCGACCGGATCACCGTCTACCGGGGGCCGACGCTCAGGATGTGCGACACCCGCGAGGACGTCGTCGCGGAGACCGAGGTCACCGTGGTCCACGAGATCGCCCACCACTTCGGCATCGACGACGCCCGCCTGCACGCCCTCGGCTACGGGTGAACCGGTTCGAACAGGGGGCGTGTCCTCCCGTGGGCGGCGGGAGTTGGGGAGGTGACTCCTTCCCCTGCCCCCGGAGGTGGCCGTCGTGCGCTCCTTGTACGTACCCGTCCGTCTGGCCGTCACGGTGCTGGCCGTCGCCACCGCGGCCGGCTGTGTGAACGTGGGTGACGACGCGGGCCGGGTCAGGCCCGGCCACTCGGCGGGGCAGCGCGGTGACGACGCGCCGGACGGCGGCCCGGCGGCCGGCGGCGGTGCGCAGGGGTACGGCGAGAAGCCCGTCGACGGCAAGCACGGACGCGATCACAAGGCGAAGCCGGGGGAGTCGGCCCCGGCGTCCGCCTCCCCGTCCGGGGCGGACAGCGTCTCGCCCGTGCCGCCGAAACCGGGCGGGCCCACGGCGCCCGGCGACCCGCCGCCGACCAAGCTCCCGCCGACGCCCCCGGAGACCTCCGCGCCGCCCGAGCCCCCGGCCTCCAGCCCGCCCCCGCCGGTCTCGGACCCGCCCTCGGCCGAGCCGTCCTCCTCTGCGCACGAGGATCCCGGCCCGCAGCTGGTCGACCGGGAGCCGGCGCCCGCGGCGGGGGTCGCGGCGTGACGAG
Source organism: Streptomyces sp. NPDC048297 (assembly GCF_043201585.1). Classification (NCBI taxonomy): domain Bacteria; kingdom Bacillati; phylum Actinomycetota; class Actinomycetes; order Kitasatosporales; family Streptomycetaceae; genus Streptomyces; species Streptomyces sp. NPDC048297. The sequence continues at coordinate 17,317 of NZ_JBICZA010000058.1, forward strand.
CACCATTCCCACCGGGTCGTGACGAGCACCATTCCCACCGGGTCGTGACGAGCACCATTCCCACCGGGTCGTGACGAGCACCACTCCCACCGCGGCGTGACGAGCACCACTCCCACCGGGTCCGGTGCAGCTCGCGGGGGCGGGGCGGCCGGGGTGTGACGCAGCTCTAACCGGTCTGGCGCACTTTCATTTGCCTTGAGGGGTGAGGGGTGCGTATGGTGGTAGATCGTTTGATCCCATTTGCCCGGCGCCATCAAAGAGCGCGCCGTGTGGCGCGTACTCTCCCTTGCCGTGGCGGACCGCATAGAGGCGGTCGTGAGCGAATCACGGAGTTGACGGGCGCGTGCCGAAGAGACTCCGGAAGGTTTCGCATTCGCATGTCCGTGTCCAGTACTGATCAGATCGTCATGCCCGAGAACGACAACGAGCTCGTGGACGTGACGACCGAGGTCACCGAGGCCGTCGAGGCCGCAGACACCACCCCCCAGACCACCTTCGCCGACCTCGGCCTCCCCGAGGGCATCGTGCGCAAGCTCGCACAGAACGGCGTGACCACCCCCTTCCCGATCCAGGCCGCGACCATCCCGGACGCCCTGACCGGCAAGGACATCCTCGGCCGTGGCCGCACCGGCTCCGGCAAGACCCTCTCCTTCGGCCTGCCCACCCTGGCCACGCTCGCCGGCGGCCGCACGGAGAAGAAGCGCCCCCGCGCGGTCATCATGACCCCGACCCGCGAGCTGGCCATGCAGGTCGCCGACGCGCTCCAGCCGTACGGCGACGTCCTCGGCCTGAAGATGAAGGTCGTCTGCGGCGGCACCTCGATGGGCAACCAGATCTACGCCCTGGAGCGCGGCGTCGACATCCTCGTCGCCACCCCGGGCCGGCTGCGCGACATCATCAACCGCGGCGCCTGCTCCCTGGAGGACGTGCAGATCGCCGTCCTGGACGAGGCCGACCAGATGTCCGACCTGGGCTTCCTGCCCGAGGTCACCGAGCTGCTCGACCAGGTCCCGGCCGGCGGCCAGCGCATGCTCTTCTCCGCCACGATGGAGAACGAGATCCAGACCCTGGTCGACCGCTACCTGAACGACCCCGTCTCCCACGAGGTGGACGCGGCCCAGGGCGCGGTGACGACCATGTCGCACCACATCCTCATCGTGAAGCCCAAGGACAAGGCGCCGGTCACCGCCGCGATCGCCTCCCGCAAGGGCCGCACGATCATCTTCGTCCGCACCCAGCTGGGCGCCGACCGCGTCGCCGAGCAGCTGCGCGACGCCGGTGTGAAGGCCGACGCGCTGCACGGCGGCATGACCCAGGGCGCCCGTACCCGCACGCTGGCCGACTTCAAGGACGGTTACGTCAACGTCCTGGTCGCCACCGACGTCGCCGCCCGCGGTATCCACGTCGACGGCATCGACCTGGTCCTGAACGTGGACCCGGCCGGCGACCACAAGGACTACCTGCACCGCGCCGGCCGCACCGCCCGCGCCGGCCGCACCGGCACGGTCGTCTCCCTGTCCCTGCCGCACCAGCGCCGCCAGATCTTCCGCCTGATGGAGGACGCCGGCGTCGACGCCGCGCGCCACATCATCCAGGGCGCCGGCGCCTTCGAGCCGGAGGTCGCCGACATCACCGGCGCCCGCTCCATGACCGAGGTCCAGGCCGAGTCCGCGGGCAACGCCGCGCAGCAGGCCGAGCGCGAGGTCTCCCACCTCACCAAGCAGCTGGAGCGCGCCCAGCGCCGCGCCACCGAGCTGCGCGAGGAGGCCGACCGCCTGGTCGCCCGGGTCGCCCGCGAGCGCGGCGAGGACCCGGAGGCCGCGGTGGCGGAGGCCCAGGCCTCGGCCGAGCAGGCCGTGGCCGAGGCGGTCACCTCCGAGCAGCCGGCGGAGCGCGAGACCGAGCGCGAGGAGCGCCCGGCCGCCGCGGCCCCGTACGAGCGCCGTGAGCGCCGCTCCTTCGACCGCGGCGAGCGTCGTGACGACCGCGGCGACCGTGGTGGTCGTGGTGGCTTCGAGCGTCGTGACGACCGTCGTCCGTTCGACCGTGACCGTCGTGACGACCGCGGTGAGCGTGGTGGTTTCGAGCGTCGTGACGACCGTGGTGGCCGTGGTGGTTTCGAGCGCCGCGATGACCGTGGTGGCCGTGGCTTCGAGCGTCGTGACGACCGCGGCGACCGCGGCGACCGTGGTGGCCGTGGTGGTTTCGAGCGTCGTGACGACCGTGGTGGCCGTGGTGGCTTCGAGCGTCGTGACGACCGTCGTCCGTTCGACCGTGACCGTCGTGACGACCGCGGTGAGCGTGGTGGTTTCGAGCGTCGTGACGA
>NZ_JBICZA010000058.1:19741-32405 GCF_043201585.1 Streptomyces sp. NPDC048297
CCCGTGGTGGCTTCGAGCGCCGCGATGACCGCGGTGACCGTGGCGGCTTCCGCCGTGACGAGCGCGGCGGCCACCGTGGCAGCGACCGCCCGTTCAACCGCGACCGCCGCGACGACCGTCCGGGCTTCCGCTCCGGCGGCCACGAGCGCCCCTTCGGCCGCCGTGACGACCACCGGGGCGGCAACAGCTCCTTCGGCCGCCGCGACGACAAGCCGCGCTGGAAGCGCAACGGCTGACGCTGACGGACAGTAGGCGAGAGCGCCGTGGATCCACTCGTGACCGGGTGGGCCACGGCGCTTTCGTGTGTAGGATCAGCGCACTTCGGAGAGGGATGTGACGGCCGGGGGGCCGGGGCCATCGCACAGCGATGAGACACCCTCTCTCGTTCATGGGGAGGGGCGCCTTGGCTCGCCACGGCTTCGTACGCACTCATCTGGTCGCCGCCTGCGCCGCACTCGCGGCCGGCCTCGGCACGCTGCTGCCGCCGGGGGTGGCCGCCGCGCAGGAGGCGCCGCAGGAAACGGTGGTACCGGCGACACTCCGCAACGCCCACATCTCGGCCACGCTGTTCAGCGGCGCGACCTACAGTGAGCACGACGGCGCCGGGGCGCAAGGCGTCTTCCACCGGCTGGAGGGGCAGTCCGGGCTGGTCTGGACGCGGTATGCGGACGGGCGGTCCGTACCCGTGGCCCAGCCGGAGGGGGTCCTCGGCACCTGGGCCACGAGCGATGACGTCCTCGTGTACCGCTACAGCGGCGGTCGGGTCGATCTGTGGAACGCGACCGACGGGACGACCCGCACGATCCAGGTCCCGTCGGACCAGGGCCTGTTCACCGCGTACGGCGATCTGGCGGTCGGCTACCACAACGTGACGGGCGCGGACGGCAGCAACAGCAGGGAGATGCACCTGCTGTTCCCGGAGGCTGACGGCACCACGCGTGACGTGCCGGTCGGCGGGCTGCCCGAGGGCGTCCACCTGCTCAGCCCGATGGGCGGGGACGCCACCGGGATGTTGTTCAGCGCCGTACAGGGCCAGCAGCGGCTGTGGGTGATGGTCGACCGGAAGACGGGACAGGCACAGAGCTGGACCGCGCCGGACTCGCATGTCTACCTCGATGCCCGGGTCACCTCCGGCCACGTGGTCCTGTTCAACATCTCCGACGCCACGGTCAGGGTGCTCGACCGGTCGGACCTGTCGGCCCCCGCCACTCAGGTCACGCTGGGGGGCAGCGGCGTGAATCCCGCCCAGGACCTCGCCGTGGTCGGGGACTGGCTGGTCCACCGGCCCAGCGGCGGTACGAGGGTGACCGCGCAGCCGATCGCGGGTGGCCCGGGGGTGACCGTTCTCCCCGCGTCGAACGCGGGCATCTCTGCCGCCCGGGGCGGCACCGCGGTGGCCATCGGCCGTACCGGCACGGACGACTGGGGGATCCAGCGGATCCAGCCCGGTCCCGACGGCGGCGCCCCGGTCGTCACCCAGGTCAAGCCGCTGCCGAAGCCGCCGTACCGGATCCAGGGGATCTCCCTGGACCAGGGGCGGCTGGTCGTCACGGACTACGGGGGCAGCTACGGAGACAGCGGTGGCCGGGTCAGCCGGGTGCGGACCGTCGCCCCGGCCGGCACCCCCGAGTTCGGCGAGTCCTCCCCGTTCCTCGACCCGAGTGTCGTCGTCGGGCACTGCGCGTCCGTCGACATCGCCTGCGCGTCGCTGCACGGCACCCCCGACGGCCAGATCGCCTGGCTGGAGCGCGGCACGTCGGGGTACTCCGACCGGATCAGGGTCATGGGTACGGCCCCGCGCCATCCGTTCTGGGAGCGGGGGGTGACCGACGGCGGCCGGATCACGGACGTCTCCGGCCACTACGTCCTCTACACGGGCCAGACCCACCAGTACGTCTACCGGATCGGTAATGCCGGTATCGCGACCGTCAGCCGCACCCCGAGCGCCGCCGCCCTGTCCGGCGACCTTCTGTGGACCCCGGCCGCGTCCCCCGGCACCCTCACGGCGTACAACCTGTCGACGAAGGCGACCACCGAGACCGTCACCACCGACGCCGGCTGCACACCGTCCGAACTGCAGGCGCTGGGCCGCTGGATCTACTGGGCCTGTGACGGGCGGGCGGGGGTCTACGACCGCACGTCGAAGAGGTCCGTGCCCGTCCCCGCCGACGAGGCCGGACTCGGCGACGGCTACGTCGTCACGCACGACAAGCAGGCCGGCGAGCTGGTCCTCACCGCCTTCCCCGACGGCACCCCCGTGAGCCGGGTGATCGGCGAGCTGCCCGACACCGGCGTCTCCCAGCGGGACGTCCGCTGGACGGTGGACGAGTCCGGCGGCAACGTCGCGTACGTCGACGACCAGGAGCGCGTCCACCTCGTACCGTCGGGAGTGCCGCAGCAGCCGCTGCGCCTGCTCGCACCGGTCGAGAAGGTGTCGTACGTCGAGGGGCACGAGGTCGACACCACGCCCGGCACCCTGGCCACCGTGCTGCTGTCGAAGCCGTCCTCGGGCTGGGACCTGACCGTCCGCAACCGCGCGACCGGCAAGGTCTACGACGACGGTCGTGACGGCGGGTCGGCGCGGGGCGAGCTGACCGTCGGATGGCACGGTGACGACCCGACGAAGACCGGGGACGTGTTCGTGCCGAACGGCACCTACGACTGGACCCTGACCGTCACGCCCGCGGACGGCGTCGGCGCTCCGCTGCAGGTGCGCGGCTCGGTCCAGTTGCAGCACGGCGGCCCGGTGCGCCACGACCACGTGGGCTCCGGCGGACCGCCGGACGGCACCGCCGACCTGCTCACGCTCAACCCCTCGGGCACGCTGACCTTCCAGCAGGGCACGGGCAAGGGCACGTTCTCCGGGAAGGTTTCCGGGGGCGGCTGGTCGACCAAGGCGCTGGCGGTGCCGTTCGGCGACCTGGACGGCGACCGCTGCAACGACGTGCTGGTGCGCATGTCCGACGGCTCGCTGCGCGGCTACCGGGTCGCGTGCGGTCTGGCCCCGAAGCCCTCGATGGCGTACAAGAAGCTCGGCACCGGCTGGAACGCCTACAACGTGCTCACCTCGCCCGGCGACCTCACCGGTGACGGGCGGGCCGATCTGCTGGCGCGCAAGGCGTCGACCGGGGACGTGTACCTCTTCGCCGCGAAGAGCGACGGCACGCTCGCGGCCGGGAAGAAGATCCGTTCCGCGTGGACGGGCTACACGAAGGTCGTCGGTGCCGGGGACCTGAACGGGGACGGGAGGGGTGACGTCCTGGCCCGGGACAAGGCAGGGACGCTCTGGCGCTACAACGGCACGGGCACCGGCCTGCTGAAGGACCGCGTGAAGGTCGCCTCCAACTGGGGCGCGTCGTACAACGCGGTCGTCGGCGTCGGGGACATCACCGGGGACGGCCGGAGCGACCTGGTCGTGCGGGACACGTCCGGCAACCTGTACCGCCAGAGCGGCGACGGCAAGGGGTCGTTCGCGGCCCGGGTGAAGATCGCGACGGGCTGGCAGCCCTACAAGGGCCTCTTCTGACACCCTCCCCGACCGCCCCTCCCCGCTCCCCGACCACCCCGTTTTGGCCATTCTGTGATGCATGTCACGCCCCCGGCAGGGGAATTGCTGGGGGCATGACAGATGACGCGAGAGTGCGTGGGGCCACCGCGCTGTCGGACGAGGAACGGCTGGCCCAGCTCGGTTACACCCAGGTCCTCGCCCGCCGCATGTCGGCGTTCTCCAACTACGCCGTCTCCTTCACGATCATCTCGGTCCTGTCCGGCTGCCTGACCCTCTACCTCTTCGGGATGAACACCGGCGGTCCCGCCGTGATCACCTGGGGCTGGGTCGGGGTCGGCCTGATGACGCTGTTCGTCGGCCTGTCGATGGCCGAGATCTGCTCGGCGTACCCGACGTCGGCGGGCCTGTACTTCTGGGCGCACCGGCTCGCGCCGCCCCGTTCGGCGGCGGCGTGGGCCTGGTTCACGGGCTGGTTCAACGTGCTCGGCCAGGTCGCGGTGACCGCGGGCATCGACTTCGGCGCCGCGTCCTTCCTGGGCGCCTACCTGAACCTGCAGTTCGACTTCGAGGTGACCCCGGCCCGCACGGTCCTCCTCTTCGCCGCGATCCTTCTCCTGCACGGCCTGCTGAACACCTTCGGCGTCCGCATCGTCGCGCTCCTCAACAGCGTGAGCGTGTGGTGGCACGTGCTGGGCGTGGCCGTGATCGTCGGCGCGCTGGCCCTCGTACCGGACCACCACCAGTCGGCCTCCTTCGTGTTCACCCACTTCGTGAACAACACGGGCTGGGGCAGCGGCGTGTACGTCGTACTGCTCGGCCTCCTGATGGCCCAGTACACCTTCACGGGCTACGACGCCTCGGCCCACATGACGGAGGAGACGCACGACGCGTCGACGGCGGGCCCGCAGGGCATCGTCCGCTCCATCTGGACCTCCTGGATCGCCGGCTTCGTCCTCCTGCTGGGCTTCACGTTCGCGATCCAGTCGTACGACAAGGAGCTGGCCTCCCCGACCGGCGCGCCCCCGGCGCAGATCCTCCTGGACGCCCTCGGCGCCACGGCCGGCAAGCTCCTCCTGCTCGTCGTCATCGGCGCCCAGCTCTTCTGCGGGATGGCCTCCGTGACGGCCAACAGCCGCATGATCTACGCCTTTTCCCGCGACGGCGCGCTGCCCTACTCGCACATCTGGCACACGGTCAGCCCGCGCACCCGCACCCCGGTCGCCGCGGTGTGGCTGGCCGCGGCGGGCGCGCTGGTCCTGGGCCTGCCCTACCTGATCAACGTGACGGCGTACGCGGCGGTGACGTCGATCGCCGTGATCGGCCTGTACATCGCGTACGTCGTCCCGACCCTGCTGCGGGTCCGCAAGGGCGACGCGTTCGAGCGCGGCCCGTGGCATCTGGGCCGCTGGTCCCGGCTGATCGGGATCGTGTCGGTGACCTGGGTCGGTGTGATCACGATCCTGTTCATGCTCCCCCAGGTCTCCCCGCTCACCTGGGAGACCTTCAACTACGCCCCGGTCGCCGTCCTGGTCGTCCTGGGCTTCGCCGCGACATGGTGGCTGGCCTCGGCCCGCCACTGGTTCCTCAACCCCGACCACACCCGCACAACCACCCGCGAGACCGCCTCCCACCCGGCCCCCACCACCCCACCGACCCCCTGACCCGCCCCGCCCGGCACCCCCCGACGCGGCCGCATCACCGATACCCGATCGGAGACGCGGCCACGTCCGGCTATGCTCGGACAGGCAACATCGCCTGGGCCCTTAGCTCAATTGGCAGAGCAGTGGACTTTTAATCCATTGGTTGTGGGTTCGAGTCCCACAGGGCCTACGGATGGCAGGCGGGGGATATGGCCCCTGACCTGCGGTGCAGCGCCTGAGACGACTTCGGTCGGCTCAGGCGCTGCCTCGTTTTCGGCGGCTTGCGTGAGCGGATGTGCTCAGCTCTGGCAGCCGCAGCCCGACGCGCTCTTGGCTTCCGTGACGGTCAGGGCGGGGTCGGCTGAGGTTTCGGACGAAGTGCAGCAGGTGTTGACGCCGCAGCAGGCGCCGTCCGCCTTCCTTGCCTCGGAGGCCGCGTCCGAAGGGGTGGGCTTGGTGGCGCGGACGATGGCGGAGTGCATGCCGTCCGCGACGGAGTGGGTCGGGGTGATCTCGACGTCCGCGAATCCGGCGGCCTCCAGGCCCGCCTGGTACTCGGAGAAAGACAGGGCGCCGACGATGCAGCCGACGTAGTCGCCGCGTTCGGCGCGCTGTTCGGGTGTGAGCGCGTCGTCGGCGACGACGTCCGAGACGCCGATACGGCCGCCGGGCCGGAGGACCCGGAAGGTCTCCGCGAAGACGGCGGGCTTGTCGACGGACAGGTTGATCACGCAGTTGGAGATGACGACGTCGATGGTGTTCGCCGGGAGCGGGATGGCCTCGATGGTGCCCTTCAGGAACTCGACGTTCCTGGCGCCTGCCTTCTCGGCGTTGGCCAGGGCCAGGGCCAGCATCTCCTCGGTCATGTCCAGTCCGTACGCCTTACCGGTCGGGCCGACGCGGCGGGCGGAGAGCAGGACGTCGATGCCGCCGCCGGAGCCCAGGTCGAGGACGCGTTCGCCTTCGCGGAGTTCGGCGACGGCGGTGGGGTTGCCGCAGCCGAGGGAGGCGGCGACCGCTTCGGCGGGCAGGGCGTCGCGTTCGTCGGCGGCGTAGAGGGTGGAGCCGAAGTTCTCGTCGACCTCGACGGGCTGCGGCCCGCAACAGGCGGTGCCGCCTTCGGTGACCTTGACGGCTGCGGCGGCATACCGCTCGCGGACGGTTTCACGCCCGTCGCGAGTCGTTCTCGGAAGCCGCGGACCGTGGAAGCGTCAGGCCACGCCGATTGGAGACGAAGAAGCCTCGGCCGAAGTGTCAGTTCATATTTACAGCGCGCGTGGAAGCTGGCGTCGCAGATGACAGCGCCCATGTGGGTCCACCCACCTGGCGGGTGGAACGGGCCGTCGCCGAGGACAGACCGAACGTGTGCAGCGAGCCGCTGAGCGGGGCTGAGCAGGGCCATGGGCCTATGTTGGCTCGTCGGTCCGAGAATCGGGGCGGGAACAAACACGAATGTTCCGGGGTAGGGCATGGCGGCGCTGGTGGCGAACGTCGCCTCCTTGGCACCATGCGTCGCGGCTCGTAAGGTCGAGTCGGCTCCCAGGAGCCTCCCCGGTGGAGCTGGCCGCCGCTTACACGCTGGGATACCACTGGAAACCCGCCCTGGCCACGGGGCTGGTGCCGCGGGGGAACGGCAGGCTCTTCCGAGACCAGGGCGGGGGCTCAACTGCGTCGCAGGAACCTGCTCTGGCCGCGGTGCCTGCCGGTACGTCGGGCCGAGGGCGGTCCCGCGACCGTGGCTGCGGGAGAGGGATCAGAGGAAGCCGGTTCGTCCCTGCTGAGCAGCGACTCCCAGACGCGCGCTTGGAGTTCGCGGATGCAGGGCCCGCAGGCGTACATGGGAGCCTGAGCGCCGGCGACGCTCGCGGGGCCGATCCACAGCACGCGTGTCCAGCGTCGGCCGCAGTAGAGCCAGCAGAACCCGTCGACCCATTCGTTGCCGTCGTCCGTGGCTGCTGGGGCGGGTAGCCCGCCCCGGGCGAATTCCGCGATCCCAGGTATCACCCTGTGCTGTAAGGCGATTTCCGTCAGCATGGTTCGTCGGCTTCCTCGATCAGGATCCCTGGGCCACCGGGGAGGCACTCTCCTGCTTCTCGCCGTCGGAGAACAGCAGGGTGGGCTCGGCGAGGATGTCGCGGCCGGCCTCGCTCTTGTAGATCTCGTCGACGCTGCCGAACCGGGCCTGGGAGTAGTCGAGCCCCAGAAGATCGGCGGCCTGGCGAACGGACGCCTCGTCGGGCCCCTCGATCTCCAGGAACGTGGGGAGGTCGGGCCAGGTGTCGAAGTCGAAGGCGACCTCCCCCAGGCGCCACTCCTCGCGATAGGTCTCCTGGTAGCGGACCTCGGTGAGGCCGACCCGGCGGAGGATGTCGGCCATGGCGTGCAGGTCGGCGACCTCGGTCTCGATCTCCTTGGTGCCGTCGATCGTCGTGGCGTCGGTGACCTGCTTGAGCGTGAGCGTCGAGCGGGTGCCCTCGTCCCGCAGGCGGAGCCACGCCCCGCCGTCGAGGGAGTCGTTCTCGAAGATCTTGCGGGTGAGGAGGGTGCGGGGGAGCGCCTGGACGGCACCGAGGGCAGCCAGCTTGGCCTGCAGGCCGGCGACGTCGACGGCCAGGAACTTCGCCTCGTACTCGTGCTTCATGGATCCTTCTCTCAGGGACGGTCGGTGAGGGTGGACGAACGGGCCGCCAGGAGCAGACCCATGCGATGGATGTGGTCGTGTGGCTGGCCGATGTGAGGCCGCTCGGTGAACTCGTTCGTGCGCAGGGTGAGCAGCACGTCCCAGTCCCCGAGGAAGTGACGGTGCAGGCGCTCCGGAGAGGTGTAGTGCTCCACCAAGTGATGGCGCTTTTCCACGGGCATCATGAACTCCGCACCGAACACACCGCCCGGGCGGACCAGGCGCTGCATGCGGTCGACGAAATCGGCGAGAGGGCGGTGGTGGTTGGCACTGTAGTGCCACGAGCAGCTCGTCCAGACCGCCTCGCACGGCACGTCCAGAGGTTCCCCCGCGAGGAAGTCCTCCTCGATCACCTGCACACGGTCGTGGAGTTCTTCCAGCTTGAGCCGGTCGATCAATCCCATGGCGTGCACCTGGCTGTCACCCGGGAGGCGTACCTCACCTCCGTGCACGGCGAGCGCGTCGCGTTCGATGGCCACTACGCGGTACCCGGCGGCGGCCAGGGGCAGGACGAACTTGCCGTCGCTCGCACCGACGACCGCGACGGTGGAGTCAGGAGCAACACGTTCCCCCAGGGTCGCGAGGAACTGAGGGAAGAAGGTGAGGGTGTGCTCCCACAAGCTCTGTGTCTGCATGGGAGGGCGCTCCTTGCGTATCGGTGGCGGTGATCACGCGGAGGACTTGTTCGGGGGTGAGCCCCGTGGTGTCGATACGTCGCATCGGGAACGAGGCGTAGGCATCCGCCACTTGGTTCGTGACGGTCTCCGTCAGCGCGTCCCATCGCGATATCGGCTTGTCCCGGGCTGCGAGGCGGCGCTGGCGTTCGTCGTCAGCGCAGACGAGGTAGTACGTGACGGGAGTCGGCAGCCAGGCCGGCAGAGTGACGCCGATTCGGGCGCCCAAGGCTCGGTGGCTGGTGAGGCACCGGGCGAAATAGCTCTCCACGACAACCGGAACGCCGCTTCTGAGGTGGCGCTGGATCTCTTCGGCTGCCGTGAACAGTGCGGAGAGGTAGAGGCACATCCGAGCTTCGACGTTCGTCCGCCTGTCCACCTCGCGCCTGAGGGGCTGGTAGAAGGCAGGCACGGTGGGCACAAGCACGGCTTGACGGGCAGCGGCGAGCATCGGAGCGATGGTCGACTTCCCAGTGCCCCGTAAGCCTTCCAGGCTCTCGAATCGCGGCTGATCAGGCACGGGCGTACACCACGTCCGGCACGGAGAGCGTGAGCTCGTCGGTGGCGGAGGGCCTGTGGACGATGCGGTTCGCGGCCTTCTCGTACCAGAACGCGTGGGAGTCCTTGCCCACTGCCTTGCACGACATGGTGAGCGCACCGCGCGGGTCGGCCTCGATCCGGTCGATGTCGCGGGGCCCGCCGGACGGAGCGCAGATCTCTGGCGCGCCGGACTCGGAGAGGTCCTCGTCGACGATCACTTCAAGCGGCAGCCTGGTCTTCGCGAGCTCTTCGCGGAGCCGGCCGTAGGCGGTCGTGTCTGTGACCAGCAGCTCGGGGTGGTCAGCGGCATTGCCTACCGGCCGCAGGTGGTGGAGCTTCAGCTGCCGGACGCCGAGCTGCCCGAGGATGCTGGTGAGAGGGAGGACCTCGCCGATGTTCTGAGAGGTCACGGTCATGGTCGCGCCCGTCGGGACACCGAGGTCCCTTGCCAGGCCGAGTGAGCTTAGGGCGCTCTGGTAGCTGCCGCGCTTGCGGATGCCGTCGTTGGTCGAGCCGACACCCTCCAGGGAGACCCGGAGCAGGTCCAGGTGCGGAGCGATCTCGGTCAGGCGGCGCTCGATCCGGTATCCGTTGGTGCAGATCTCGACGCGCTGACCCAGTTCCTGCTTGGCGTGCCGGACGACCTGCGGCAGCTCCCGGTAGACGAACGGTTCCCCGCCGAGGAGGGTGACGGCCTCCGTGCCGTACTCGTCTCGCATCAGGGAGAGAAGACTGGCGGCTTCCTCGGCGGTGAACGCGTCGGCGTACTGAAGCCGCTTGCCGTGGAAGCAGTGCAGGCACGTGAAGTTGCAGCGATACAGCAGCTGCAGATATAGCATCCGGATCTTCCTGATCCCGGTGACTTCCCCGATCACATGGGCTCCTTCGGCTGACTGCCTGGTGGGAACCCCGATGGTGGCGGTCTGCCAGGGGACCTCGTCACCGCGTTCGGGGACGGTCCAAGGACGTCCTGGGACGTTTTACGTGCCCGAGAAGGACTCCAGGATGCCGAGAACACGCCTGGTGTCCGACAGGTCGGGCAGGATCTCGTGGGCGCCGGCAGCGGCCAGCTCCCCGGCACTGTGGACACCAGAGGCGACCGCAAGGATCGCGGAACCAGTGGCCAAGGCGGCTTCCACGTCGCGGGGGGTGTCTCCCACCAGGACGACGGGCACATCGGCCGGAACGCCACGGAGCTGCTGTATGCGTTCGCGCGCGACCGCGACAAGTTCGGGACGGAGCTCAGCGTCCGCTCCGTAGGCGCCAGCAGGCAAATCCAACAGCGAGTCGAGGCCGAAAGCGGAAAGCTTCACGTGAGCGTTGGCGGCGATGTTGCCGGTCAGCACAGAGGAGACCCAACTACTTCGCGCGGCAGCGGCCTTCAACACCTCGTGAACCCCTGGCAAAGCCGTCCCCCGCAGGCGCAGAGCATCAAGGCGGTCATGCCCTGATCGCGCAAGCGCGGCCTCGATGACGGACCACTCGGGTACAGGTAGCCCGTCGCGAAGGAACATGTCGCGCATGATGAGTCGATCCGTGCGCCCCTCGGTACGCGCTGGCGCCGACGGTTCGCGTCCCGCGAGTGACGAGAAGGCGGCAGCGTAGATCTCCTTGCTGACCCCCGCGTTCTCGATGAGGGTGTGGTCGATGTCCCACAGGACGATGAGCTCCATGGCGCCAGGGTAGGCAGTCGGTTCGATGCTCTGCTTCCGTGGCGGCGTCCCAAAACGTCCTTGCGCGATCACGCACCGGGCCGCTTCCATGGCTCCTGTGAACGACCGACTGCACTCTGTGCTCGCGCAGCGCGGCGTCTCGCCCGAATCGCTCGCGGAAGTCTGCGAGGTGGACCCCAAGACGGTGAGCCGGTGGCTGGGAGGGCGCGTTCCACACGCACGGCATCGCTTCCGCGCCGCCCGCCACCTGCGCGTGGAAGAGACTTTCCTGTGGCCGGTGCCGCCTCGACGGTCCGGCCGACCGCGTGACGGGTTAGGCACCGAACTGGTCGGTACCTATCAGAACCGTGCCAGCGTGCCGCGGGACGTCTGGCTCTCGCTGCTGCGAGAGGCCCGGCACGAGATCAGCGTCCTCGTCTTCTCCGGCACGTTCTTCGCGCAGTCCAATCCGCACGTAGCCAAGATGCTCTCCGAGCGCGCGGCGGAGGGGGTCCGTGTGCGCCTGTGCTTCGGCGACCCGGACGGTCAGGCAGTCGCGATCCGAGGCCGCGAAGAGGGAATCGGCGACACCCTTGCCGCCAAGATCCGAGCATCACTGACGTACTACCGGCCCCTGCTGGGCGAAGCTGGGTGCGCCGTACGCCTCCACGACACCACGCTCTACACGTCCATGTTCCGCTACGACGACAACCTTCTGGTCAACCCCCACATCTGGGGGCAGCCGGCCAGCGCCAACCCCCTGCTCCACCTCAAGAGGACAGAGGGGACTGGGTGGTTCGACAGCTACGCTCAGAGCTTCGATGCCGTCTGGGCCGCCGCGCGGCCGTGGACACCCGACCACGAGAGGACCACCGCCCATGGGCAGGACTGAGTACTACAACGACCCGGTCGCCCCGAAGGCAAACACCCTCATCCCGGCCAGCAACCTGCTCGTCGTCGACGACACCGGAGCCATCCTCCTCCAGCGCCGCCGCGACACTGGCCAGTGGGCACTACCCGGCGGTGCACAGGACATCGGCGAGACCGCGGCAGAGTGCGCGGTACGAGAGTGCCTGGAAGAGACCGGCATCGTCGCCGAGATCACCGGCTTCCTGGGCGTCTACACCAACCCCAACCACATCGTCGCCTACAGCGACGGAGAGATCCGCCAGCAGTACGAGAACACGTACATCGGCCGTCCCATCGGCGGAACTCCCACGATCAACGACGAGGCCGACGGGGTGCGCTTCGTCCAGCCGGCCGACCTCGACCAGTACGACATCCACCCAAGCATGCGCCAGCAGATCGGGGACTACCTGGCCGGGACCTATCCCTACCTCGGCTGAGCCGCCAGCGCCGCCTCGATCCTCTGCACAGAGGAGAGGATCTCCGGCGCCGCGCGGCGGATGAACCGGCCGACCACACTGTCCGCGCCATAGCGACTGATGATCTCCGCGATCCGCTCCTGCGCACTGGTCCGGCCGCCGTCGGGCGTCGTCGTCATGTCGCAGTACACGAGAGCGTCCACCAGCAGCGCATCGTCCAGCAACGGAAACTCCGACGCCAACTCGTCCCGCAACCCCCGCTCCTCGGCCTCCAGCAGGGCGAAAGAGTGGTTCGCGACCAGCCGCACCAGCCGCTCGTCGGCCCCATGCTCGTCGCGAAGGAACCTTGCCCCGTCCAACGGGTGGAACCCGGTCACGGCCAGCCGAGGTGCGTACCCGACGTCGTGGAGCGTGGCGGCAGCGACGAGAAGGTCGCCGGCTTCCCCGAGAAGCCGCTGAACTTCGGTGGCACGCTCGGCCACCCCTCGCGTATGGGCCCACCTCCGTGGAAGCTCAGCAGCAAGTTCGGATTCCGCCACCTGCGTCGCCCACTTACTGATCGTTTCAGAATGAGTTGCGCTGCGGGTCTTGTGCTCGACGATCTTGGTCGGCAGGGTGTCCGGAGTGCGTGCTGATCTTGTTCCT
>NZ_JBICZA010000059.1:0-31784 GCF_043201585.1 Streptomyces sp. NPDC048297
GGCGACCACCACGGGCCGTCACCCCGGCTCTCACCGGCATCTAACCACGAGCACCTCACTGGTGCCCGCAACAGAAAGGGTCCACCAGTGACCACCACCATCGAACCCACGCACACCCCAGCGGCGCCGCAGGCCGCGGCCGAACGGCTCGTCACCGGTGTCCTCGACATCGACGGGCACGGGAAGGGGCAGCTGCGGGCCCCGCACCTCCTCCCGTCCCCCACCGACCCGCAGGTCTCCCCGGCGCTGATCCGCCGGTACGGCCTGCGCAAGGGCGATCTCGTCGAGGGCGTCCGCGGGGCGCAGCGCGCCCTGAGTGACGTCACGCACGTCAACGGGCTCGTCCCCGGTCAGTCGCGCGGCCGGCGCCACTTCCGTGATCTGACCCCGCTGCACCCGCACGAGCGGATCCGTCTCGAACATCCCGCGTCGGGGCCGGCCGGACGCCTCACCGACCTGTTCGCGCCGGTCGGCAAGGGCCAGCGCGGGCTGATCGTGGCCCCGCCGAAGAGCGGCAAGACCGTGCTGCTCCAGCAACTGGCCGCCGCCGTCGCCGGCAACCATCCCGAGTGCCGGCTGATGGTCGTCCTGCTGGACGAGCGCCCGGAGGAGGTCACCGACATGCGCCGCTCGGTGCGCGGCGAGGTGTACGCCTCCACCTTCGACCGGCCGGCCAAGGAGCACATCGCCCTCGCGGACCTCGTCGTCGAGCGGGCGAAGCGGCTGGTCGAGGCGGGCGAGGACGTCGTCGTCCTGCTGGACTCCCTGACCCGGCTGTGCCGGGCCCACAACAACGCCTCCGCCGCCGGTGGACGCACCCTCAGCGGCGGAGTCGACGCGGGCGCGCTGCTGGGCCCCAAGCGGTTCTTCGGCGCCGCCCGCCAGGCCGAGGAGGGCGGCTCGCTCACCATTCTCGCCACCGTGCTGGTGGACACCGGTTCCCGTGCCGACGGCTACTTCTTCGAGGAGCTGAAGAGCACCGGCAACATGGAGCTGCGGCTCGACCGGGAACTGGCCTCCCGCCGGGTCTTCCCTGCCGTGGACATCGACACCACCGGCACCCGCCGCGAGGAACTCCTGCTCAACCCGGCCGAATTGACGGCCACACGGGGCCTGCGCCGCGCCCTGCGCTCCCGGGAGACCGGCCCGGCCGCCCTGGAGACGCTGCTGGAGCGCATGCGGGAGACCCCCGACAACGCAGCCTTCCTGCGCCGCGTCCAGCCCACCCTGCCCACCATGTCCACGCCGTCCACTCCGCGTACTCCGTCCACTCCGCCCACTCCGCCCACGAGCTGACCGGCTGCGGATCGCCCTCTCCCCCGGTCCGAGCGGCGCTCAGGCCCCCTGTGCGTCATCCGGGTTGCTCCGCTGGGCCGTCCGGCGTACACAGCGCGCCGCACCGCCCTCCCTTTCCTAGGTTGATCATATGAGCACCGGATTCTCTCGTCGGGCGGCCGTATCAGCCTGTTCCCTGTGCGTGGCGAGCGCGCTGGCCCTCGGGCCGACCGCCGCGGCCACCGGTCGCCGCGCGGCGGAGCCCGCTCCGCCCCGGCCCCACGCGGCCGTCCCGCAGCCGTCCCTGCTCTACGGCCCCGGCGTCCTGGTCCGGCCGCTGCCCGGGGCACCCGCGGTGCCGGAGGTCTCGGCGCTGTCCTGGCTGGTCGCCGACGCCGGCAGCGGCGATGTGCTGGCGGCGAGCGAGGCACACCGCAAACTGGCACCGGCGAGCACGCTGAAGACCCTGTTCGCCCTCACCGTGCTGCCGACGCTGCCCGCCGGTCTGCGGCACACCGTCCGGTACCAGGAGCTGGCCGACGTCGCCGAGGGCAGCAGCCTGGTCGGCGTCGAGGAGGGCCACACCTACCAGGTGTCCGACCTGTGGCGCGGGGTCTTCCTCAGCTCCGGCAACGACGCCGTGCACGTGCTCGCCTCGCTGAGCGGCGGCTGGCAGGCCACGGCCACCCGCATGCAGACCAAGGCCCGCTCGATCGGCGCCCTGGACACCCACGTCGTCTCCCCCGACGGCTACGACACCCCCGGCCAGGTGTCCTCCGCGTACGACCTGGCGGTCTTCGGCCGTGCCGGGCTGCGCAACCCCGACTTCGCCCGGTACTGCTCCACCGCCCGCGCCCAGTTCCCCGGGGACAGCTGGCCGTACGAGATCGAGAACACCAACCGCCTGCTCAGCGGCGAGGACGGCGTGGCCCCCTACCCCGGCCTGATCGGCGTCAAGAACGGCTACACCACCAACGCGGGCAACACCCTGGTCGCCGCCGCCCGCCGGGGCGGGCGCACGCTGGTGGTGACGGTGATGAACCCTCAGGAGGGCGGCGGGCTGGCCGTCTACGAGGAAGCTCGCCAGCTGCTCGACTGGGGCTTCTCGGCTGCCGGCCGGGTGGATCCGGTGGGCTCGCTGGACGGGTTGCGCCCCGCCGCGCCCAAGGTCCCGCCCACCGCCGTACCCGTCGCGGCGGCGACGTCCCCGGCGTCGGACGACGAGTCGGACTGGGCGCAGACCGCCACCGTGGCGGGTCTTGCCGTGCTCGGCGCGGGGGCCGTGGCGCTCGCACTGCGGGTCAAGGGCTCCCGGTCGTCGGGCGGCTGACCGGTCGGCAGGAACAGCAGCAGGCCCAGCGTGATCCAGGTGTAGACGTTGCTGCCGAGGAAGCCGTCTATGCCCGAGGCGTCCGAGAACCACAGCCACACCACGCTGGTGCACAGCACCGCGTACAGCCCGCCCGCGACCCGCACGTGTCCGGCGCGGGCCAGCACCGCGAAGGACGGCAGCAGCCACACCAGGTGGTGCACCCAGGTGATCGGGCTGACCAGGCAGGCGGCCGACCCGGTGAGGGCGAAGGCCGTGGTCCAGTCGCCGGCCGCGACCGCGCGGCGCGAGCGCACCGCCCACACGGACAGCACCAGCAGGACCGCGATGGCCCACAGGGCGCGGTCCGGTTCGCCGAGCCGGGCCAGGATGCCCTGCAGCGACTGGTTGGAGACGTAGTCGAGGCGGCCGACCCGGCCGGTGTCCCACAGCGCCTCGGTCCAGTAGAACCGGGACGCGTCCGGGTCCGCCAGGGCGGCCAGCCCGGTCGCCGCCAGGGCCACGACGGTCGCCGTGCCGGCGGCGCGCCACCGCCGCGTGAGGAGCAGCAGACCGATGAACAGGGCGGGGGTCAGCTTCACCGCGGCGGCGAGCCCGATCCCGGCGCCCGCCCGGCGGCCCCGGCCGGTCGTGAGCAGCAGGCAGTCGAGGAGGACCAGGGCGAGCAGCACCAGGTTCACCTGGCCGAAGCTGAAGGTGTCCCGCAGCGGCTCGAACAGGGCGAGCCCGCACAGGACCAGCGACCAGCCGTACCAGCCGTGCCGCCGCCAGTCGGGCCCGGCGAGTATCCGCAGGATCACGGCGAGGGCAGCCAGGTTGACCAGCAGGGAGGCCACGATCGCGGTGTGCCGGCCGAGGCCCGCCAGCGGCAGCATGGCGAGCGCGGCGAACGGCGGGTAGGTGAAGCCGTACGCCGTCCCCGGCACCCGGTAGTCGTAGATGCGGCCGCCGTGGTGGATCCAGGTGTGCACGGTGCCGTAGTAGACGCGCAGGTCGAAGAAGTCGCGCAGCAGCGGGACCGTCGCCGTGAACGCGATCACGACGGCGGCGAGGGCGAGGACGAGGATCAGGCGGCCCCGGTCGGTGCGGGGGCCCGGCAGTGTCAGGGGGGTCCGCACGGGACCCGGCGCACCGCTCATGCCGTACGCCCCGGTGCCGGGGCCTGCGCCGTCAGATGGGCCTGCCACAGCACGACCACGCCGAGGACGCCGCCGGACACCGCGAGCACCAGCTGGCTCGCGTCCGCCGGTCCGCCGCTCGGCAGGACGGCCAGGGCGAGCACGCCGGTCAGGGCCGCGACCCGGTGCCGGACCGAGGTGTTCGGCGCGGCGGCGGCGATGAGGAACAGGCCCCACAGCACGTACCAGGGGCGGATCGCCGGGCCGAACACGGCGACCGTCAGGAGGCTGAGCCCGAGGGCGTACACGGGCCGCAGGCGCAGCCGCAGCCATATCAGCAGGACGACGACGGCGGTCGCGGCGAGGCCGAACAGATGCCAGGCCGGGACGGCCAACGGGGCGAGGCCGCTGCCGAGATGGTCGAGCAGGGCGCCGGTGGCCCGGCCGAGCAGGCTGGTGAGCGCCCAGTTGTGCGGGGAGACCGGGGTGTCCAGGGCGCCGATCCAGCCGTAGCCGGTGCCGGCCACGGCGGTGGCGGCGACCGTGGTCGCGGCGGCGGCGAGCGCGGTGGTCAGGACGGCACGCAGCGGGGGGCGTCCGGCACGGGCCTGCAGGGCCACCACCGCGAGGAGGCCGAGCGCCGCGGGTGCCTTGACCAGCGCCGCGAGGGTGACCAGGACGGCGCCGAGCCAGGGCCACCTGCCGCGCGCGGCGACCAGGCCGAGTCCGAGCAGGCCCAGCATGATCGCGTCGTTGTGGGCGCCCGCGACCAGGTGCAGCAGGACCAGCGGGTTGAGGGCGCCGAGCCAGAGCGCGGCGGCCGGGTCGGCGCCGCTGTGCCGGGCCAGGCGGGGCAGGGCCACCGCCATGAGGGCCACGCCGAGCAGGGCGAGCAGCCGCATGCCGAGGAGCCCCGCGGGCAGTTCGCCCCGGGTGAGAGCGTCCAGTGCGGAGGCCAGGCCCAGGAAGGCGGGGCCGTAGGGTGCGCCGGTGTGCTGCCACACCGGGGCCACCTCGTCGGCCAGCGGCCCGCCGAGCATGGCCGGACCGTGCGCGTACACGTCCATGTGGGCGTCGACCATGGCGCCCTGCGCGAGGTAGCTGTAGACGTCCCGGCTGAACAGCGGGGGCGCCAGCAGCAGCGGGGCGGCCCAGACGGCCAGCACCAGCAGCAGGGCGCGCGGGGTGGGCGGCTCCGGGCCGCGCACCACGCGGCCGAGCAGCGCCCAGGCCGCTATGAGCAGGACGACGCCGAAGTAGACCCCGACCAGTCCGACCGCGGCTTGCGCGGACGCGGGTTCGAGGAGGTCCTGCACGGGCAGGGCACCGGCACTCTCACCGCCCAGCGCGAGGCAGGCGGTGCCGGTCAGGCCGAGCAGCCGGCAGCGGCGTAGATCGACGGGGAAGGTGAAGGCCAACACTGGCTCAGCGTGTCAACGCCGGGTGGCCGGGAGGCGACATCGCCTCCCCCTGCGGGCGGCCCGTACATGTCCGCCGCGTGAGGACCCGATCGCCGCCGGGCGGCTGGCCGTGCCGCCCGCGCTGCGGGGTTCGCAGGTCCCGGTCGGAGTGCTCGGTCGGAGTGCTTGCTCGGAGTACTCGGTCGGAGTACTCGGTCGGAGTACTCGGTCGGAGTACTCGGTCGGAGTACTCGGTCGGAGTACTCGGTCGGAGTGCTCGGTCGGAGTGCTCGGTCGGAGTGCTCGGTCGGAGTGCTTGGTCGGAGTGCTTGGTCGGAGTGCTTGGTCGGAGTGCTTCAGAACACCGACAGTCCGGTGAGCGTGGTGAAACGGTCCAGGGCGGCGACGCCGGCGACCGAGTTGCCGTGCTCGTCGAGTCCCGGGCTCCACACGCACAGCGTGCACCGGCCGGGCACGACCGCGATGATCCCGCCGCCGACACCGCTCTTGCCGGGCAGCCCGACGCGGTAGGCGAAGTCGCCGGCGGCGTCGTACGTCCCGCAGGTCAGCATCACGGCGTTGACCTGCTTGGCCTGGCTCCGGGTGAGCAGCCGGCTGCCGTCGGCGCGGATGCCGTGCCGGGCGAGGAAGCCGGTGGCGAGGGCGAGGTCGGCGCAGGAGGCGGCGATGGAGCACTGCCGGAAGTACTGGTCGAGCAGGGTGGGCACCGGGTTGTCGATGTTGCCGTAGGACGCCATGAAATGGCCGAGGGCGGCGTTGCGGTCGCCGTGCGTGGTCTCGGAGGCGGCGACCTCCAGGTCGAAGTCCAGGCCCGGGTTGCCGCTCTCGGCGCGCAGGAAGGCCAGCAGTTCCCCGGCCGCGTCCCCGGTACGGGTCTGGAGGCGGTCGGTGACGACGAGCGCGCCCGCGTTGATGAAGGGGTTGCGCGGGATGCCGTTCTCGTACTCCAGCTGCACGAGCGAGTTGAACGGGTTGCCGGAGGGCTCGCGGCCCACGTGCTCCCACAGTTCGTCGCCCTCGCGGGCCAGATCGAGGGCGAGCGTGAACACCTTGGTGATGGACTGCGTGGAGAACGACTGCTGCCAGTCCCCCACCCCGTAGACCGTGCCGTCGAGTTCGGCGAGGGCCATGCCGAAGCTTCTGGGGTCGCAGGCGGCGAGGGCCGGGATGTAGTCGGCGGACCGGCCGCGTCCCGGAGTGCGGTCGATCTCGTCCAGGATGCGGTCGAGGACGGGCTGGAACTGCGAGGACATGATCGTCATCATGCCGCACTCCCGTCCCGCGGGCGCCCCGGGGGGCGTCGTGCGGTCAGGCCGCGACGGCGCTGCGGCGGGCACGACGACGCCTCCCGGGGGCTGGGCTCACTGCGGTCAGACGGCGGGAGCGGTGGTGGGGGTGCCCGCGAGCACCTCGGGGCGGAGCAGGTCCGTGAGCCGTTCGGCCGGGAGCAGGCCCTTCTCCAGGACGAGTTCGGCCACACCCCGGCCGGTGGCGAGGGCCTCTTTGGCGATGTCGGTGGCGGCCGTGTACCCGATGTGCGGGTTGAGGGCGGTGACCAGGCCGATGGAGTTCTCGACGGTGGCGCGCAGCGCCTCGGTGTTCGCGGTGATGCCGTCCACGCAGCGTTCCGCGAGCGTGAGGCAGGCGGCCCGCAAGTGGGTGATGCTCTCCGAGAGGGAGTGCAGGATGATCGGCTCGAAGGCGTTGAGCTGGAGCTGCCCGGCCTCGGCGGCCATGGTGATGGCGACGTCGTTGCCGATCACCTCGAAGGCGACCTGGTTGACGACCTCGGGGATCACCGGGTTGACCTTGCCCGGCATGATCGACGAACCGGCCTGCACCGGCGGCAGGTTGATCTCGCCGAGGCCCGCGCGCGGGCCGGAGGACAGCAGGCGCAGGTCGTTGCAGCTCTTGGAGAGCTTGACCGCGATCCGCTTGAGCACGCCGGACATCTGGACGAAGGCGCCGCAGTCCTGGGTGGCCTCGACCAGGTTGGCGGCGGTAACGAGGTGCAGCCCGGTGAGGTCGGCGAGGTGGCGGCGCGCGGCCTCGGCGTAGCCGGCGGGGGCGTTCAGGCCGGTGCCGATCGCGGTGGCACCGAGGTTGATCTCGTGGATCAGCTCGACGGCCTCGGCGAGGCGGCTGCGGTCCTCCTCGATCATGACGGCGTAGGCGGAGAACTCCTGGCCGAGCGTCATCGGCACGGCGTCCTGCAACTGGGTGCGGCCCATCTTGAGCACGTCACGGAACTCGACGGCCTTGCGTCCGAACGCGTCCTGCAGGACGGCCATGGCCTTGAGCAGCCCGCGCACCGCGAACACCGTCGCGACCTTGACGGCCGTCGGGTACACGTCGTTGGTGGACTGGCCGAGGTTGACGTCCTCGTTGGGGTGCAGGAACCGGTACTCCCCCTTGGCGTGGCCCATCAGCTCCAGCGCGCGGTTGGCGACGACCTCGTTGGCGTTCATGTTGGTGGAGGTGCCCGCGCCGCCCTGGATGACGTCGACGACGAACTGCTCGTGCAGCTTGCCGGAACGTATCTCCTGGCAGGCGGCGACGATGGCCCGCGCCTTCTGAGGTACCAGCAGACCGAGTTCCTCGTTGGCGAGCGCGGCGGCCTCCTTGACGGCGGCCAGGGCGTCGATCAGATGCGGGTAGGCGGAGATCGGCGTGCCGGTGATGGGGAAGTTCTCCGTCGCGCGCAGGGTGTGGACACCCCAGTAGGCGTCGGCGGGTACGTCACGGTCACCGAGCAGATCGTGCTCGCTGCGGATGGCGGTCATGGAAGTGCGGGCCCTCTTTCGGACGTACGGCGGTGAAAGCGCCCCTCAACGGGCGCGGGGAACTGCGCGACCGGCCACGGACGGCCGCAGCGCGCATACGACCGGAGCACCCCGAAGAGAGCACTCCGGTCCGCAGACAGATCGGACGCAGGCGGATCAGGCGTAGGCAGGTCGAACGCAGGGGGATCAGGCGTAGGCAGGTCGGACGCAGGCGGATCAGACACAGGCAGGTCGAACGCAGGGGGATCAGGCGTAGGCAGGTCGGACGCAGGCGGATCAGACACAGGCAGCGAGCGGGACCGGGTCCAGCGCGCGGGCCACGCGCACGCACCCCACCGGCTCCCCTCCCCCGAGCAGCGGCTCCCCCGCGAACTCGGTGAGCAGCTCAGGGTCCACGCCCGCGCGGGCGAGAGCCGCCGCGGCGACCGGGATCCGGGCCCGGTTCGCCCCGTCGGCTATCTTCACGGCGACGGCCCGGCCGTCGGGCAGCGCCGCCACCTGGACGCCCTCGAAGCCGTCCTTGGTGAGCAGTCCCGGCACGGCGTCCATCAGCGCGGCCACGTCGCGGCCCGCGCCGGAGACCATCTCGGCGTGCTCGCGCATCGCGTCGGCGACCCGGGCCTCGTGCGTGCCGGGCGCGGCCGAGGCGATACGGGCGAGGGCGCGGGCGAGCCCGTGCAGGGAGATGGAGAACAGCGGCGCGCCGCAGCCGTCCACGGTGACCCGGGCGACCCGCTGGCCGGTGAGGTCCTCGACGGTCTCCCGGATCGCCTGCTGGAGGGGGTGCGCCGGGTCGAGGTAGTCCGCGAGGGACCAGCCGCGCAGCCGGGCGGTCCACAGCATCGCCGCGTGCTTGCCGGAACAGTTCTGCGCGAGCCGGGAGGCGGTGCGGCCCTCGCGGATCCAGGCGTCGCGCACGGCGGCGCCGTACGGCATGTCCGGGACGTTGCGCAGCCGGTCCTCGGTGAGCCCGGCGAGTTCGAGGATGCGCCGGGTGCCGGCGAGGTGGCGTTCCTCGCCCGAGTGGCTGGCGGCGGCCAGCGCGAGCAACTCGCCGTCGAGCGGCAGCCCGGCCCGCAGCATGGCGACGGCCTGGAGGGGCTTGACGGCCGAGCGCGGGTAGAACGCCGCCTCGATGTCGCCGAGCTGGAGCTGGACGTGGCCGTCGGCGCCGAGGACGACGACCGAGCCGTAGTGGATGCCCTCGACGACCCCGCCGCGGACGAGGTGGGCGACGGGGGCGTGCAGGGGTTCACGGACGACGGGCGCGTCCGCCGGGGAGCTGCTGTGCATCACTGCCTGAATCATGAGGTCGGGGGCGCCGCGGGTCACGCGTCGGCCCTGGCGGACGTGTTCGCCGTGCGGCGGCGGACGTCGTACCGGCGCGCGATCGGCGCTCCGGCGACGAGCCGCGCGCACCGCGCGGTTTCGGGGTTCTGCTCGCTCACGCCCCGGACCCGCCTTGGGGGGCGAGGTCCGTGCGCGCGGGGCGCACGATGGCGCAGAGGGTGGTCGAGACGCGGTCCAGGTGGTGGCTCATGGCCTCGACGGCGTCCTGCTCGCAACCGTCGACGAGCGCCTCGACGATCGCCCGGTGCTCGCGGTTGGACTGCTCGCGGCGCCCGCCCAGCTCGTTGAGGAAGGCCGACTGACGCGCCAGGGCGTCGCGGATCTCCTCGATGACCCGGCGGAAGACCGGGTTCTGGGCGGCCTCGGCGACGGTGAGGTGGAAGAGGGTGTCCATCGCGACCCAGGCGGTGGTGTCCGTCTCCCGGTCCATGCGGTCGAGCAGGTGGGTCAGATGGTCCAGGTTCTCCGGGGTGCGGCGCAGGGCCGCGTAGCCGGCCACCGGGATCTCGATGTGCCGGCGCACCTCGACCAGGTCGCCGGCGCTGTAGTCGCCGAAGGTGGGGTCCTCGACGGCGTCGGCCACGACGAAGGTGCCCTTGCCGGTGCGGGAGACGGTGAGGCCCATCGTCTGCAGCGCGCGCAGCGCCTCGCGGAGCACGGGCCGGGACACTTCGAGGGTGCGGCACAGCTCGGCCTCGGAGGGGAGCTTGTCGCCTATGGCGTACTCACCGCGCTCGATGGCGCCGCGGAGGTGGCCGAGGACCGCTTCCATGGCGCTCACGCGCCGCGGGGCCGGACCACCTGTCTGGCTGTCTGACAGGTTCACAGGAACGATCCTGCGGGTTGCGGAAGGCGGCTGTCAAGGCGCGCTGTCCGGGCTCGCCGTCCAGGAACCGGAGAGGGCACGGGGCACGGGTCAGGGCTGCCCGCAGCGACGCAGCGAGTACGGGGGTGTCCGGAGACGAGGACGGGGTGCGGGCGCCTGCGTGCAGGCATCCGCACCCCGTAGGTGGCGAGAGGTTCGCTCAGCTGCCGAGCGTGCCCGTGGCGAGCAGGCCGAGCAGGCCGACGCCGATCACGATCCGGTAGATGACGAACGCGTTGAAGGAGTGCTTGGCGACGAACTTGAGCAGCCAGGCGATGGAGGCGTAGGCGACCACGAAGGACACGATGGTGCCGACGGCCAGCGGGGCGGCGCCGACGCCCGCGCCGAGCGCGTCCTTCAGCTCGTAGATGCCGGCGCCGGTCAGGGCCGGGATGCCGAGGAAGAAGGACAGGCGGGTGGCGGCGACGCGGTCCAGGTCCAGGATGAGCGCGGTGGACATGGTGGCGCCGGAGCGGGAGAAGCCGGGGAAGAGCAGGGCGAGGATCTGCGAGCAGCCGACGAGCATCGCGTCCTTGAACGAGGTGTCGTCCTCACCACGCTTGTGGCGGCCCATCTGGTCCGCCGCCCACATCACACCGGACCCGACGATCAGGGAGCCGGCGACCACCCAGAGCGAGGCGAGCGGGCCTTCGATCAGGGGCTTGGCGGCCAGGCCGACCACGACGATCGGGATCGTCGCGTAGATCACCCACCAGGCGAACTTGTAGTCGTGGTGGTAGCGCTCCTCGCGGTTGGTCAGACCACGGAACCACGCGGAGACGATCCGGGTGATGTCCTTGAAGAAGTACACGAGCACGGCGGCGATGGCACCGACCTGGATGACGGCGGAGAACCCGACGACGGACTTGTCGTCGACGGGGATGTTCATGAGCCCCTCGGCGATCTTGAGGTGGCCGGTGGAGGACACGGGGAGGAACTCGGTCACCCCCTCGACGACTCCGAGGACGACGGCTTGACCGACGGAGATGGCGCTCATGGGATCCAGTTCTGAGGATAGTTGGTCGACAGTGCTGTAGACGGTCCTACTATGCACGGTCCCGGGGGGCGGATGGCAAGCGCTACGTCCACAGGGCTCCGGCGAGCCAGACCCCGGCGAAAGCGGCACCGAGACCGGCCACCACGCTCATCACGGTATTGCCGGCAGCGTAGAGCCAGGCACCGGACTCGGTCAGTCTCAGGGTCTCGTAGGAGAACGTCGAGTACGTCGAGAGGGCGCCGCACAGACCGGCGCCGAGCAGCAACTGCAGGCGCGGACCCGCGGCACCGGCGGAGGCCGCGCCGGTCAGGAGGCCCAGGACCAGGCAGCCGGTGATGTTCACCACGAACGTGCCCCAGGGGAAGAGGGAGTCGTGGCGTGCCTGGATCGCGCGGTCGGTGAGATAGCGCAGGGGTGCGCCGACCACGGCCCCCAGGACGACCAGCAGCCAGTTCACAACGAGTTCTTACCCTTCGGGTTCGTACCGGCCGGCGCGGAGGCGCCGAAGCCCTCGACGCCGCGGAAGACGCCGGCTCCGGCGAGTCCGGTCGTATGG
Organism: Streptomyces sp. NPDC048297; assembly: GCF_043201585.1. Classification (NCBI taxonomy): domain Bacteria; kingdom Bacillati; phylum Actinomycetota; class Actinomycetes; order Kitasatosporales; family Streptomycetaceae; genus Streptomyces; species Streptomyces sp. NPDC048297. Next base: position 11,696 of record NZ_JBICZA010000059.1, read on the forward strand.
GCGCGGTGCGCGATCTCGGAGTGGAGGGGCCGGTGGTGCCAGGTGTCGTCCTCGCCGGTGCAGACGGTCAGGCGCGGCGCCCGGCCGGTGAGTGAGGTCATCGCCGCCTCCGCGGAAGCGCCAGGCGGGCGGCGGCCGAGGCCAGCCACACCGCCGCGAGGGCCGCGAGCAGGGTCGCGGCGAGATAGACCAGCCCGGTGCGGGCCTGGCCGGCGCCGACGAGCCTGCGGATGTCGACGGCATAGGTGGAGAAGGTGGTGAAACCACCGAGCACACCCGTGCCGAAGAAGGGCCGCACCAGCCGGTGGGCGGCCCACACGTCGGTGATCAGCACCATGAACACGCCGATCACGGCACAGCCGACGACGTTGGTCCAGAAGGTCGCCCATGGGAAGTGGCCGACCGGGGTGGGCCACGCCAGGGTCAGCGCGTAGCGGGCGGTCGCACCGAGGGCACCGCCCACGGCGACCACCGCGACGACGGGCGCCTGGGTGCGCCACTCGGACCGCCGCGGCGATGCGGGGCGGACGCGGACGCTCTCTGCTTCCGGGGCTGTCATAGCGGTAGGTCTCCTGTACGGCCTCTCCGGCCTGTCCGGCCCTGCCCCGACGGGTGATCACGGCTGGGCACCAGGTTACCGCCGGGCCGTCCGGCGCCGGTTGCCGTGGACGGCGCGGGGGCGCGCAGAGGAGCACGGGCGAGCGCAGGACAGTGCAGGAGAGCAAGCGCAGGACAGCGCAGGAGAGCAGAGGAGGGGGCGCCGCTCACCAGCCGGTCTCGAAGACGCGGATCACCTCGGCGATGCGGGCCTCGTCGCGCCGGTAGTGAGTGCGGCAGCGGATCCGCCGGGTGCGCAGCAGACCGAGGCGGGCGAGGAAGTCGAGATGGGCCGCGGCGGTCCGGCGGGGGACGCCGAGTTTGGCGGCGAGGGCCCGTGCGGTGACGCCGGTCTCGGCGGGGTCGCGGTGGCAGCGGCCGGCGGGGAAGTGGGCCGCCGGGTCCTTGAGCCAGGCCAGGATGGTCATCCGTATGCGGCCCGAGGGAGTGCCCGTCATCGCGCCCGCCTCCGTTCGCGGCGTCCCTACCGCACGGTGTTCCCACTGTGGCGCAGGCGACTCGGCCGCGTCCGGGCCTCCGTCGCCGTTGTCCGGTACCGCACGGCAGGACGGCCACGAGGCGTACGCCTCTTGAAGGGCCTGCCCAGGACAAGGGCCCGGCAGGCAGTGGCGGCCGGTGCGCGGCGGGCGGTGGCCCGGCGTGGCCGAACAGCGCCGCCGCTCGCCCGGTCCGACCGGTCCCGTCCACCCGTTGTGCCGCGACCGGGCAGGATCGGAGAAGCGGCTGCGGGCCCGCCCTGCCTAGCGTGGGAGCACCGGCGGAGAACCGTCGGTGCACGTATCGACAAGGAGTGAGTGCCATGAGCGCCGGCCTGCAGACGATCATCTACCCGGTCAAGGACCTGGAGCGGGCGAAGACCCTGCTCACCGCCCTGCTGGGGGTCGAGCCGTACGCGGACGAGCCCTACTACGTCGGCTTCAAGGCCGAGGGGCAGGACGTCGGCCTCGACCCGAACGGACACGCGAGGGGTCTCACCGGTCCGGTGCCGTACTGGCACGTCACCGATCTGCGGGAGCGGCTCGCGGCTCTGCTGGCGGCGGGCGCGGAGCTGGTGCAGGACGCGCAGGACGTGGGCGGTGGCCGGCTCGTCGCGGCGGTGAAGGACGCGGACGGGAACATGATGGGGCTGCTCCAGGACCCGGTCTCCTGAGCCTCACCAGCCCCTTGCACTCACACTAGTTGCACACTCAATGACTGGCTGAATCGGTGCTACGGTGCCGGTATGGCAGTCAAGACGGCCGACACCCGGCTCGAGCAGCGCTGGCGGGACATCCTCACGCTGCACGCGCACACGACGTGCGAGATCGACCGTGTCCTGCACCCGTACGGGCTGGGCGCCAGCGACTTCGAGGTGCTGGACCTGCTGGCCACCGAGTCGCCCCAGCAGGGCGACCAGTGCCGGGTGCAGAACCTGGTCGGGCGGGTGCATCTCAGCCAGTCCGCTCTGTCCCGGCTGATCGGCCGGCTGGAGAAGGAGGGCCTGGTCGAGCGCTCGGTGTGCGCGGAGGACCGGCGCGGCGTATGGGTCGCCCTCACCCTCAAGGGCCGCGACCTGTACGCCGAGGTACTGCCGCTGCAGCGGGCGGTGCTGGAACGGATGCTGGCCGAACCGGCCGGATAGGCCTCGGCCGGGCCACGACCGCGCCCGTTCTAGATCTCCAACTCCGCCCCGTCGTCCAGGACTTCCGCGCCCTGCGCGCTCATGCGCGCGCGTGCGGGAGAGGCCGGGTCGAGCAGCGGGTCGGTGTGGTTGAGGTGGGTGTAGATCCGGCGGAAGCCGGGGGGCCGGGCCAGGTGCGCGAGCGTACCCTCGGGGCCGGTGACCGGCAGGTGTCCCATGGCCGCCCGGTCGTCGCCGGGCCGTACCGTCGCCACCGTCGCCGTGCCCGTCTCGCCGGCCGCGAGGAAGGTGCCGTCCAGCAGCGCGCAGTCGGCCGACGCGCACAGCTCGTCCAGGGCGGGGCTCCAGGCGCCGACGCAAGGCGCGTACAGCAGCACTCCCCCGCTGGCCAGGTCCTCGACGCGGTACGCCGTCACCCAGGGACCGTCCGGCCAGGGCGCCCGCGCGGGCACGTACGTGGGGATCCTGGTGCCCACGGAGTGGGCCGTGACGACCAGTCCGCCGGCCAGCACGAAGCCGCCGTCGGCCAGGCTGTCGGCCCATTCCCACGGGGCGTAGCGGTCCAGGGCGGCGCGGAGCGGGGTGAGGACGGCGCGAACCGGCGGGGCCGCGTAGACCTTGAGGCCCGCGGCTCCGCGCAGTTCGGGCAGCCCGGTGACGTGATCGGCCTCGGCGTCGGTGAGCAGGACCCCGCGCAGCGGAGTGTCCCCGGACCCGGACGCGGGCCCCGACGCCGGCCCCGGCCCCGGCCACAGGACCCGGGTGGCGGTGAGCTGGATGCGCAGGTCGGGCGAGGCGTTGAGCAGCCACCAGTCGCGGCCGTTGCCGGTGACGGCGGCGCACTCCCGGGTGCGGGTGGGCAGTCTGCCGTCCCGGGCGCCCGCGCACAGCGCGCAGGCACAGTTCCACTGCGGAAAGCCGCCCCCGGCGGCGGTGCCCAGCAGAACGACCCTCACGATCATCGGCTCCTTCGCACCCGTCCGGCACCTTCCGCCGGGGTCTTCCCTCCGCAGGCCGGGAAAACTACCCGGAGACGGGGGGAACTTGGGGCCGTCCCGGGTGGGGAGGCCTGCGGTCCGCCGGGCGCAGCGGCGGCACGGGCTCGCCGGGGAAGTCCCGCGGGCCGGTCCACAGCGCGGGTACGGCGTCGCAGCGGCGGCACAGCTCGTAGGCGACCGCCTCGTAGTTGACCCGCCAGCCCCGGAAGTGGGGCCATGCGTCCTTCGGGGAGCGCTCCGCCCGGAAGCCGGTCGTCTGGATCATCGCGACGGCCTCGTCGAACTCCTCGAAGGTGAGCAGGATGGGGGTGTCGGGCAGCGGATCGGCGTCGAAGGACATGCGCAGCGCGCGGGCGATGTCGCGCAGGGCGGTGAATCCGGCGCGCAGCACCAGGCGGGCTTCCGGCGGGGCGACCCGTGGGTCCAGGGCGAGCTGCAGCGCGGCCGCGTCCATGACGGCGATGAGCCCGACCAGCCAGTTGCGGTAGGGGCGCGGGGATCGGAAGGTCAGCAGGACCGGGTACGTGGAGTGGCTCTCGCCGATGTCCGCGGCGAAGCGCTCCCACGCCCGGTACAGCTCGGGCAGCGCGGTCTCGGTGTCGACCAGCCACTGGCGGGCGAGGATCTCCGGCCCCCAGGCGGGCTCGCCGGCCCGCGCCTGCAGCAGGGTGACCTCCAGTTCCCGGCGGTTGTAGGCACCGTACAGGGTCGGCAGGTAGGCGATCTGGAGGGCGATCAGGACCGGTCCGGTGGCCGCCGCCATGAAGTCGATCACGGACAGCTTGAGCCGGACGTCGCTCGCGAAGCCCAGCGTGAACAGGCTGGAGCCGGCCTCGCGGAACGCGGTGCTCCAGGACAGCGAGGACAGCGCGTGCAGCAGCAGCCCGTAGCCGAACAGGGCTCCGGCGAGCCAGGTCGCCAGGGTACCGATCAGCATCAGCGGGGCGAGCCAGGTCTGCACGCGGTCGATGGCGTCGTAGCCGCCCCGCAGGGCGGTGAGCCGGAGCAGCCGGCGCAGCAGCCACCACAGCCGGAACACCAGCGAGGAGTAGAGCCCCCTGGGCACGACGAGGGTGCGCAGGATGCTGCTGAGGACCAGGACGAGGACCAGCCCGCCGGCCACGCCGGAGATCCATTCCATACGGACATTGTGGCCTGTGGCGGGCCGGGGGCCCCGGCTCATCGACGGCGCACCGTCGACTCACGCCGACTCATCGACGGCTCACCGGGCGAGCAGGGTGCGTACCCCGTGCGAGGTGAGCGTGAGCCCGTGGGGCGAGCTGCCGTCGATCGCGAGCGACAGGTCCTCCTCGGGCCACTGGGAGGCGAGCGCGCCGAGCGGTATCAGCCGGTAGCGGGACACCTGTGGCAGCAGCTCGGCCATCATCCCCTCCGTGGTGAACACGGGGACGACCGGGTCTCCACCGGGCTGTTCGAGGACGGGCAGGGCGACCGTCGAGGGGTCGACGGTCTCCGCTCCCGCCGCGTCGTCCGGCACCGGGACGAGCACCTCGCTGTGGGCGAGGGTGTCCAGGGCGGCCTGGTCCTCGGCGTTCACGGCCAGCGCGTCGAGCGCCTGCCGGGCGGGCGTCGGAAGGTCGTCGTGTGCGGGTGTGTCCATGGCAGATCCCCTGGTAGCGGCGGTGATACGGCCACGTCCGCGGCGGGCGCCCCGGACGTACTCCCGCCCCGCGTACCCCGCGGCGCCCGGGGCATGCGTGAGGATTCCGCGGGGGGCCGGTGCCGGGACGGTGGCGAGAGACGGCAGCCGCGGAGGGCGCAGAGACCGGTCACCTGGACGGCGTGAGAGCCGACGGTCGCGGAGGTCGCGGAGATCCGTCACCCGGACGGCGGCAAGACACGGCCGGCCATGAAGGTCGCAGCGCCCCCGCCGGCCGCTCAGGTCGCCGGGCGCCGGGAGCCGGGCGGTGCCGAGGGTCTTCCGGGCCGGCCGGTGTCGGCGCGCCGTTTCAGGGGTTGTCGCGGATCAGGTCCAGCAGGCCGGGGAAGCGCTTGTCCAGGTCGTCCCGGCGCAGGGTGGCGGCCCTGCTGTTGCCCCGGCCCTGCTATGGCCCGGGTCCTGCTGTCGCCCCGGTCCACCTGCCGTACCAGGCCGGCCTCGCGCAGGATGCGGAAGTGGTGCGCCCGGGATGTGGTCCAGCGGGGCGTCGAGGACGGCGTGCACGCCCAACCGCCGGGCGTCCACGGCTCGTTGCACAAGCGCACGCTGCACAGGGACGCGCGGTCGCGGTCACCCGCGGCGCATCGACCACATCTGAGTCGTCCGCTCGAACTGCAGGGCGACGTCCCACGGCATCGGCGTGGCTCCCGTCTCACGCCGGAAGTTGGCCACCGCCGCACGCGCCAGTTCCGGGTCCCCGGCCACCCGGCCGGCCAGTTCCAGCGCGCGGTCGTCGAGCAGCTCGGCGTCGACGACGTCCCAGGCGAGCCCGGCGCGCACGGCCTGTTCGCCGTCCAGTTCCTCGCCGAACAGGGCCATCGCGGCCGTCAGTTCGCGGCCGGCGACACGGTCGAGCAGCGTGAAATGGCCGCCGCCCGGATGCAGTCCGCGCTTGAGGAAGCCGCTGATCAGCCGGGCGTCCCGGGCGACGATGCGCAGGTCGGCGGCGAGCATCAGGTTCATTCCGGCCCCCACGGCAGGACCCCGCACGGCGGCGAGCGTGGGCACGGTGACGCGGCCCAGGCGCACGAAGGTCTCGTAGAGCGCGCTGAGATCCGTGAACCCCGATGCTCCCAGCGGGTCCTCGCCGGCCCGGCTCAGCGTCGACAGGTCGGCGCCCGCGCAGAAGGCCTTGCCCGCGCCGCGGACCACGAGCGCTCCGATCCCCGGGTCGCGGTCGACCTCGTCCATCGCCTCGACCATGTCGGCACACATCGCAAGCGTGAGCGCGTTGTACCGGTCCGGGGCGTTGAGCGTCAGTACGGCCACCGCGTCCTTCACATCCAGCATGACCTCGGCTCGGGTACGGGGCATTGCGTCCTCCTCGAAACAGGAACAGGAACAGGAACGGGGGCGGGGGCAGGGGCAGGGGCGGGAACAGGCACGGCACCGGCGGCGCAAGCGTACGGGCCGACCGCGCGCGGGCCGCCGGCCGACGCGAGGGCTGTCGTTGGAGACCCTGATCACGTTCCGCGCTGCGACTGGACGACATACCGACTAGTCAGGATGATTGAATCCGACCTGTTGCCGTCCTGTTCCGAGGAGTGCCGCATGAGCGCCGATCACCCGCCCGGACTCGATCTCGACCGGCTGCGCGGACTGCTCGACCGTGAGCGGCCCGGCCTGGTGAGCGGTCCCCTGACCGGCCGGCTGATCGAGGGCGGACGGTCGAACCTCACGTACACGCTGTCGGACGGGACCTCCCGGTGGGTCGTCCGGCGTCCGCCGCTCGGCCACGTGCTGGCCACGGCACACGACATGAAGCGCGAGCACCGGGTGATCAGCGCGCTGCACCCGACCGAGGTGCCGGTCCCCTGCCCGGTGCTGCTGTGCGAGGACGAGGAGGTGCTCGGGGCGCCGTTCTACGTGATGGAGTTCGTCGAGGGCACCCCGTACCGCACCGCCGAGCAGCTCGCCCCGCTGGGCGAGGAGCGCACCCGCGACGCGGTGCTGTCCCTGGTGGACACACTGGTCGGGCTGCACGCGGTGGACCCGGCCGCGGTGGGCCTCGCGGACTTCGGACACCCGGACGGCTTCCTGGACCGGCAGCTGCGCCGCTGGGGCAAGCAGCTGGACGCCTCCCGCAACCGCGAGCTGCCCGGCATCGACGAGCTGCACGCGGCCCTCGGACGCTCCCTGCCCACCTCCGGCGCCCCCGCGGTCGTGCACGGCGACTACCGCCTGGACAACGTCCTGATCGGCGCCGACGACACGATCAAGGCGATCCTCGACTGGGAGATGTCCACGCTCGGCGACCCGCTCACCGACCTGGGCCTGCTGGTGATGTACTGCACGCCGCTCGGCACGCCCGACTCGCCGGTCTCCACCACGGCCGAGGCGCCGGGGCACCCCTCCCCGCAGGAGCTGGTCGAACGGTACGCCGCGCGCTCGGGGCGCGACGTCTCGGACATCTCCTGGTACACGGCGTTCGCGTGGTTCAAGCTCGCCGTGATCCTGGAGGGCATCCACTACCGCTACACCCTCGGCCAGACGGTCGGGCAGGGCTTCGACCGGATCGGCGACCTCGTGCCCGTCTTCATCGACCACGGACTCACCACCCTCCAGGAAGGCTGACCGGACATGGACTTCGCGTTCGACGCTCGCACCGAGGAACTGCGCGCCAGGCTCCTCACCTTCATGGACGAGCACGTCCGCCCGGCCGAGGCCGTCGCCGAGCGGCAGCGGGCCGAGCTGGCCTCGCCGTGGGACACCCCGGCCGTGGTCGGGGAGCTGAAGGCCGAGGCCCGCAGGCAGGGCCTGTGGAACCTCTTCCTGCCGGACTCCGAGTACGGCGCCGGGCTGACCAACCTCCAGTACGCGCCGCTCGCCGAGATCACCGGCCGCTCCCCGCAGCTGGCGCCCACCGCGCTGAACTGCGCCGCGCCCGACACCGGGAACATGGAGGTGCTCACCCAGTTCGGCACCGAGGAGCAGAAGAAGCAGTGGCTGGAGCCGCTGCTGGCCGGGGAGATCCGTTCGGCGTTCGCGATGACCGAGCCGGAGGTGGCCTCCTCCGACGCCACCAACATCACCACCCTCATCGAGCGGGACGGCGACGACTACGTCATCAACGGCCGCAAGTGGTACATCTCCGGGGCGATGAACCCGGACTGCAAGATCTTCATCGTGATGGGCAAGACGGACCCCGACGGTGCGGACATCCGCCGCCAGCAGTCCATGGTCCTGGTCCCCCGCGACACCCCGGGCCTCACGGTCAAGCGCGCCATGCAGGTGTTCGGCTACGAGGACCACTGGCACGGCGGCCACGCCGAGGTGATCTTCGACAACGTGCGCGTCCCGGTCACCAACCTCGTCGGCGAGGAGGGCGGCGGCTTCGCCATCGCCCAGGCCCGCCTCGGCCCCGGCCGCATCCACCACTGCATGCGGGCCATCGGCATGGCCGAGCGCGCGATCGAGCTGATGTGCCGGCGCGCCGTCTCCCGCACCGCCTTCGGCAAGGCCCTGGCCCAGCAGGGGGTGATCCAGAACTGGATCGCCGACGCCCGGGTGCAGGTCGAGCAGCTGCGGCTGCTGGTGCTGAAGACGGCCTGGCTGATGGACACCGTCGGCAACCGGGGCGCCCACACGGAGATCCAGGCCATCAAGATCGCCACTCCGTGTGCGGTCGTCGGCATCCTCGACCGCGCCATCCAGCTGCACGGCGCGGGCGGCGTCAGCCAGGACTTCCCGCTGGCCGAGCTGTACGCCGGGGCGCGCACGCTGATGCTCGCCGACGGCCCGGACGAGGTGCACCAGCGGTCCCTGGCCCGCCGGGAGCTGAAGAAGTACATGTAGCCGAAGACGTGCACGTAGCTGAAGACGTACATGCAGGCGTCCGGGGAACCGGGCACAGGGGTGGTGCGCGGAAGGCCGGGATCGCCGCGCACCACCCCTGCGGCGGTGGAGCGCTTTGCTTCCCGATGCGCGGGCCTGCATGATGCGGTTATGCATAAGCACGTTATGGAGCCCGTTCCCCGGAATGTGCCCGCCGAGGACCTGATGATCGCCGTGGAGGAGCTGGTCCGGTACGTACGCCGCAGCGCCACAGCCGGCGGCCTGAGCACCGCGGCCTCCTCGGCGCTCGGCCGGCTGGGCCGCGAGGGCCCGCAGCGGCTGACCGAACTGGCCCGCGCGGAGAACGTCTCGCAGCCGAACATGACCCAGCTCGTCACGCGCCTGGAGCGCGCGGGCCTGGTACGGCGCACCGCCGATCGCACCGACGGCCGGGGCGTGCTGGTCGAGGCCACCGACAACGGCCTGGAGGTCTTCCGCCACCGGCGGTCCGAGCGCGCCGGCGCCCTGGGGCAGCTCATCGACGAACTGACGGAGCAGGAGCGGCACGCGGTGACGATCGCGCTCCCGGCCCTGGCCCGCACGATCCAGGACCGACAGGGCTGGCAGGACCGACAGGACCGCGAAGCGCACTAGCTAGGAGCGCGTCGGGGCGGCTCCGTAGTCGTGGAAGCCGCGGCCGGTCTTCTTGCCCAGGTGGCCGGCCTCGACCATGCGCAGCAGCAGCGGGGGCGGCGCGTACAGCGGCTCCTTGTACTCGGCGTACATCGACTCGGCGATCGCCTGGGTGGTGTCGAGGCCGATGAGGTCCGCGAGGGTCAGCGGGCCCATCGGGTGGGCGCAGCCGAGGACCATGCCCTGGTCGATGTCACGGGCGCTGGCCAGACCCGATTCCAGCATCCGTACGGCGGACAGCAGGTACGGGACCAGCAGGGCGTTCACCACGAAGCCGGCGCGGTCGGTGGCACGGATGACGTGCTTGCCCAGGGCACGCAGAGCACTGGAGATCTACCGCACGCTGGGCAACGAAAGAGGCATGGCCCACGAGATGAACGCCGTGGGCTGGTACCTCGCGCTGCTCGGCCGCTACGAGGAGGCGATCCCCCTCCTGCGCCGGGACGGCAACCTCCGTGTCGAGGCCGCGGCCTGGGACACCATGGCCTACGCCCGCCGGCACCTCGGCGACCTCGACGGCGCGACCGCGGACTACCAAGAGTCGCTGCGGCTCTACGGCGAGGCCTTCGACGGCTACAACCAGGCCGAGGTCCTCGAACACCTGGCGACGGTGCAACAGGAGCAGCGAGACCACCAGGCGGCACGAGCGAGCCTCCTGCGGGCGGCCGAACTCCTGAGCGTGATCAACAGCCCCCGCGCGGCGGAAATGCAGGCCGCCGCTGCGGCCTTGGGCGTCCCCGGGCCATCGGACCGACATGGTCAGCCCATCGTCCGCGCACGCACGGCCGACCGGGCAGCGCCGCCGAATTCCACGTTTGCAGTCAACTGACCCATGCCGCCCCGAGCACGGCCTGCCAGAGTCGGCGGTGTGCCCCATCTCTCCACCGCGAGGCCCCCGGACCGGGAGCCCTCGACGCATCACCGACGCCCTCGTCGCCGCGCGGCGACTCCGCTGACAGAAGGATGCTGAAGTGGCCCGCCCCCGCGCGTTCGACACCGACGTGGCAGTGGAACAGGCCATGACGCTGTTCCGGAGGCAGGGGTACCACGCCACACCGATGCCCCGGCTGACCGCAGCGCTCAGCATCGGCAGCGGCAGCCTGTATGCCGCGTTCGGCTCGAAGGACGGTCTGTACGCGAGGGCTCTGGAACGCTACTGCGAAGGCTTGATCGCGACCCTCGAGCGGGACGTGCAAACCGGCGAGGACATCCGCACAGCACTGCGCGACCTGCTGATCACCATGATCACGGCCGACGTGGCAGTCCCCGACACGGCTGTCCGCTGGTCGGCGCAACCACCGAACGCGCGACCCACCACGACACGGTGAAGCAGGTACGTATGCCGATGAACGCCGTGGAGTCAGTACTGGCGGAGGCACTGCACCGGGCCCAGGACAGGGGCGAGCTGCGCAGCGGGTTCAACCCGGTGGACGGCGCCCGTTTCCTCACCACGTTCATCCAGGGCATCCACGTCATGGGACAGGCCCGCGCCGATCACGCGTTCCTGCAGTCGGCAGTCACCGGCGCGCTGCGGGCACTGGACTGAGAGGCGGTTCCGCCGCCAGGCGACTCGGTCGTAGTGCGGAAATACGGTCCCTTCGGTCCCTCTGCCACATATGCTGCCGTGCCTGGAATGGGGACTGCCCCGGCTCCTTCAGGGAGGCCGGAGCAGTCCTTCGGCACATCAAGCCTGCAGAAGGGAGGCCGCGTAGACGGGGTTGGTGTAGTCGCGCCACTCCGCGATCCTGCCGTCGCGGAGTTCGTAGACGGCCATGTTCATCACCGGGGCGAGCTTGCCGCCGGGCAGTGCGAGCCCATGGATCTGCTCGGCTATGACGACGTCGCCGGTGACCGCCTGGTGCACGGTCTCGAACTTGATCTGCTCGAAGTTGCCGAACACGCCCCTCCAGAGGGCGACCACCTTGTCACGTCCCTTGATCGGGTTGTCGCCGTAGTTGTGGAAGACAACGTCATCGGCCAGATACGGGCCGAGGGCGGCGGCGTTCTTGCTGTTGAAGGTGTTCACGAAGTCGCGGATGAATGAGTCGTTGTCGATGGCAGCCATAACATGACCTCTAAGATCGGGAGTCTCGTTGAGCCTAGGTAGTAAAGTTTGGACTCTATGGTCCAGAAAGAGGTTGCCTGCCGCGGCACCCTGTCAAGTGCCGCTACTTGGACAGGAATTCCAGCAGCGCCTTGTTCACCTCGTCCGCGTGAGTCCACGGCAGCCCGTGTGGCGCGCCTTCGATCTCCACGTAGTCGGCGGAGGGCAGGGCTTGGTGAAAAAAACAGGCCGTGGACTCGACGGGCAGGATCCTGTCACCCGTGCCGTGCAGGATGAGAGCCGGCACGTCGATCTCGGGAATGTCCTGGCGAAAGTCCGTACCCCAGGTCAGCGGTGCGGCCGCGGCCGCGTACGCACCGCCACCCGCGGCCACGTTCCAGCTGTTGCGCACCGCCTCCTCGCTGATACGTGTGCCCAGGTTCTCGTCCAGGTTGTAGAAGTCCTGGTAGAAGGGCGTGTAGTACGCATACCGGTCGGCCTTGACCGCGTCGACCACCCCCTGGAAGAACTCGGCGGGCGCGGCACCGTCCGGGTTGTCGTCGCTCTGGAGCAGGCACGGTTCCAGGGAGCCGAGGAAAGCGACCTTAGCGATGCGCGCTGAGCCGTAGGTGCCGAGGTAGCGCGCGGCTTCGCCGGTGCCCATGGAGAAGCCGACGAGGACGGCGTCGCGCACGTCCAGCTTCTCCAGCACGGTGTTGAGGTCGGCGGCGAAGGTGTCGTAGTCGTAGCCGGCGGTGGGCTGGCTGGACCGAAGCCGCGTCGGTCGTAGGTGATGACGCGGTGGCCGGCCGCGAGCAGCGCCGCCGACTGTTTCTCCCACGAGTGCCCGTCGGGCGGGAAGCCGTGGATCAGGACGACGGGTTGACCGCTCCCGTGGTCCTTGTCGTACAACTCGATGTCGGCGGTGTTCTCCTCGCCCACGGCGATGAACGGCATGCTGGTCCCTCTCGGTAACGGCGGAGCTGCGGTCGCGGAGACTTCGGGCCGTCATTGACACGGCGCCTCGGCTTCGCGACCACAGGTTTGTCGAAAGAAGTGAGTTCGGGCATCCGTTCAATGACTCACTCTCGCCTTCTCAGTACGAAGGCACCGCCACCCAGACTGCGAGCACGGGCGCGGCCGTGGAGACGTGCATCGCGACACGTGTTCAGTCAAATGACTGGCACGGCGGACCGCTCCGAGCAGGCCCGTCGGTGTGGGTCAGAGGGTGATCCTGCGGAAGGTCTCCCGCAGGTCGGAAACGAACGCCTCCGGGTTCTCGTAGTGGACGAAGTGGCCACCCTTCATGTGGGCGTTGATGTTGACCACGTTGAAGGAGCTGCGCGTGGGCCCGTTCTCGAAGGCGGCGATGCGGTCCTCGACGGTGTTGATGGCCGGCGGGTAGGCGTCACCGAGAAGGAAGGTGAAGCCGGCCGGCGGCTCGACGACGGGCTGACGGTCATGGGAAGGAACCCACGGGTGACGCACCGCGTTCCGGTACATTCGGATGGAGGTGCCGATGGACTGCGTCGCCCAGAAGATGGTGGCCTGGGTGAGGATGAAGTCGCGAGGGAACGCCGTCTCGAAGTCGCCCCGCTTGTCGCTCCACTTCTTCCACCGCCGCAGCAGCCAGGCGAGCATTCCGATGGGGGAGTCGTTCAGACCGTGGGTGAGGGTCGAGCCATCCAGCATGTGGACCGCGACGTGGGAGACATAGGTGTCGACGAGGTTCTCCAGGCCCGCCCGCAGTTCCGGCGAGGCATCCTCGGGGATCTTCACGCCGTCGGTCAGGTCCCAGAACCGCTCGTTCGCGAACTGCCCCGGCGGCATGTCGTGGCCGTAGTGCAGGCCGATGATGCTGTCGGCGTACTTGTGCCCCAGCTGGCTGGCGACCAGGGCGCCGTAGTCGGATCCAGCGACGCCGTACTTCTCGTAGCCGAGCTCCTCGGTCATGAGCTTGTGCAGGATGTCGGCGATCTTCCAGTAATTCAGATCGCCCCTGGTGGCCGGAGTGGAGAAGGCGAAGCCGGGCAGGTCCGGGATGATGACATCGAACGAGAGTGACGGGTCGCCGCCGTGGGCGGCGGGGTCCGTGAGCGGGCCGATGAGGCCGTAGCTGAACTCCCCGGGCCAGGGCCAGCCGGGGTTGACGATGAGCGGGATCGGGTTCGGGCCCTTGCCCCGCTCGTACACGAAGTGCACGGGCGTGCCGTCGATCTCGACCTTGTGCTGGTTGAAGGAGTTCAGCCTCTTTTCCTGCGCACGCCAGTCGAAACCGTCCGCCCAGTACTCCACCAGCGGCTTGAGGTAGGCGGTGCTGATCCCGTAGTACTCCTCCTCGTTGTCGAGGTCGCCGAAGTAACGGGTCTTCCGCAGGCGGTCCTTGAGGTCGTCGAGGACATCCTGGGGAATGTCGATCTCGTACGGTGCCAACTTGTTGATTTCGTTAATTTCGCTCACTGCAATGCTGCTTTCCTGGGAAGTGGAAACGGAAGTTGCTGAAGTGGACCGCGTGATCGGTCAGTCGCTGAAGTCCAGGCGGACTCGGGTCTGCTTGAGTTCGGCGATCTGCCACGAGCCCCCGGTCTTGACGAAGCGCGCGTGGTAGTGACCGAAGCCGTGCATGGTTCTGAAGGGGATGGCTTCGGAGACCTCGGCGTCCTCGGGCCTCGTGACGATGTCCTCCATCGCGAACACGCCATGAGCGGCTGTCGGTGAGTCGACGTCGATCTCGTCGGAGAACAGGTGATGGATCAGGGTGACGCCGGGGCCGCCGCTGGCGCCCACCGTTGCGGTGATCTCGTCCCGGCCGCGCATGCGGAACCACACGGATCCGTCCGGCTTGTGCGGGGTGAAGGTGCCGTCGTGTGTGAACAGGTTTGCCAGGTCGCCCCAGCGCTGGTGGTCCGCGTAACGGACATAGCGGGCCATCAGGCGACGGACTTCCTCCGTGATGCCGAGGCGCTCGATGGTTTCCATGGTCGATCTTCCTTCTGGCGATATGGAGACATGCGGTACGCGAGGTTTGCGTTCTGCCGACACCTTCAGAGCGTGGACCGCCCGGCCCATTAACCATGCACTCGCGCACATTGGACCGACAAGTCCAGAATGCTGTGGCTCCAGTCACGTGACCGAAAATGCTTGACTCGTGTACCTATGTGTTCCAACTCGCCCCGTTGCTCAGCAGCCCGCTGCCCACCGCGGACCGCGCACAGACGGCCGCCGATCAGCGGGATACGATCGCGTTTCCTGGAGGGGGAGTCATGGGTGTACGACAAGGTCGGTCGCTGTCGATATGCCGGGCCACGGTCTGAAGGCAAGACGACCGGCCGCGAGCAGGCGACGTCCCCACGACCCGAGGGACTTCGCGTCGGAAAAGTCCCCGATTGGGGACGTGGATCTCGCCACGGCGGGGACGTTGCTCGCCGAGCAGGCCAGAAGGGCGGGAGGCGGAGCCGGTGAAGGTCAGGACGTCCGGGCGTCCCTCCACCTGCCGTTCGTCGGGCAGGGCCGGCAGCGGACGCCACCAGTTGGTGTCGGTGGCCGGTACCAGGTCGTCGGGGTCGTGGTCCCAGCCGGCCGGGCGGGCCTCGGCATCGGGCCGAGCGACGAGCGCTCCGCCCTCGGGGCCGCTCGCGGCGGCCGGCGCGTCGGCGAGATGGAGGCGCAGGGTACGGGTCCCGGGCGGAGGCCAGCAGGGTGCCGTGTGCCGGCCGGTGCCCGTGCTCTGCCAGCGGACCGGTGGGGGCGGCTCCCCCGCTCCGCCTGTGCCGAGGTGCCGTAGCAGGAAGTCGATCACTGGGGTGAGGGAACGGTCCAGCATCGTTTCGCGGGCGGCCGGGTCGGTGAGGTGGTCGGGGCCGTGTCCGTCCGGCGTGTGCGGGTCGTCCTGGTGGTCGATGGCCCCGGCGATCAGGTACTGCGGTGCGCGCGCCGCCCGCTGGGCCCGACACCAGTCGCGCAGCTGCCCGCTCTGGAAGAGGTCGTACCAGCCGGTCCAGTGCAGGGTCGGCACGCGTCCGTGGCCGGGTGTGTGGTCACCGAAGGCCAGTTGGCGCCAGCGGTTCGCGCCGGGGGGTGTGGTGGGCCACTGGGCCGGTGACAACTCACCGGTCACGGCGGGCAGTTCGTCGAGAAGCCCGGCGAAGGGCCGCCGGGACCAGTCCGGGCTCGTGGCCAGGTTGGCACGATCGGCCCAGGTGGTCGTCAGCCAGTCCACCATGGGGCCGAGTCTGAACACCCCGCCCCGGTGGATGAGTTCGCCGCCGATGTCCGTCGTGGTGAGCCGGGACACCAGCGCTCGGACGGCCGGGTGCAGGGAGGCGAGTGCGACCCAGGCGGTGAAGCCGTAGTACGAGTTGCCCCAGCAGCCCACCGTGCCGTCCGACCAGCGCTGCGCCGTGATCCACTCCAGGACGTCCCAGGCGTCACCGGTCTCCGCGCGAAACGGTTCCGTGCGGCCCTCGGAGCGGATCTTGCCGCGGACGTCCTGCGTCACGACGGCCAGTCCGGCGTCGGTGAGCCGGGCCGCGATGTCCGGCAGCAGGGTGTCCGGACGCGTCTTGTCGTACGGCGTCCGGATCAGCACCGCCGGCAGCCTCGTGGGGGACGGCGGCAGGTACACGTCGGTGTGCAGGCGGACGCCGTCCCGCATGGGGACCCGGAAGGAGTCCGCCTGCGGGACCGGCGTACCGAACGGCACGGGAAGGGCCGTGTTCACCCGGCGTGCGCCGCGGGAGCCGGCAGGTCGGGGTCCAGGCCGGCGTCGGCGGCGGCGACGCGCTCCCGCTCGGTCGTCAGGTCAAGCGACCGGCAGACCAGCAGGTAGAGGCCGGCCGAGACGGCCAGTCCGACGAGCATGGTGACGTCCAGGCCGTCGAACCACCGCGCCACCGTGCCACCGGGCCCATGTGGTCGCCCACCACGGCGAACGGCATCATCGACGCGAAGCCCACGACGTAGCTCACCAGTCCGCGCCAGCTCCACCGTCCGTAGATGCCGCGCGGGTTGAAGATCTCCCGGATCGAGTAGTGGCCCCGGCGTACGACGTAGAAGTCGACCAGGTTGATCGCCGTCCACGGGGTGAACAGGTAGCCGAGGACGACCAGGAAGTGTTCGAACTCCCTGAGGAACGTCTCGTCCGAGCTGAAGGCGATCGCGGTCGACAGCAGGCCGACGACGACGAGCGTGACCACCCGCTTGGCCACGGTGGACCGGATCTGCCGGATGGAGTCCATGCTGGACAGCAGGGTCAGGCTGCCGCCGTAGAAGTTGAGCGTGCCGATGGTGATCAGCGGGACGACCGACACCAGCAGCAGGGTGGTGCCGAAGCCGTGGAAGACCTTGTCGCCGACGGCGATGACCGATTCGACGAGGGCCAGTTTCGGGAACAGCCCGGCCGCCACCGTGCCCACGAGCATCATCCACGCCCCGCCGATGGTCGCGCCGAGGTACGTCCACCAGAACGAGGAGCGCACGCCCACGGTCGGCGGCAGGTAGCGGGAGTAGTCGGAGACGTAGATCGACCAGGAGAGCTGGTAGACGGCGGCCGTGAAGAACTGGACGAGGAAGGGGGCGAGGGTGAACGCGCCCAGGTCGAGCTGCTCGGAGGTGAACGGGGCCGTCACCGCGATGCCCACGGTGAACACGACCAGGGCCACGAACATCAGATAGGTCAGCCAGCGCGAGGCCCGGTGGATGAAGTCGTAGCCGACGATCGCGAGGACGATGCCCACCACCGCGTAGCCGATGTAGCTCGCCGGGTCGGGCACCCCGGCCGGATGCGACAGGGTGCGGCCGACCAGGATCTGGTTGAACGCGGTGTAGCCGATGTACGTCACCAGTGCCGTGACCCATACGAGCAGGGCGCCGACGAAGCCGAACTGCGGCCGGGACTGCACCATTTGGGGCAGCCCCAGCTGCGGGCCCTGGGTGGAGTGGAAGGCCATGAAGAAGGTGCCGAAGGCGGAGCCGAGGACGACGGCGATCGCCGTCCAGATCAGGTTCCCGCCGAGGGTCACCCCGATCGCACCGGTGGCGACGGTGGCGAGGTGGGCGTCGCCGGCGAACCACACCGGGATGCCGCGCCGCGGGGAGAACGCGATGAAGAACACGGACCCGGAGCGGTGGAGGATCATCGAGTGGACGGCGACCTCGCGGGTCATGGCTCAGGCGGCGTCGACGGCCAGGTCGTGCACCGCGCGCCAGCCCTTGGAGGTGATCTTCTCGGCGGGGGCGGTGAACTGGCCGCCCGCGTTGTTGACGAGCACGTCGATCCGGCCGAACTCGGCGAGGGCGGCGTCCACGACGTGCGTGACCGCTCCCTCCTCCCGGATGTTCGCCGGCACGGCCAGACAGGTGCCGCCGGCGGCCTCGATCTCTGCGCGTACGTCGTCCCGGGGGCCGGGGCGCCGCCCGCAGACGACGACGCGCGCCCCGCAGGCGGCGAAGTCCCTGGCGACGGCCCGGCCTTTGCCGGTGCCTCCACCCGTGATCAGCACGACCTTTCCGTCGTGCACGTCAGGGCGCAGTGGTGAGGTGCCCACGGTGCTCTCTTTCTGTGCCGCTGTCCCGGGCCGCCATGCGGTGTTCGGCGTTCCCGGACCGTGAAAGGACGGGGAACTCACGGCATGGCACGGCTGCCTACCCGGATCGGCACATCGACTGACTGATGCGTCGGTTGGGAATTGCCCTCACTCTGGGACGGCCCCGAAGGCGCTGCCAATAGGCTTGCAACCTGCGAGTTTTCAGTGAAGACCCCTCAGTTGCCCCAGCGGGGCCCACACCAGGGATATTGCGATTTAGGCAACGCGGCACTACGGTGCGGCACCATGGACGAGACAGCGCAGCGCGTGCGCCGCGTCATCGACACGGTCGCGGACACCCAACGGGAGTTCGCCGCACGCATCGGCCTCGAGCCGACCAAGCTCTCCAAGTCGCTCCAGGGCAACCGCCGTTTCACGGCGGGCGAGCTGTCGGCCGTGGCCGCGGCGGGCGGAGTGAGCGTGGACTGGCTGATGCACGGCCGCGGCACGGGACCGGCCCCGGCGCCCGAGCGGCGGCCGGCCGACCCCGTGGACGCGGAGGGCAACGGCGACGACCGGCGCCGCACCGAGTTCCTCCAGGCGGCCTGGAAGCTCATCTCCGAGCAGGGCTACCACTCGGTCCGCATCGCCGACATCGCCCGCGCCTGCGGTACCAGCAGCGGCGCGGTGCACTACTACTTCCCCACCAAGCAGGACGTGCTGAACGCGGCGCTGCTGCACTGCGTCACCTGTGCCTTCGAGCGGCAGAGCGTCGAGCTGAAGGCCGTGGACAGCGCGTACGGGCGGCTGGTGAAGCTCATCGACATGCAGCTGCCGGCCGACATGGTGCGGGACGAGTGGCTGGTCTGGCTGCAGTTCTGGGCGGAGACCGCGCTGCGCCCCGAGCTGCGCGCGATCCACAACGGCTTCTACGCCCGCTGGCGGGAGACCGTGGTCCGGATCGTGCTCCGGGGGCAGCGGCAGGGGCAGTTCCGGGCGGACGCGGACGCGGAACAACTCGCCCTGGTCCTCACGGCGCTCACCGACGGCCTGGCCATCCAGGTGCTGACGGGCTCTCCGGACGTGACGGCGGAGCGGATGCGCGGCGTCCTGCTGGACTTCATCGAGCGCGAACTCCTCGCGCGGAAAGGCGGATCGCATGACGGCAGCGACCACTGACACGGCGGCCTCCGACGCCGACCCCGGCGAGAACGGGGCGCGCGCCGATCCCGGGGAGGCGGCGGCGCGCACCAATCCTGGGGAGGTGGCGGCGCGCGCCGCGTACGGCGAGGTGAAGGCGGGTACCGAGCACGGCGAGATGGAGGCGAGTACCGAGCACGGCGAGATGGAGGCGAGTACCGAGCACGCAGACGGCGAAGCCCGTGGCGATCTCGGCGACGTCGAGGCCCGGGTGCGGGCCAATCTCGCGGCGTTCGAGCGGCGCGAGGCCACGGTCGCACCGGGCGTGCGGCGTGCCGGCGTGTGCCTCGCCCTGTTCCGCCGGCGCGGTGAGCCGCACGTAATGCTGATCAAGCGGGTCGCCCGGGGTCGCAACGCCGGGCAGTGGGCGCTGCCCGGCGGACGGCTGGACGGGGCGGAGACCCCGGTGCAGGCGGCGCTGCGCGAACTGGGCGAGGAGACGGGGATCTCGGCGGAGCCGGAGGACGTGGCGGGTGTGCTCGACGACTTCGTCACCGACTCCGGTTTCGTCATCACACCGGTGGTCGTCGTCCCCCGGGCGCCCGTACGCCCCGTACGCGACCCGCGCGAGGTGCACTCGTTGCACCCGATCCCGCTGCGCCGGCTCACGGAGCCGGACCTGCCGCACTGGCACACCGATTCCGACGGCCGGCGCCTGCTGCAGATGCCGCTGCGGCGCGGGATGGTGATCCACGCGCCGACAGGAGCACTGCTGTGGCAGTTCCGCGAGGTGGCCCTGCTCGGCCGCCCGACCCGGGTCGCCGACCTCGCGCAACCGGCCTTCACCCGTAACTGAGACGAGGCGTCACCCCGGGGCCGGGCCCCCCGGGGCCCCCGCGGGGACACCACAGGCAGCCCGGGCGGGGGACGGGACCCCCGCCCGTCGGGCGCCGCCCGCGGGGGCCGCCCCGCGCCCGCGCGGCGGGGCCCCCAGTC